>NZ_JBEVLO010000016.1:0-28599 GCF_040509115.1 Mycobacterium sp. | reverse complement strand
GACGTCGACGCGAACGGTGAATTTGGCTACGAGGCCTTCGCGAAAAGCGTTGGAGCGCTTGTGATGGGGTCGTCGACCTACGAGTGGATGCTGGCGAACCAACCGGGTGACTGGCCCTACGAGCAGCCGACGTGGGTGCTGACGCACCGACCGGAGATCGTCGCCGCCGGGCATCCCGTGCAGACGTTCGTCGGGGAGGTCACGGAGTTGCACGCCACGCTGGTCTCGGCCGCCGCGGGTCGCGACGTCTGGGTGGTCGGTGGCGGCGACGTCGCGGCACAGTTCGTTGCTGCCGGTCTCATCGACGAGATGATCGTGTCGTATGCGCCGTGCACGCTGGGCAAGGGTGCTCCCGTGCTGCCGCTGCGCTCGGAGTGGGCGCTGCGGGAGGTGGCCCGCAACGCCGACTTCGTCTGCGCGCGGTGGACCAAGGCCGCCTAGCGCTGCGCTGGCGGCAGTCCGAATCGCAACACGAATTCGCGTGTTTCGATCAGGAATTCGAGCTGCTGGGCGACGTCGCGCAACGGGTCGGCACTGCGGGTCGACCGGCTCAGTACCACCGCGCCCTCAAGGGCGGCGATGCAGGTGATCGCGAGCGAGCCTGCGTCGGCTGCGTCGAAACCGTCTGCCAAGAATGCATGCGTCAACGCGTCGCGCCAGCTTCCGAAGATGTCACCGGCGAGCGCGCTCAGCGCGGGACCGTCGTCGCCGGCACTGATCGCCGCCGCGACCACCGGACAGCCTGCCGCGAAGTCGCTGTCGACCAGGGTTCGTTCCCATAGTTCGACGAACTGGCGGACGAGCGGAATGCAGCCCTTCGTGCACGCGTCGTCGATGACGGCGGTGATCGAATCACCCGCGTATTGCAGGGCTTCGGCGAGCAGCTGACTGCGGCCGCCTGGAAAGTGGTGGTAGACCGAGCCGCGAGGAGCGCCGCTGCGGGCCAGTACCTCGTCGATGGTGACGCCTGCTGCGCCCTTCTCGCGCAGCACCAGAGCGGCCGTGTGCAGCATCCGCGTGCGGGTGGAGCCTCGCTTGTTGGTGCCGCTGCGGCCGGCGGGCTCTGGCATCAGGCCGCGGCCCGCGGCTCGCGCCATTTGCCGCGGCGCCTCTGCGGCAGGCGCGGGGTGAAGCGCGGTACCTCGGGACGGCCGTCGAACCGGTGCGTGAATGTGCGACCCAGCACGTTGACCTCGACGATCCACGTGGCAGCCTCCCCGGCTATGTCATCGAGCATAGAACGCGTAACACAACCCCCCAGGCGATGTATTCCCGGTCACAGATCGATGACCATATTATGGTGCATTGCATAGTTAGCCGAGGGGGAGTTCACTCGAAGGATGACCGGCGCATCGCAGCTCACCCTGGACACCGTCGCGCTGGAACGCGACGGGCACGTGCTGGTCATGGCGCTGAACCGGCCGGAGAAGCGCAACGCCTTCAACGTCGCCATGCTCGCCGACCTCTCCCGCGCGTATGCGCTGCTGGAGACCGACGACGCGCTGCGTGCAGGAGTGCTGATCGCCAACGGCGACCACTTCACCGCGGGCCTCGACCTGGTCGACGTGGCGCCCTACCTCGCGGAGGGGCGAGATCCGATGCCCGACGGCGGCCGAGACCCGTGGCGTCTCGACGGTGAGTGGACCAAGCCGGTCGTCGCGGCCGCGCAGGGCCGTTGCCTGACTCTCGGCATCGAACTGCTGCTCGCCGCCGACGTCCGCCTAGCCGCCGCGGACGCGCGATTCGCGCAGATCGAAGTGCTTCGCGGCATCTATCCGTTCGGCGGCGCGACCATCCGCCTGCCCCGGCAGACCGGCTGGGGCAACGCCATGCGTTGGCTGCTCACTGGCGACGAGTTCGACGCAGCCGAGGCGCACCGAATCGGGCTGGTGCAGGAGGTGCTCCCCGACGCGGCCGCCGCCAAGGCGAAGGCAGTGGAGATCGCTCACACCATCGCCGAACGTGCTGCGCCACTGGGTGTTCGGGCGATCCTGGCGTCGGCGCACCTGGCGCGAACCGCGGGTGACGCCGCCGCCGTCGACGCGCTGCGGCCCGAGATCACGCACCTGTTCGGCACTGCGGACGCGGCAGAGGGCGTGCAGTCCTTCATCGAACGCAGGGCGGCCCAGTTTCGCGGTCACTGACCCGCAGCACGACGCGCTCGACTCTGCGGTGACGGCGAGCGCCACTCGCACTTTGGCGCCAAGAGCGCAGAGTCGAGGCCCTTCGTTGCGTGGTAGCGGAGAGAGCTAAGGCGTGTACCCGAACGGCAGCAGCACGCTCTTGGACTCGCAGTACTGCTCGATGCCCTCTGGTCCGTTCTCGCGGCCGATGCCCGAGTTCTTGTAGCCACCGAACGGCGCACCGGGATCGAACGCATACATGTTGACCGCGTAGGTGCCGGTGCGGATCCGCTTCGCGATCTCGATGGCCTTCGGGAAGTCCTGGGTGAACACGCTGCCAGCCAGGCCGTACACCGAATCGTTCGCGATGCGCACCGCGTCGTCCTCGGTGTCGTAGGGAATCACCGCGAGCACGGGACCGAAGATCTCCTCCTGGGCGATGGTCATGGAGTTGTCCACGTCGGCGAAGACCGTCGGCTCGATGAACCAGCCGCCGTCGAGTCCGTCCGGGCGGCCGCCGCCGGTGACGATCCTGGCGCCCTCCTCGACGCCCTTGGCGATGTACCCCTCGACGCGGTCGCGCTGCTTCTCGCTGATCAGCGGGCCGATCATGGCGCCCGGGTTGTCGGGCAGGCCGATCGGCATCGCTGCGACGGCGGCGGACAACTTCTCGACGACCTCGTCGTAGCGCGACCGCGGCGCCAGGATGCGGGTCTGCCCCACACAGGCCTGGCCGCAGTTCATCAGCCCGGAGAACACCAGCATCGGCAACGTCGAGTCCAGGTCGGCGTCTTCGAGGATGATGGCCGCGGACTTGCCGCCCAGTTCCAGGGTGCAGGCCTTGAGCTTCTCGGCGGCCAGCTTGCCGATCTCCTTGCCGACCGCGCTGCTGCCAGTGAAGGTGAACTTGTCCAGTTCGGGGTTGGCCGTCAACGCGCGGCCCGTCTCGGCACCGCCGGGCACGATCGACAGCACGCCCTCGGGGAGCCCGGCCTGGGCGAACATCTCGGCCATCGCGAACACCGACAGCGGGGTCTCGGCGGCGGGCTTGAGAACCACCGTGCAGCCCGCGAGCAGCGCGGGTCCGAGCTTGTTCGCGGCCAGGAAGAACGGCACGTTCCAGGCGGTGACGGCGCCGACCACGCCGATCGGCTCCTTGAGCACCAGGGTTTGGCCATAGATGCCGTCGCGAATGTCCTGCCAGGCGAACTTGTCGGCAGCGCCCACGTAGTAGGAGAAACACGACATCGCCGCGCCGTACTGCATCATGTCGACGATCGTCGGCGGCTGCCCCGTCTCGGCGGCCAGCAGGAACTTCAGCTCGTCGGCGCGCTCCTCCATGATCTTGACCGCGGCGCCGAGGATCGCGGCGCGCTCCTCGGGTGCCAGGTGCGGCCACGGGCCCTCGTCGAAGGCCTTGCGGGCGGCCGCGCACGCGGCGTTCACGTCGGCCTCCGACGCCAGCGGCACCCTGCCGACCAGCTCGCCGGTGGCAGGGGAGTGCACTTCGATGACGCCGGACCCGGGTCCGCCTGCGGGCTCGGCCCACTTGCCGCCGATGAACAGCTCGTCCCATTCGGTCTTGAAGGCAGTGCTCTGTGTCATGGCCGTCACATTACCCATCAAACGGCCGGAGTAGAACCTGTTCCAGTTCCGTCGTTCAGGTGGGCTGCAGGACGAGCACCAGATTGCTCACCGTGAATTCCCGCAGTACCGGCACCCGCGTCATCCACCACGCCCATCGCGGGTGGTAGCGGGGAAATGCGGCGACGAGCGCGCCGGTGCTCGCCGCCCACTGCAGCCCGTCGGCCGCGGACACCGCGAACAACGACGAGCCGTAGTCGTTCTTGGGTCGATGACCGTGCTTGCGCGTGTATCTCGCGGCGGCACGGGACCCGCCGAGGTAGTGCGTCAGGCCCATCTCGTGGCCGCCGAACGGGCCCAGCCACACCGTGTACGACAGCACCACCAGCCCGCCGGGCCTGGTCACGCGGAGCATCTCGCGACCGAGCCGCCACGGTTCGGCGACGTGCTCGGCGACGTTGGAGGACAAGCAGACGTCGACGCTGTCGTCGGCCAACGGCAGCGCCGTCCCCGACGCCCTGACGAAGGTGCCTGCCGCCGCATCCCCCGCGGGCCCGGCGTGCATCTCGGCCTCGTCGGGCTCCACGCCGACGTAGTGCATGCCCGCGGAGGTGAAGGCGGTCGCGAAGTACCCGGGGCCGCCGCCGACGTCGAGCACGGTCCGGTCGGTGGGTTCGGTGCCGTGGACCGCGGTCCAGAGGGAGCCGACGAGCATGACGGTGTCGTCGGCGAGCGCCCCGTAGAACCGGGCCGGATCGGTCTGCTCGAAGCGGAACTCGCCGAGCAGTCGCACCGATCTGGCGAGGGTGGCCCGGCGGGCGATGAGATCGGTTCCGCGCACGTGACGAGCGTAGGGGCCGACTAGTCTGGCCTGGATGTCCGCTCCCGCCGTCCGCTCCGTGCTCCTGTTGTGCTGGCGCGACACCGGCCATCCGCAGGGCGGCGGCAGCGAGATGTACCTTCAGCGGATCGGCGCCCAGTTGGCGTCGCAGGGCGTTCGCGTCACCCTGCGCACCGCCCGCTACCCGGGGGCGCGGCGTCGGGAGGTCCGCGACGGCGTCACGATCAGCCGCGGCGGTGGTCGCTACTCCGTGTACGTGCTGGCGGGCCTGGCGATGGTGGCATCCCGAGTCGGTATCGGCCCGCTGCGTGGCGCGCGCCCCGACGTCGTGATCGACACCCAGAACGGCATCCCCTTCCTGGCCAGGTTGGCGTTCGGCCGTCGCTCCGTCGTGCTGGTGCACCACTGCCACCGTGAGTTGTGGCCGGTGGCCGGGCCGGTGATGAGCAGGGTCGGCTGGTTCGTCGAGTCGACGCTGTCACCCCGATTGCACCGTGACAACCAGTACGTCACGGTGTCGCTGCCCTCGGCGCGCGATCTTGCCGACCTCGGCGTGAATCCTCGCCAGGTGGCCGTCGTGCGCAACGGTGTCGACGAGGCACCCGCCGCCACGTTGACGCATCCCCGATCGACGACGCCGCGGGTGGTCGTGTTGTCGAGGTTGGTGCCGCACAAGCAGATCGAGGACGTCCTCGACGCCGTCGCCGTGTTGCTGCCGCGCATTCCCGATCTGCACCTCGACGTCGTCGGCGGCGGCTGGTGGGATCGACGCCTGGTCGACCACGCGGCGCGACTCGGTATCGCCGACGCCGTGACCTTTCACGGACACGTCGACGATAACGCCAAACACGCAGTGCTACAACATGGTTGGATACACGTCCTGCCGTCGCGCAAGGAAGGGTGGGCGCTCGCGGTCCTTGAGGCCGCCCAGCACGCCGTGCCCAGCATCGGCTACCGGTCCTCTGGCGGGTTGACCGACTCGATCGTGGACGGCGTCACCGGACTGCTCGTCGACGACCATGGTGAGCTGGCGTCGCACATGGAACGGCTGCTCACCGACGAGGTGCTTCGCGAGCAGCTTGGGGTGAAGGCGCAGGCGCGCAGCGGTGAATTCTCCTGGCAGCAGAGCGCGGATGCGATGCGCGTGGTGCTGGAGTCAGTGGTCGACCGCAGGCTGATCGGCGGAGTGGTCTAGCACCGGGGGAGTGGGCGGGCCGGCCGATGTCGGTGTGCCACCGATGAAGTCGTCCCAGTGTCGCCGGACGGGAGCCCACCGGTCGTCGAACGCCGCCGCTCGGCGCGTCGCGCGGGCGAGTCTGGCCGGACCGTAGCGACGGCGTGCCCACGGCGACGTCGGGCGGGCCAGGCGCACGGCGGCCACCCACGCGACGGGCCCGATGAACAGGCCAAGCAGCGCGGTGGGGTACTTCCCCTTCAACGCTGCCACCGCGACGAGGACGAAGTTGACCAGCAGCACGACCACCGCGGCGTAGCGGAGCGCGGCGATCTCGGGTGGCAGATCGTCCACCGGGGACACTCCGACCGTGGCGAGGCCGACGCAGGCAGCGGCCAGGGTCACGACGTTCACCGAGAGTTGGCCCTCCTGGGACCAATACACGTCCTGGAGCCGGAAGATCATCGCAAACTCGTCGAGCACCAGCGACGCCCCGACGCCCACCAGCAGGCCGGCGAGGTAGGTCCACGCCGACAGCGGCGGCGAGCCGACGCCGGTGAAACCGCCCACGATGAGCAACACGACGCCCGGCGTCGAGTGGTGCATGTGCACTCCGCCGGTGCTGACGTTGTGGAAGGGGCCCTTGCCCGCCCTGATCAGCCGGGTGATGGTCCGCGTCGTCAGGAAGGTCGCGACGAACGCGGTGAAGCTGAGTAGCAACGGACCCTTGTAGCCGTCGACCACCTCGTGCTGCCACCACGCGTTGAGCCAACTCATGGCCCTAGTAGACACCGGCGGCAAACCGCACGGCCAGATCGCCTACCGCGACGACTGCTCCACCGGCTTCCGATCGGGACGCCGGGTACGCGTCGACCGACACCCACCACAACGGTGAGGCACACGATCGCCACAGCGCTCGCGGGGCGCTGGTGCCGTCACTCCATCGAGCTGCCTGCCGTTCTCGCCGCGGCCAGGAACGCCTGCACCGTCGGACCCGTCTCGTCGGAGTGGTAGGCCACCCCGATGCTCAACTGCGGCCGCGGACCGCGGATCGGCCGGTAGGTGACACCGGCGCGGTCGAGTCGCTGAGTTCGCGACGCGATGAATCCGACCCCGACCCTGGCGGCCACCAACGCGATGATCGACTGTGCCGGGTGGGCCTCCATCGCGATCTTCAAGCTGAAGCCGGCCTCGAGGCAGAGCCGAAGCACCGTGTCGTACAGCTGCGGCGCGATCTGTCGCGGAAAGATGACCGCCTGTTCACCCTCGAGATCGCGAAGTTCGAGCGACTCGTGCACCGTCAGCGGGTGGTCCACCGGCAGCGCGATGTGGAACGGTGCCCGGCCGATCTCCTCGGTGGCAACGCTGGGGTCGTCCAGTGGCGGATGCACCAGGCCGACGTCGAGGTCACCCCGTCGGAGCGCATGCTCCTGCTCGGCGGTCGTCATTTCACGCACCACCAGGCCGACGTTCGGCAGCTGTTCGCGGAACAGGGCGGCGATCTCCGGGTAGACGACGTAGAGGGCCGGCGCCGTCACGCCGAGCCTGAGCTGACCGATCTCGCCGCGGTCGGTGCGTAAGGCCTGAGCGGTGGCGTGCTCCATCTGCCGGAGCATCGTGCGGGCCTCGGCGAGGAACGCGTCACCGGCGCGGGTCAGCGACACCGTGCGCTTGTTGCGGTGGGCCAAGCGGACGGTCAACTCCTGCTCGAGGCGGCGGATCTGCTGGCTCATCGCGGGCTGACTGATGTGGCAGCGCTCAGCGGCACGACCGAAGTGCAGTTCATCGGCCAGCGCGACGAAGCACTCCAGTCCGAAGCGGTCCATCCGTCCAGGCAACAGTAAGAATCAAATCAAATCAATAGATGCAAACAAAGAGTTGGACGCAATTGGTCGCCGCTCCTAGCGTTGTCCACACCACATCAAGAACGGAGTGTCGTGCCCATCACCTCCCCGCCCGTGTCCGACGGCTCGACGATCCGGGTCACCGCGATCGAGACGACGGTCGTCAACGCCGAACTGCGCAACTGGATCCTGGTGAAGGTCCGCACCGACCAGGACGGCCTGTACGGCTGGGGCGAAGCCAGCCTGAACTGGAAGACGCGAGCGGTGATCGGCGCCATCGAAGACCTCAGTGAACTGGTCATCGGGCGGGATCCACGCGACATCGAGCAGATCGTCAGGGTGCTGAACAAGCACAGTTACTACCGTCTCGGCATCATCGGCGCGACCGCCATCAGCGGCATCGAACACGCGCTGTGGGACATCTTCGGCAAGTCGGTGGGCCAACCCGTGTGGCGGCTGCTCGGCGGGCAGGTCCGCGACTCCGTACACGTCTACACCCATCTCGGACTCGGCGACATGCGCTCGGTGTACGACACCTCGGACTCCGGCGTGCTACGGGAGAAGGCGGCTGCTGTCATCGAGAATGGTTACGACGCAATGAAAGTGGTGCTGATTCCCTATGGCGGTCACCTGACCGTCGCGGCGGAGCGCAGACACGTCGACAAGATGATGGCGACACTGCGGGACACCGTCGGCCCCGACGTCGACATCATGGTGGACTTCCACGGCAGACCCGCGTCGGTCGCGGCCGCCCTGCAGTACATCGAGGTGCTCGCCCCGTACCAACCGCTGTTCTGCGAGGAACCCGTGCAGCCCGGTGACACCGAGGCGCTGCGACAGGTCGCCCAGCGTTCGGCGACACCGATCGCCGCGGGTGAACGGCTGATCGGCCTGCGCGAATTCCTTCCGGTGCTGTCCGGCAAGGCCGTACACATCGCCCAGCCGGACCTCAACCACACCGGTGGGCTGCTGGAGGGCAAGCGGATCGCGGCGCTCGCCGACGTCGAGATGGTCGGCGTCGCACCCCACAATCCGAACGGGCCGATCGCCGGCGCCGCCGCGCTGCACTTCGCCGTCAGCACGCCCAACTTCGTCATCCAGGAGGAAATGAGCGGCGCGGTGAGCTGGTACGACGACGTCGTCAGCACCCCCATGACGCGGATCGGCAGCCACTGGCAGGTACCGACGGCACCCGGCTTGGGTGTCGAAGTCGACGAGGCCGAGGCCGCCAAACATCCCTACGCACCGGAGGTTTCGCACAGCAGCTCCGCCGTGCTCTCCGACGGAACGGTGGTGGACTGGTGACGCGGATGCGGACCTTCGAGCACCCCGCGGGCGTCCACAACGCGACCCCGCCACGCATCGTCTTCGGCCCAGGCACCGCCGCGCGCCTTGGCGACGAGATAGACCGGTTGGGAGCGCGCCGCGCGCTGATCGTGACCACGCCCGGCCGGGCAGGCATGGGCGACGGGTTCGCCTCAACGATCGGCGATCGCTGCGCCGGACTGCTGCCGGAAGCGGTGAGCCAGGTGCCCGTCGAGGTGGTCCAGCGCGGCGTGCAAAAGGCCGCGGGCCGGGGTGCCGACTGCCTGATCGCGATCGGCGGCGGGGCCGCGACCGGACTGTGCAAGGGCATCGCGCTGGAGACCGGGATGCCGATCATCGCGGTGCCCACCACCTACAGCGGGTCGGAGATGACCGGCTACTGCGGAATGACGGCCGACGGCGTCAAGCGCATGCGCGAGAGTCGCCGGATGCTCGCCTCCACCGTCATCTACGACGCCGAACTCTCGATCTCGCTGCCGCCCGCGACGAGCGCCTCCAGCGCGATGAACGCGCTCGCGCATAGCGTCGACGCCGTCTACCTGCCCAGCCTCAGCCCGCTGCTGGTGCCCGCGGCGGTGGAGGGTGCCCGCGTCGTCACCGAAGCCCTGCCGATCCTGCTCGCCAACCCGGGTGACCTGGCCGCGCGCAACGAGATGCTCTACGGCGCTTACCTTTGCGGGGCGGCCCTCACCGGCGGCTTCGCCATCCAGCACGCCATTGCCCACATGCTCGGCGGCAGTTACGGCGTGGAGCATGGCACCGCCCACGCCGTCGTCCTGCCCTATGTCACCGAGCACCTGCTCCGCCACGCCGCCGGCCCGCTGGGCCGGATTGCGCGCGCCGTCGGTACCGACGACCTGGCCGGACACATCTGGGACCTCGTCCACGACGCGGGCTTGCCGACCCGCCTCGCCGACGTCGGGTTCGGGCCGCAGGACGAAGACCGCGCCGTCGTGATCGCCACCACCGCCGATGGACCCGCCGCCGGACCGGACGTCCACGATGCCAGCCGGGCGGGCAACCCCGCACCCGTCACCGAGGACGCGGTGCGCGCCATCCTGTCGGCCGCCGCGGCCGGAGAACGTCCCGGCGGCACGCCATGAAGATCTGGCTGATCGGCGAGGCCGCCGAACACGAGGCCGACCTGTGTCCGCACCTGCGTGCGCCGTACGACGTCGTGGGGTTGCCCTGGGAAGCGGCTACCACCAACGCCTTCGACGATCGGATCGGTGCCGGGGACGTCGTTGTCTCACTACGCTTCTCGCGGCAGGGCGGCACCGCGCCGCCCTTTCGGCTGCTGCACGTGCCCGGTGCCGGCCTCGACCAGATCGACCTCTCGGTGCTACCACCGAACACCTTGGTGGCCAACGTCTTCGAGCACGAGACGCCGATCGCAGAGTTCGTCCTTGCGCGGCTGCTGGAGTGGGAGATCCGCGCCTCGGCGCTGCAGTACTCGTTCACTCCGCAGACCTGGGCCCGGCAGTACCGCAACCGCGTGCCGCACGGGGAGATCGCGGGCAAGACGATGGGGGTGGTCGGATACGGCCGCATCGGTCGAGCCATCGCGACCCGCGCCGCCGCATTCGGTGTGGACGTCATCGCCGTCGACGACCACGCCACCGCGGATGCCGCCGCGGAGGTGCTGCCCACCGGCGACCTCGACAAGGTGCTTGCGGTGGCCGACTACCTGGTGCTGGCATGTCCGCTGACGTCGGCGACCACGGGGCTGATCGACGCCACCGCTCTGGCGATGATGCAGTCGCACTCCGTGCTCGTCAACATCTCCCGGGCACCCATCGTCGACGAGTCAGCGCTGTATGACGCCCTGCAGGACAACGAAATCGGCGGCGCGATCCTGGACGTCTGGTACCGCTACCCCACACCGGACGACGCCAACCCCGTGCCGTCCGCACGCCCGCTGTGGGAGCTGCCCAACGCCTGGTGCACACCGCACTCCAGTGCGTGGACCACCGAACTACCCCGTCGCCGCTATGCGGCCATCGCCGACAACGTCAACCGTCTGGCGGCCGGCGAGCCATTGCGAAACGTCGTCCACACCGGCTCAAGGAGGAGCGCATCATGACCACTTCCACCACCCCCGACCAGATCTGGTTGGAGTCCAAACGAAGGCTCATCCCCGGCACGGTCATCGGCAGCGTCATCGAGTGGTACGACATCGCCGTGTACGGGCAGGCCGCAGCGCTGGTGTTCGGCACCCTGTTCTTTCCCAAGTTCTCCGAAAGCGCAGGCATTGCCGCAGCTTTCGCGACCTTCGGTGTCGGCTACTTCGCCCGGCCGGTGGGTGCGATGATCTTCGGGCACCTGGGTGACCGGTACGGGCGGCGATTCTCGCTGGTGTGCACGCTGCTGCTGATGGGCGTCGCGACCGTGATCATCGGGTTGCTGCCGACGTACGCGTCGATCGGCGTTCTCGCACCGGTGCTTCTGGTGGTGTGCCGCCTGCTGCAGGGACTCGGCGTCGGCGCGGAGTACGTGGGCGCGGTGACGATGGTGGCCGAGTTCGCACCCGTGAAGCGGCGCGGCTACTTCGCCTCGCTGCCCGCGTCAGGGGTGTTCATCGGCATCGGGCTCGCGGCGGCGATGAGCGCCGCCGTGGCCATGCTTCCGCAGGAGCAGCTGATGAGCTGGGGTTGGCGGATTCCGTTCCTGTTCAGCATCGTCGTCGTGGCGATCGGCCTGCTGATCAGGCTGCGGGTACCCGAATCGCCGGTGTTCACCGAACTGAAGGAGGCGCGCGCCCGCACCAAGCTGCCCGCGCTGGCGATGGTCAGGGCGATGCCGCGACGACTTCTGCTCGTCATGGTCGCCAACGGTGTGCTGGCCTTCAACATCTATGTGGTACAGACGTATTCGCTGAGCTACATCGCGGGCAAGGGCGTCCCCAAGAGTACGGCGCTGATCGCGGTGCTGATCGGCTGTGCTGTCGGGGCCTTGGCCATTCCGTTCATCGGGAAACTGTCCGACCGCACCGGTCGCAAACCCGTCTACATCGCCGTCAGCGCGTTTTGTGCGGTGATCGCCTTCCCCTTCTTCTGGATGCTGGACACCGGCAACGTCGCGCTCATCATCCTGGCCTTCGCGCTCGCGCTCGGTGGATGCCTCGCGATGTTCGGGTCACAGGCGGCGTACTACAGCGAATTGTTCCCTGCCGCATATCGATTCAGTGGCTTCGCGCTCGGCCGCGAGATTCCCGGCGCCCTACTGGCCGGGCCAGCACCGGTCATCTCGGTCGGCCTGGTGAGTCTGGCGGGAGGGTCGCCGGTCTTCCTGGCCACCGCGATGGTGGTGGTCGCACTGGCCGGACTGGTGGCGGTGCTCGCGCTGCCGGAGACCCGCGGGATCGACCTTGCGCCGATCGTCGACCCGGACCAGGCGTCATCACCCGAGGCTGAGGCCAAGCCCGTCACCCTGTCCTAGACCCCCCGGGTCGGGCGGGCTAGGTCGTGGTCGTGGTCGGCCGACGCCGACGCCGCAGTCCCGTCACGACCGTCCCCGCCGCGCCGACGAACAGCGTCGCCAGCCACCCCAGATGGGCGGCAATCAACAACCCGCGGTGCGCCGCGGCGGGACGGTCACCGCCGACCCGGTAGACGGTCAGGTCGTCGTCGGAGAAGGCCACGGGCAGGGCCAGGCGGGGCCCGGCGCCGCCCTCGGTGACCACCCAGCCCACCCCGGCTCGCGCCAGCTCGTCGACGCCTGCCCCGGACAGCACCAGTTGCTCCACCTGGCGTGCGCGGGTGCCCTCGCCGGGGATGGTCTTACCGCCGATCACCAGATCACCGGTCGCCCACACGTCGGCCGCCACCCAGCGCGGTAGCGGATCGAGGATGGGCGCGTACCCCGCCCACGCGAAGTTCCGCATGCTCATCTGAGGCAGCACCGCGACCGTTCGGGGATCGGCGTTGATCAGGGCCGCCGCCGTTGACCATCCCGGCGGGTACCGCACCGACTCGACCTTGCCGCCCACCCCCCACGCCAGGTCGGGCAGCACCGCAAGCAACGCGACGCAGCCCACCGCGGCCGCCGCGATCCGCGGCACCCTCGGCGCCAGCGCGGTGACCGCCGCCGCGGCCGCCACCACGTAGCCGGGCATCGCCAGTGCGACCCACTTCTGGCCGTCCCTGAGCACACCGAGACCGGGCAGGGTGCGCGCCGCGGCCTCCACCGTTGCCAGGCCGGGACCCGTCGCCATCAGCGCGGGCCCGACCACCGCGGCGACCGCCAGCAGCAGCAGCGGCCGCGCCTGCGGGCGCAGCCAAGCCGACCGCACCCCGAGGATGACGATCCCGAGCAGGACCACGGTGCCCACCACCGCGAAGGGCGTCGTCCGCGTGGCGGGTACGGCCGCGGCGTTCCAGATGCCGCCGAGACCGGTCAGGCTGAGCAGCGTGCCGAGGCCAGGCTCTGCCCTGGCAGCGAACTCGGGAACCCCGGCGTCACCCGCCACCGACAGCGACTCCGACACCGCCGACGCGACCAGCCACGGCAGCGCGGCGGCCACGGCGATCCCGAGGGTGCCCGCAGCGCACGCCCATCTCGCCCGACCCGACCCCGGCGCCGCGCAGCTCGCCAGTGCGACGGCCGTCGCGAGCATCAGGCCCGTCGGCGTCAGGCCGGCGACCGCGACCCAGAACGCCAGCGGCCACCAAGAGCCATCCCCGTCGCGCAGCCGCAGCACGGACAGCGCCACCCACGGCAGGCACCCGTAGCCCACCAGCAGACTCCAGTGGCCCTGCAGAAGTCGTTCCGCGACATAGGGATTCCACACCGCAAGGGTGACGGCGACGAACCGCCCCGGCAGCCCCGCAGCGGGTACCACGAACGCCGCCAGTTGACCGGCGCCCCAGCCCGCGAGCCAGAGCCCCGCGACGAGCAGCACCTTGACGACCACTCCGCCGTCGACCACGTGCGAGGCGACGGCGACCGCGAAGTCCTGCGGCAGCGCCCGCGGCGCGGCCTCGGACACCCCGAGCGCGGCGTCGGTCAGGTATGAGCGCGGCGTCGACACCGCATCGCGGAGGAGCAGATATCCCGGCGCCAGCAGCGGGGCCGTCACCGCCAAGGTCAGTGCCAGCGCGTACGCAGGCACTGCCACCCGGGAAGGTGCGATCAGCCTCGGTCCGGCGGGAGATCCGACGGTCGCTGAGTGGGTATCTTCTCGGTCGCGGCCTCAGCGGCGGGCATCGGCCCGGTATCGGTCGGACGTCTGCCGAAGAAGCCGTGACCCGTTTCGTCGAGTCCGGGGTCGATCAGCGCCGACTCCGCGCGCAGGGTGAACGATCCGAGGAGGACACCACCGACCAGAGCCACCAGCCCGATCGCGGTGAAGGTGATGGGGAGGATGCGACCCCACAGGGCGATCACGTCACCCTCGTCGCGGGCGGTGGCCACCTGCGTCTCGATGGTCTGATCGGTCGACGTGACGTTGTAGTCGGCGAACGTCACCTCGGGCTTGAGTGGATCACGGGCGTAGTAGTGGTAGCCGTGCTCCTGGCTCTTCACGATGGTGCCCGACACGGGATCGACCCAAAAGGTGCGCTCCGCCGCGTAGTAGCGGGTCATCGTGATCGTCTCGTTGTTCTCCTCGTCGGAGCCCCGCGGGCCGAACCACAGCTCGGCACGCGCGCTGACCTCGGCGTCGGCGTCGTCCTCGTAGAGCGAGGCGTACTTCACCGGATCGACCAACTTACCGCTGCCGTCGAACCCGACGTCCTGGGTGAAGCGGTACGTGGTCAACCCGTTGACGTCCTCTTCGCCGTCGTAGTTGGCGTCATACGCCTTCTGCGCGATCGGATCGAAGTACGGGTACGTCTTCTTCTCGGTGTCGAATGGGAAGCGGTAGGTCAGACCCTCGTGCGGTAGCGCGGCGATGGCAGGCGGGTTGTCGTCGTCGATGCTGCGCGGCTTCTGTACCGAGCCCGGGTAGGTGTCATCGGACACCGCCAGGGCGGTCTTGCGGTCCATCGTCACGGTGTCGACGAGGGCCAGCAGCAGACCGTTGTCCTGCTGTTGGTCGGTGCGCCGCACGGTGTCACCCACCTGCAGCGTGACGAGCTCGGCGTTCGACGGCGCCTCGACGCTGATCTGCTGCTGCAACTGGATGGGCACGTCTTCGTTGACCGTGAACCTCGGCTGGGACAGCGAGGCCGGGTCGAAGGCCGTTCCGGTGCCCTCGCTGACCAGGGTGGTATCGACGTCCAGCGGGACCTTGGCGATCTTGCCCTTGGTGTAGGTCGAAAGCAGCAGGGCCGCGATCAGTAGGGCGGCTCCGAGACCCATGAGCCCGCACGCCGCGATACGCAGCGCCACAGCGCGGTTCAAACCGTGCCTCCTTATCTCGGACGACTCCGCCCACGCCGCCACCTGCCCCTGAGGCAGCTGAGGCAAACCTGCTCGACCCTAACAGTCGCCGACCAGTGCCGGTGTCCGGCACTCGTCGCGGGCCCGGGGGCCATCGGGCACACTGGTCGCCGTGACTGGGAGCGACGCGGGGCCGGACGTTTCCGCACCGGTGTCCGGCACGCGCAGCTTCCTGCCCGCCGTCGAGGGTATGCGCGCCTGCGCGGCCATCGGCGTCGTGATCACCCACGTGGGCTTCCAGACTGGGCACACCACCTGGAGCACGGGTCGGGTGCTCGGGCGCTTCGACCTGGCGGTCGCGGTGTTCTTCGCCCTGTCGGGCTTCCTGCTGTGGCGTGGGCACGCCGCCGCGGCACGCGGGATGCGAGGGGTACCGGCGACCGGGCACTACCTACGGTCGCGGATCGTGCGCATCATGCCGGGCTACGTGGTGGCCGTGGTGGTGATCCTGTCCCTGCTTCCGGACTCCGACGCCGACTTCACGGTGTGGCTGGCCAACCTGACGCTGACGCAGATCTATGTGCCTCTGACGTTGACGAACGGGTTGACTCAGATGTGGAGCCTCTCGGTCGAGGTCAGTTTCTATCTGGCGCTGCCCGTGCTGGCGCTGCTGGCGCGGCGGCTGCCCGTGCGGGCCAGGATTCCCGCCATCGCGGGGGTGGCCTTGGCGAGCTTCGCGTGGGGGCTGATCCCGTTCAGCGTGCCGTTCGGCGTCAACCCGCTGACGTGGCCACCCGCGTTCTTCTCCTGGTTCGCCGCAGGCATGCTGATCGCCGAACTGACGGTGAGTCCGGTCGGGTGGGCCCACCGGCTGGCCCGACGGCGGGTCCTGATGGCCGTGATCGCGCTCGCCGCCTTCGGGTTGGCCGCCTCGCCGATGGCCGGGCCCGCGGGCCTGGCGCCGGGCACGTTGGGGCAGTTCCTCATCAAGGTGTCGATGGGAGCGATCGTCGCGGGTGCTTTGCTGGCGCCGTTGGTGCTCGGCCCCGGGGACGCGTCGCACCGGATTCTCGGCAGCAAGTCCATGGTCACGCTGGGGCGCTGGTCCTACGGTCTCTTCGTCTGGCACCTGGCCGCGCTTGCGATGGTGTTCCCGATGATCGGGGAGTTCCCGTTCAACGGTCACATGCCGATCGTGCTGACGCTGACGTTGGTAATCGGCTTCGCCATCGCGGCGGTCAGCTACGCGCTGGTCGAGTCGCCGTGCCGGAACGCGTTGCGGCGCTGGGAAAGGCGGCCCGCTCCTGGAAAGACGGTGACACCGCTGGACAGCTCTGTCACCGACCGTCCCGAGCCTGCCGTCGCGAGATGACCCCGCACCACGTCAGTAGCCGCCCGTGACGGAGAAGATCGCGCGGGGATTGTCGACCAACATCGTGGTGAGTTGCGCATCGGTGACGCCGCGCTGCTTGAGCGCGGGAATGACGTCGTCGTGGATGTGCAGATAGTGCCAGTTGGGTAGCGCGACGGGCAGCGCCTCCTCGGGCAACGCGTCGAAATAGCAAGAGGCGTCGTGGGACAACACCATCTTGTCGGCGTGCCCACGTTCGCACATGGTGGCCACCGTGTTAACCCGGTCCTCGAAACCCAGGAACGCGTCCACACCGAACCGGTCCATCCCGAGGTAGGAACCATTGGCGACCAGCTCCTCCAGATACGCGATGTCGGTGGTGTCTCCGCTATGGCCGATGACGACGCGCGTGGGGTCGACCTGGCGCGCCGAATGTGAAACCTCTGCGAAGAATCGGCCGGAAGATCGCAGTGGTTTCACGACGGGCGACGGGGCGGCAGCGGCACCACCGACGCGGCCAACGCGGCGACCGAGACCAACGCCAACAGCTGCACACCCCACGCGTGTCCGATGTAGCCGTCGACCGATCGCCACGGGTAACGGCTCAACGTCGCACCGGCCAGGATCAGCCCGGTCGCCACCAGCCCGAGCGTCACCCGGTCCGAAAGCCTCGGCCGCGTTCGCAACAGGTACCGAAGCCCGATGGCGACGCCCACCACGACGGCGCCTGCGAAGCCGGACACCAGATAGCCGAACGCCAGCGCCGCGATGCCCGCGGTGGAGGATCCCGGCTGCCACGGATCGACCGGATCGCCGCTGATTGCCCTGCGCCGCAACGGCAAGAACGCGAGCAACGCGAGGACCGGGAGCAGAGCCAGTCCACCGAACAGGCCGACGCGATAGGGCGTATTGAAGGAGAACTCGAGGGCAATGGTCCCCGACGCACCCGCAGGCACGATCCAGCCCTGCTGCCACCCATTGACGGTGATCGGCGTCAATGCGGTGCCATCCGAGGCGCGCGCCGTCCACCCTGGGTTGATGCTCTCGGGCACCACCAGCACCCGCTGGCGATCAGAGACGGGCACGTCGACGGCACGGCGATCGGCCTGCCACTGCGTCACGGATGCGGGAACCTCTGGCGCACTGGGCAATCGACTTGCCAACGGTCCTGCGAGCTGGATGCCGTCGGCGACGAACGCGGGTCCGGGGCTCAACACCAGTTCCTGTTCGCCGGCCGGTATCGAGATCGGCCCGTTCTGGCATGGAATCGCGGCGATGGGATCCCCGTCGAGGAGGGCGCCGACGGTGGTCGTGATCGAGGTCTGGACGAACTGCCCCGCGATGCCGATGATCGGACCGTCGCCGCAGCGCAGCGTGACGGGCCGGGCCCGGTTGCGCGCCGGGTCGGCTGCCGCGATCGGTGCGCCCCGCTGATCCAGAGCCGTGACCTCGGCCAGACCTGGCGGTTTGACCTGATCGAAACCCAGTGCGGTGCGGTCGATTACATCGCTCCAATCCAGCAGCGATAGTTTGACGGTGTCGGTGACGCGGGGGTGCAGCGGAATGGTCTGAGCACCGCCGTCGGCGTCCAAGGACCGAATCTGAGGCCCGTCGCCGAGATCGATGGCCACCAGCGTCGGATGGGCGGGCAGTTCGGCCGGACTCGGCGCGAGCCGCAACGCGGCCACCTCGGTCGGCTTCGGGAGCTTCACCACGAGGTTCGCGCCGCCGCGGTGCTGCACGATGTTCTGCGGCGCCGTCCACGACGTCCTTGGGTCGCCGTCGCTGGCCGCATACGCCGAGCCGAGCACGTCGATCAGGTCGGAATCGCCCATGGCACGGGCGGTCCCAGGCTGCGCGACGAGGTCGGCGAGGTTGGGCCCCTGTCTTGCCCTCACCCAGACCGTCGGCACCACGGTCGTTGCCTCCGGGACCGTGAGCGTCCGGCTCAGGTTCACCGGTTCCTCCGGCGACAACGCCATCGTCGCGGCGCATCTGACCGCGTCGGGCCCGTCCGCGCAACCGGGCCGACCGAGCAGCTCGGAGCCCAGATCCCATTGCGCAACAGCCGAACCTGGCGGCGGACCAGGTACGACGACGGTGTGGCGAAGATTCACCGGCTGCGCGAAGCCGGAGGCGTCGTACTGCGTGATCGCGAAGTCGGTGATGCCGAACTGCACACCGGGGGAACCGTCGTCGGTCGCGATGGCGGTGAAGCGCACCCACGGCGTCTCGCCCAGCGGCAGCGCGGTCGACACCGGCTTGCCCGCTTCGTCGAAGCGCACGGTCCGGGTCCCGTTCACGGTCGACACCTCGATGCGTCGCACCTGTGCGCCGACGGCCGTGGCACTCGGAGTAATCGTGATGCCCGCGTTCGCGATTGGACGGTCGAAGTCCACCTGCAGCCACTGGCCGATCGCGGGCTGCAGCGAGTTGGACACCCAACTGGTCGCCGGGTCCCCGTCGATCGCCGCCGCAGGACCCGTCGCCGGCGCCACGTACGGCAGCGCGGTCGAGTCGGCCGCCGAACTCGACACCGAGAGCCTGCCGCCGGGCCAGTCGCCGTCGACCGGGTCGGCGCCGCCCGCCGGGTAGTCCATCACGCGGTTGAAGGTGTTTCGCGAATCGCCGGGCGCGCGGACCGCAGACGAATGGTCGTCCACGCGGCCGTAGTCGGTCTCCCTGGTGACCGGGGTGTCGGTGACGGTGACGACGGGGGCGGGCAGCCCGGCTGCCGTGGCGTCGGCGGTCAGGAGCGTCGGCCCGATGGGGGGCTGGCCGAGCAGGCGTCGCCGCTCGTCGATGCGCAGCAATGCCTCTGGCCCGCCGTCCACCCGGGCCATCGCGTCCGCGTCGGTAAGATAGGGATCCATCGAACCGCCGACCCGGTAGATCTCCACCGCCGGGTATCTCGGGCGCAGTCCGCTGTCGGTGATGAAGCCTGCCAGCCTGCCGGGTCCGACGGGATCGCCGAACTGCGCCACCTTGACGAGCCCGCCCGAGTTGTCCAGGACGCGATGCACCAGCAGGGGGCGGGCTGAACGCGACGTCTCCGGATCGAGGTCGTTGCGGACCACCAGGAACGAGATGCCTTGCCGGGCAAGGGTATCAGCGAGACCGGCGGACGGTCGGCCCGCGGCGAACAGCCGCTGCACCGAATCGAGGGCACGGATGGTCTCAGGTGGGGTCAGCGGGATCGAATCGCGAACCCCCCACGGGCTGGCGCCCAGCACCTGCAACGGCTCGTCGTGACTGTTGCCCCACACCTGCGTGGCGAACGGTGCGCCCGGAACCACCAGCACCCGGCCGGGCTTGGACACTCCAGAGTCGGTTCGCTCCGTCCCTACGGACGGCTGGTTGTGCTCGTCGAGCCAGTCCGCGGCGTCATGCCAGTACTGCGGGATGGCGGTGAACCCGCCAGGGGGAGTCAGGCGCCCCGTCCAGGCCAGTGACGACGCCACCATCAGCGCGATGAGGACCACGATGCCGACGGCTACCCGCTTGTCACGCTCGGGGTGCGCGAACGCTGTCAGCCAGTCCGGCCGCGGCGCGCTGCCGGGCAGCGGGATGCGGCCAAGCAGGTGGGCGATCCCCAGCACCAACGGCAGCCGGATCAACGGTTCGAGCTTGTGCACGTTGCGCAGCGGAGTGCCGTCGGCGTCGAGGAAGGCCTGCACCTGGTGGGCAATGGGGGAGCCGAGGCCGCCCGAGTACCCGACGGCCAACAAGCCGAGACCGATCAGCAGGATGGCGATCAAACGACCACGCGCAGGCATGCTGCGCAGCGCCAGCCCGGACAGTCCCGCCGCGGCCACCAACGTCGTCGCCAGGACGGCGACCGGTCCCGTCACCAGCGACGCGCCTGCGGTCGCGTTGGGTGCGACGAACGGCGTCCAGCTGTAGGTGCCGCGCAGTACCTCGGTCAGCGACAGCCACTGAGTCGTGACGCCCGACGATTCGATGAAGTCGAGGAACGGGGGGCTGATGCGGCCAAGCATGACCAGCGCGACCACCCACCACGTCACGGCCAGCGCGGTGCACAGCGCCCACCACGCCGTGAACCGCCACCACAGTGCGGTGGGGCGATGGGCCGCCCACCAGATCAGCGCCGCAAGGCAGGCCGTCAGGGTCGCGACCGCGTTCACCGCGCCCATCAGTGCCACTGCCAGCGCCGACCTAGCCGCGAGCATCCGCACCGGCGCCGTGGTGATTCCCGCCCCTGCGGCCCCGCCCGCTCCTCGGAGCGCCAGGATCACCGGAAGCAGCACCCACGGTGCGAGCATCATCGGCAACGTCTCCGACGAGATCGCGCCCAGCGTCGTCAACACCCGCGGCGACAACGTGAAGGCGACGGCGGCGATCACCCGGGACGTCGGGCTTCCGACGCCCCGCCCGTCGTTCAAGGCCTCGGCAACCCTGATGACGCCCCAGAACCCGACTGCCAGCAATACCGCCCACCACAGGCGCTGCGTCACCCAGCCAGGCAGTCCGACGACGTCACCGGCGAGGAAGAACGCGCCGTGAGGGAAGAGGTAGCCGTATGCCTGGTTCTGCGCCTGACCGAACGGCAGCTCGCTGTTCCACAGATTCGCCGCACGCGCCAGGAAGCGCAGGGGGTTGGCGGTGAGGTCGAGCTTCGTGTCGGGAGCGGTCTCGCCGGGCGACTGCGCAAACGTCAGCGCGAGTGCCGTGGCACCGACCAGCCACAACCAGCGGCGGGACAAGGGTGCGCCAGGGCCGTCGGACGAAAGCGACGCGGCCTGCGAGCTACGTACGGTCGCCGTACTCGACCCTGTTGAGCACCGACTGTGACGGATCGCCCGCCTGCAGCGGTGGCTTGGAATCCTGTTGGACCATCAGCGTCACCCCGAAGATGGCGGCCGCGCCGAGCAATAGGCCGACGACGATGCTGGCCGCAGCGGGCAACACGAACCGATCCACGACGCCAAGGTAGCACCACGACGTGGGCGTCTCGGACACCCCGCCGGTTTGAGTCGATGCCAGTGTGAGGCGATGCCGGTATCCAGTCAATACAGAAAGACGACGGCGCCGCGACCGCCGCGGCAGGTGATCCACGGATCGGTGCCCTCACCCGAACAGGTGACCAGGAACTCGTTGCCAACGCACGCAACCCCTTCCGCGCACGGGATGGCGCCTGCGGCGACGACGGTCCGCGGTGACTTGCTGGGGTCGGCGGCGTCCCAGTACGCCTTCAGCACGTTGCTGACGAAGACGCACGTCGTCTCGGGAGTGCCGCGAACCCCGTGGCTGGCCCAACCGGTCTGGCCGGTGATCTGGAAGCCGCCCTCGCAGTTCTCGCCCGTGGGATCGTTACCCCGAAGCGGCGCGGGCTGAGGACGGTCACCGCCGGTCGGGGAGGGTTGCGGCGACGCGGACGCCGTCGACACGGGGACGCTGCTGGACGTCGTCGAGGCCGCAGTGGGGCCTGCCTGCCCGCCCTCCGTCTCACCGCGGACGACGACGATCACCACCGCGGCCACCAGGACGACGGCCGCCGCGATCGCGATCAGCACCCAGGTCTTGGCCGCCCCCCTCGTCGGCGGGCGGGCCGCCGCTCGGGGTGGCGGGGGTGGTGGTGGCGGGTAGGACGCGCCGGGGACGGGCATCGCCGCCATCGTCGGCGCGAAGTCGGGTTCGGACGCCTGACCGTAGACGGGATCGACGGGTGGCTCGTACCGGTAGTCGGGCTCCGGCTCCTCCGCGGACCACGCTGCCACGAAGACGGCGGGAAGCTCCGAACCCGTCCCCGGATTCATCAAGTGCTCGGTTGGCGAACTGGCCTTGGGATCGACCACCGCATGCGCCTGCGTCACGGCGGCAGCCCCGTCGCGGAGGGCGGCCGCGAAATCGAGACACGCGTCGAACCGCTGACGCGGATCGCCGGCCATGGCCCGCTGCAGCGCAGGATCGAAGGCGGCCAGATCCTGACGCGTCTCGCCGAGCGGCCGGACCGGACTGTCCGTCGTCGGCGAGATCCCGCTCAGCAGGTAGTACGCCGTCGCGGCGAGCCCGTACTGGTCGGCGCGGGCATCGTCGATACCGCGCGGAATACCGAAGTCCGTCAAGAGGACTCGGTGTGACGCAGACTCGGTGAGAAGGACATTCGCGGGCTTGACGTCACCGTGCGTCGCATTCCGGCCGTGTGCGTAGTCGAGAGCATCGGCGACGTTGGTGACGATGTCGACGACCTGGTCGGCGGGCAGGCCCTCCGGGTACCGGTCGCGCACCACGCTGGCCGCATCGCTGCCGTCGACGTAGTCCATCGTGACCCACAGCAAGCCCTGGTATTCGCCCCGGTCCTGCAGGCCGACGATGTGCGGGTGCCAGAGCGTCGCCGCGAGGTCGGCGTGGCTGTCGAAGCGCATCCGGAAGTGCTCGTCGGCGGACAGGTCGGCGGGCAGCACGCGAAGCGCGTCCTGGCGGAGCAGCCGCGGATGGGTGGCCAGATAGACCTCGCCGACCGCGCCCACCCCGAGCAACCGCACCACGGTGTAACCCGCGAAGACGTCGCCGACCGCCAGAGCCATAGTCGGGAGATTACCCAGCACGCCGATCCGCCTGCGGCGGCCTCGCCGGTACGATTCCGCCCATGCCGCTGGACCGTGACCCCCATGATCGCTCGAAGGGTGTCAGCCAACGAGCCACCATCGTGAAGATCGTGCTGTCCGTCGTCGCCATCGTGGCCGTCGCGGCGGCAAGCGTGTACTTCATCAGACACCGCCCTGCTTCAGCCGCACCCACTCCGCCCGACGGGCCGACCGCCGACGCGACGGCCAGCCCCACCGCACCGCCGGCCGCACCGGCGGCGTGCGGCGACGGCGAGGCGCTCCTGTCTCAGATGTCGCGCCGCGACCAGCTGGCACAACTGCTGATGGTGGGTGTCACGGGTGCCGACGACGCGCGCCAGGTGGTGACCGACGATCACGTCGGCGGCATCATGATCGGCAGCTGGACGGACCTCACGATGCTCGGCGACCCGCTCAAGGAAATCGCCGCGCAGGCCAGCCCGCTTCCGCTGGCGGTCAGCACGGACGAGGAGGGGGGCCGCGTCTCTCGGTTGAAGAGCATCATCGGCGTGCAGGACTCCGCGCGGGTGCTGGCGCAGACCACCTCGCCCGGCGAGGTCTACCAGATCGCGCTCAGGCGGGGTCAGGACATGCGCAACCTGGGCATCACGGTCGACTTCGCACCGGTCGCCGACGTCTCCGATCAGGATGACGACACCGTGATCGGCGACCGGTCGTTCAGCAACGATCCACAGAAGGTCATCGAGTACGCGGGGGCCTACGCGCGCGGCCTTCGCGACGCGGGGGTCACCCCGGTGTTCAAGCACTTCCCGGGTCACGGGCACGCCTCCGGCGATTCGCACCTTGGTGGCGTGGTGACCCCGCCGCTGTCGGAGTTGCAGACCGACGATCTGATTCCGTACCAACGGCTGCTCACCATGGTGCCCGAGGCGGCGGTCATGGTCGGCCACATGCAGGTCCCCGAGCTCACGGGCACCGACCCCGCCAGCCTGAGCCCGGCCGCCTACCAGCTGCTCAGGGCGGGCACACCGTACGGGGGCACGCCGTTCAACGGCGTCGTCTTCACCGACGACATCTCAAGCATGGGCGCCATCAACCAGAACTACACGGTGGCGCAGGCGGCGCTCAAGGCGTTGCAGTCGGGCGCCGACATTGCGCTGTGGATCACCACCGACGAGGTCCCCGGGGTGCTCGACGGGCTGGAAGCCGCGGTCGACGCGGGCACGCTGGACATGAAGAGCGTCGCGAGCTCGGTGCTGCGCATCGCCGCCATCAAGGGCAAACTGCCGGTCTGCGGCGGCTGATTGCCCCGTCATTGCTTACCCTGAGGTAGGCAAAGCGTGGAGGAGGTCGAGCACGTGGCAGGTGGGACCAAGCGGTTGCCGCGGGCCGTCCGTGAGCAGCAGATGCTCGATGCCGCGGTGCAGATGTTCTCGGTGAACGGCTATCACGAGACGTCGATGGACGCGATCGCCGCGCAGGCCGAGATCTCCAAGCCGATGCTGTACCTCTATTACGGGTCCAAGGAGGAGCTCTTCGGCGCCTGCCTCGATCGCGAGCTGGCCCGGTTCGTGGACTCGGTACGCGCCGACATCGACTTCACCCAGAGCCCAAGGGATCTGCTGCGCAACGCGGTGGTGGCCTTCCTCAGCTACATCGACACCAACCGGGCGTCGTGGATGGTGCTCTACACGCAGGCGACCAGTTCGCAGGCCTTCGCCCACACCGTCCGGGAGGGTCGCGAGCGCATCATCGACCTGGTCGGCAGGCTGCTGCAGTCGGGCACCCGAAACCCCGAGCCCGACACCGACTTCGACATGATGGCGGTCGCCCTGGTGGGCGCAGGCGAGGCGGTGGCCACCAGGGTCAGCACCGGCGACGCCGACGTGCACGAGGCCGCCGAGTTGATGATCAACCTGTTCTGGCGAGGGCTGAAGGGCAGGCCCGCCGACGCCCAGGTGGCCCCCGCCGCGACGGGATAGCGATCACCGCTCGTCGAGCAACACCTCGAGGATGCGCCGCAGCTCCGAACGGTCGTGCCGGTCGAGGCGATCCAGCATCCCGGTGAACTCGTTGGCAAGCGAGTCGAGCGCGGTGGCGAGTACGTCCCGTCCCAGAGCAGTGGTGGCGAGGCGGTGACGGCGGAGGTCGTGCTCGTCGATCTCGCGACGCACCAGGCCCTTGGCGACGAGGCTGCGAAGGTAGGCGGTGATGCTCGCCTTGGGGAGCATCAGCTTGGTGGCCAGCTCGGCCGGATACCGGCAGGTGTCCACTTCGTCGAGGACGAAGAACTCCTTTGTCTCCAGGTCGAGAGCGTCGAACTGCGCGGTCGCGGCGTTCATCACCTTGGTCAAGAGTCGCTGGTTGAGCTTCCAGAGTTGGGCGCCGTCGTCTGAGTGGCGCCTGACGTCGGGCATGTGCCTCCAAGGACTAGTACAGTTTCGAACTATCTACATTCTGAACTGAATGTCGAAATGAACAACTCACCAAACGAAACGATTCTAGGCGGAGCGACACCAGATGCCGACGCACCACTCGATCCCGCGAGGCCCCTTCCACCTGGCAGGCGATCTCCATCTGCCCGACGACTTCGACGACACCGCACTGCGGCCTGCCGTCGTCCTATCGACTCCTGGCAGCAGCGTGAAGGAGCAGATCGGCGCCAACTACGCCGCCCGGTTGGCGCGCCACGGACTCGTCGCGCTCACCTTTGACCCGAGCCATCAGGGCCAGAGCGGCGGGGAGCCACGCGACCTGGAGGACCCGTACCGACGCGGAGAGGACATCTCCTACGCCATCGACGCGCTGAGTGTGCTCCCCGGCGTCGACCCGAACCGGATCGGCCTGCTCGGGATCTGCGCGGGCGGCGGATATGCCGTCCACACGGCCCGCACCGAGCACCGGATCAAGGCGATCGGAACCGTCGTCGCCGTCAACGTCGGCGATTCCTTCCGGGGGCGGTACCGCGCGCCCGATGGGCTCGCGGCCTCCCTCGACGAGCTCGCGGCCCGACGGGCCGAGGACGTCGCAACCGGTGAGCTCACCCGGGTCAACTGGCTGCCCGATACCTTGAAAGAGGCCGAGACACTGGGCATCACCGACATCGACACCTTGCAGGCGATCACGTTCTATCGTGCGTCGCCCGCCTACAGCGAGCACTCGACCAACCGCAGGCTCACCAGAAGCGACGCACTGCTGGTGGGCTACGACGCCTACCATCTCGTCGACCCGTTGCTCAGCCAGCCGCTGCAGGTGATCGTTGCCGGTCGACGTGGCAACACCGGCCAGTACGAGTCGGGGATGAAGCTGTGGGAGATGGCCCCCAACCCGGTCGACCTCGTCGTGATCGAGGGCGCGGGTCACTACGAGATGTACGACGTGCCGGAGTACGTCGACCAGGCAGTCGCGCGACTGTTGGCGTTCTACGGTGAGCACCTGTGACGTGACGTAGCGTCCGACGACAGGTGATCCCTGCCGGCGGAAGAGGTGGACCCCATGGTCGAAGCGATGCAAGGTCAAAAGCGACCCGACCGTCTGATCCGGCGCAGCCTCGGCATGCTCCGATCGGTCCGAGGGCTGATCGTGGTCCTGATGGTGGTCGGGGTGATCGCCTCGGCGCTGCCCTATGTCTCGGCAGCGGCGTTCGGTCCGATGATGCAGGTGGTCGCCGACGCGGGCGCGAGCGGGAACCTCAGTGGGGTATGGGATTTGCGCGGCCCGCTGGTGGCGCGCGTCGACGGCCCACTCAGCGACGTGGCGGGGTCGGTACCGTTCGCGGTGCTCCTCACGGTGTGGGCGGTCTCGCTTCTGCTGGCACAGCTGATGTACCTGGTGAACGCGTGGATCGGGACCAAGGTGGAGCGGGTCCTCGTCACCGACATCCGGCAGCGCGTGCACGATCACCTTCAGACGCTGTCTCTGGACTTCTTCACCGCGTCCCAAAGTGGCGCCCTGATGCAGCGAGTGACCGTGGAATCGGCAGGCGTGCAAAGACTTCTGACGAGTTGCCTGCTGCCGCCGCTGATCGACTCCGTCGTGCTCGTCGTGGCCGTGGCCTACCTGGTGGCGCTGTCGTGGCAGATGACGGTGGCGGCGCTGATCCTCACGCCGATCGCCCTGGTGACGCTGAGATACGCGGGCGGGCACGTGCAGGCGGCGACGCGCCGGATGATGGACGCGGACCGTGCGATGGGCGGCGAGCTCGAGCAGACCGTGAGTGGCATCGCCGAGATCCAGTTGTTCAACGCGCAGTCCGTGCGCAGCAACCGATTTCACGAGGTATCCGACAACGCTGCGAAGAGCGAGGCGTCGGCCGTGATGTGGATGCAGGGCACGGCCAACGGATCTCAGGTGTTCATCGCCCTGAGCACCGTGGTGGTACTGCTGGTCGGCATCGGGTTCAGCACGACGTTCGGTCTGACGTTCGCCGGCCTGATGGTCTTCGCCGGGATGGTCCCGACGATGTTCGGTGCGGCGCAACGGGTGATGGGCGCCTACACCACCTATCAGTCGGTGTCGCCGAGCGCGGCGTCGACCTACGAGTTGCTCGACACCCGCCCGACCGTCGTCGAGGATGCCGACGCGATCGCGCTCGGCGAGGTGCAGGGCAACCTCGTCTTCGAGGACGTCGCCTTCGGCTACAACCCGGGCCAGATGGTGCTCGACGGCATCTCGTTCTCGATCAGAGAAGGGGAGACGGTGGCCCTCGTCGGCGGTATCGGGTCGGGAAAGTCGACGGTGTACAACCTGATGCTGCGCTTCCTGGATCCGCACCGGGGGCGGATCCTGCTCGACGGTCACCCCATCACCGACGTCACCATCGCATCGCTGCGCGAGCAGGTGTCCAAGCTCGCCCAGTTTCCCTTCTTCACCAAGGACACCATCCGCGAGAACATCCGGTTGGCGCGGCCGGGGGCCAGTGACGCCGAGGTCGAGCAGGCCTGCGAGAGCGCCAACGTCCACTCCGTGATCACCGACCCGAAGAGGTTGCACGGCGGCTACGACACCGTCGTCGACGTGCAGGTCCCGTCGGGCGGGCAGAAGAGGCTGATCGCGTTGGCGCGCTGCCTTCTTCGCAAGCCCGAAGTGCTGCTGCTCGACGAGCCGACCGAGAACCTCGATGCCGATCAGCGGGCGAGGCTGACTGGCGTGATCCGCGGTTACGCCAAGGACCGGACCTGCCTCGTGATCAGTCACGACATGGACTTCATTGCCGCAGTGGCCGATCGAATCCTGGTGATCGACGACGGCCGCATCGCGCAGTCGGGCGACCACCGCGCCTTGATCGCCGAGGGTGGCCTCTACAAACGGCTGTACGAGGCGCAGAACGCCTAGCCGTCGCCGCCTATGGCGCGGTGACCGTGCCCGTGAGGTGCGGGTAGCCCTTGGACAGGTGGCGCAGCGACAGGTCCCAGCCGTTGGGAATGCGATTCACGTACAGGCCGGCCCGTGCGGGCAGCAGCACCGGCTTGCCGAAGCGCACCGAGT
>NZ_JBEVLO010000015.1:0-5175 GCF_040509115.1 Mycobacterium sp. | reverse complement strand
TCAGCCTTCGCGAGCCTGGTCGTCGCGCTGCGCCTTCACGCGTCGTTCCTCGCGCAGCACGCTCTGGTAGCTCTCGCGTTCTGCGACGAGCCACTCTGGCTTCTCCTCGATGAGCTGATTGATCTGTTCGGTGGTCAGCGCCTCGGTGATGCCGCCGCGCGCGAGACCGGCGATCGAGACGCCCAGCTTCGCCGCGACGAGGTTCTTGGGATGCGGGCCGCTCTTGCGAAGGTCCTTGAGCCATTGCGGCGGATCCGCCTGCAGGGCCGCGAGCTCGGTGCGGGTGATCGGGTTCTCCTGGAACTCGGAAGGGGTCGCGGGCAGATACACGTCCAGCTTCTTCGCCGCCGTCGTGGGTTTCATGGACTGCGCGTTCGGCCTGCTCATGCAAGCAGCGTATCGGTAGCCTGATGCGGTGGCTTCATCCTCGCTGCCCTCGCTCACCGTGGGGTACGTGCCCGGCGGAACGCCCGCGAAGTGGGCCCGCATCTGGGCGCAGCGCCATCCCGGGGTGCCGCTGCAGTTGTGCACCGTCGCCGCGGTAGACGCGGCGGACGCAGTGCGGGCTGGCAAAGTCGACGTGGCGTTGCTTCGGCTGCCCACCGACACGTCCGGGCTCGCCGTCATCCCCGTCTACGAGGAAACGACGGTGGCGGTGGTGCCGATCGATCACGTTCTCACTGCGGCCGACGTGGTGACCGCCGCGGACCTCGGTGAGGAGCCGGTGCTGCGCCCACTCGACGATGTCGTCGGCTGGGCAGCCGCCCCCGGTATCCCGGTCGATGACAGACCCGAAACCACCGGGGACGCCATCGAACTCGTCGCCGCCGGGGTCGGCGTGCTCATCGTTCCGCAGTCGCTGGCGCGGCTGCATCACCGCAAGGACCTCACGTTCCGCCCGATTGCCGACGCGCCCACCTGTCCGGTGGCGCTTGCCTTCCCGGAGGGGCCGCAGCAGGCGCTGGTCGAGGAGTTCGTTGGCATCGTGCGGGGTCGCAAACCCAGCTCGTCGCGGGGGCGGGTCGAGTCGGCACCGAAACGCACCGCACGGGAGAAGACCCTTGCGAAGCAGGCCGCCCGCGCCGCTGCGGGGAAGGTCGCGCGCAAGCCGGGCCGGACCGAGCGCGGTCGACGCTGACGCACTGCACTGGTGCGCGCCGAGCGTGAACGTGGCGACGGTGACGCGGCGTGTCCCGTCGCGGGATTCACGCTCGCGGTAGTCCGATGGGTCGCCACCGGAAAATCAGTGGAGATTCGCGGGCGACTGGTTCACCCTCGGATGGGTGAACGTCCGCCTGTACTCGTCTCCCGATGACTTCGGCGCGGTAGCCCGGCTGGTCTACCGCAGAGACCCGGTGCTGTTCACCACCGAGCTGACCACGCTGCGGACGTCGAGGTGGCCCGCCGATCACCTGCTGCTGTCGGTCTCCGATTGCGAGGGCGTCGTGGGTGCCGCGTTGCAGATGCGCGACGGAATCCTGCTGGTCAGTGGGCTGCCGCCGACGTCGGCGAAGGATGCCGCCGCGGCGCTGGCCCCGGTACGGTCGTGCCTGCCCGCGGTGCGCGGAACGCCTTCCACGGCAACGGCGTTCAGCGATGCATGGGCCGGCGCCACTGGCGCGACCGTCGAGAAGTCCTTCGGGGAGACCCTGTATCGCCTCGACGAGCTCGTGCCGCCCGTCGGGGTCATCGGTGAAGTGCGGCTCGCCGCGGTAGAGGACACCGAGTTGGTGGTGCAGTGGCTCGACGCGTTCTTCGTCGAGGCGTTCGACCAACCGTCGAACCCCGTAGCAAGCCGAGGAGTGCTGAGGGCCATTCACGATGCCGACGGACACGTCGTGCTCTGGACGGTGAACGGATCGCCGGTCGCCATGGCGCGGGTGCACGCCGATCTGCTCGGGATGTCACGGATCGGACCGGTGTACACCCCGCCCGACAGACGGGGCCACGGTTACGGCGCGGCCGTCACGACGGCGGCAGTGCGGTACGCCCACCGGGATGGGGCGCGCGACGTGGTGCTGTTCGCCGACGACGCCAACCCCGTGTCGAACCGGATCTACCGGCGAATCGGGTTCGTGCCCGTCGCCGAGCACGTGCAGTACGCGTTCTCCGCGTGACACCGCCCGCGATCGTGAGATTGAAATACCCTGTGCGGAACACGGTTTCACCATCGAAGCCCCGCGGCTAGCGACCCGGGATCGTCAGGCCGGTGGATGGGATCGGACTGGTGCCGGGCAGAGCGAAGGGCGGGGCGGGCGTCGCCGGAGCCGCGCCGATCCCGAACGGCAACGCAGAGCCTGGCGCGGCGCTCGGCAGCCCGAGGGCCGGACTCGCCATGTTGGTCAGGGTGTCCAGCCCCGCGGGCATCTGCCCGTTGGACAGCGACGTCATCCAGCCCGGGCATTGCGTCTGGATCACCATGGTCGCCACCCAACCCGCGATGGTCGGGGCCAAGCCGCCATTGCCCGACACCTGGGTTGCCATCGAAGCGAGCGTGCTGCCCGGTTGCACCAGCATCGGGCAGATCGACTGGCCCACTCCGGCGATGGCCGTGCTGGTGGCGCCGTTGTTGCCGATCCCGATTCCATTCAGGACGGTGCCGCCCGCATCGCCCGTCACGTCGGCGTGTGCGGGGGCGGGCAATGAAACGGCTGCCGCCGCAATGCCGAGCGTGATCGCCAAGGGGCGCAGCACCAGGATGACCACGTCGAAGAACTTCCCCCATGCGATCCCGTCGTGCACCACCATGGCGTTGCGCATCGTCGGAGATGTCCATGGAACACGAGCTGTCATTGTCGTCATCGAGATCTCCCGGGTAGCCCGTAAGAATGCCGCATCGCACTCATTTCACTTTGGTAACGATGGTTCACAGATGTCACAGGAACAACACGAAACGATCAAGGTTCGCAACGGAGGCGTTTTCTTACCGTTGTCTCAATGGCGCCGATGCGAAACTGCCAGACTTTTCGAAATGGGATGAGCAAACCCAGGTTTCGCGGCGACCGACGCGCGGGGTGCGTCAGACGCGGGGCCGTGAGTGGGAACATGGCGCGTTCGAGCGCCTGTCGCCGCCGGAATCCCGGCGAGCAAGGCCCACTGGGGAGTGGGCGGACCCGTAGCTACTTGACCTTGTGCTGCGGACCCTGTTCCTTCTTGTACAGCGCCTTGAGCATGCGATCGCGGAAGAACGCGTTGTCGATCAGCTTGATGCCGTTGTTCGCGACGGCGGGGATGCCCGCCAGCTTGTGGAAGTAGCGGCCGCGCCGGTATTCCCGGCCCCACGCGGCTTCCATGCGCTGCGAGTAGTTGGTGAAGTCGTCGGGTCCGCCGTTGGTCAGCGCCGCGATCGCACACTCCCCGGCGGCCAGTCCCGATTCGAGGGCCTTGGAGATGCCTGCGCCGGAGGCAGGCTTGCCCGCACCGAGCGAGTCACCGGTGAACAGCACGCCGGGACGCCAGGGCGGCCAGGCGGTAAAGCCCATGGGAAGCCGCCAGGCCCGAACCAGCTTGTCCTTCTTGAGCTCCTCGATGGCGGGCAGGCCCCACTCCGGGGGCAGCGTGCGCATGAATTCGCCCATGAACTGGGTGGCGTTGATCTGCTGCCAGTTCTTGTAGCTGTTGACGTAGCCGAGGCCGATGTTGATCCGGCCGCCGCCGAATGGGAACACCCATGCGTAGCCGGGCAGCTGATCGCCCTGGAACTTCAGATTGAGGTAGATGTCCAGCGAGTCGGAGTCCGGCTTGTTGGCAGGCATCTCGGCCCGGATCGCGATCGCCGAGTAGCCGTTGTACTCGGAGTCGATCTTGAGTGCCCGCTTGATCGGGGAGTAGGCGCCGTCGGCGGCGATCACGGCATCGCCAAGGACCTTCTCGCCGCTCTTGAGTACGACACCGACCACGCGGCCGGTCGCGTCCAGCTCGGGGCGGGTGACCTCACACGACTGGCGGACTTCGGCGCCTGCGGCCTCGGCGTGCTTGAGCAACAGGGTGTCCAGCTGTGGGCGCGGAGCGACGTAACCGTGGTTGGGCATACCGGGACGCGTCGGAAAGGACAGCTCCCACTGCGACGGGCTGAACACCGTCACGCGGTTGACGCGGTGGAACTTGTCGACCTCTTCGGCCAGGCCCATCTTCTGCAGGTAGCTGACCGCGCGTGCCGTCAGACCGTCACCGCATGGCTTGTCGCGCGGGAACTCGGCCTTGTCGAGGACGACCACCTTCGCGCCCGTCTGCGCAGCCTGCCACGCTGCGGCCGCGCCCGACGGGCCTCCGCCTGCAATGACCAGGTCGTATCGCTGCGTCATGAGTCTCGTCTCGTCTAGCTGGGCTATGTCCGCAGCGATGGTACCTGGGCAGGGTGAGCACCTCTTTTCGAGGACGGGGACCGAGGGCTCACCCGCTCGCGCCGCCTGCCGAGCGACGTGGCGCGGTATTGGCAGGTCAGCACCTCTCAGCCGGTACAGTGAGTCCGTGCGCATGCCGTCTCGACCCAGCCCGGGAAGCCAACCCGGCGTGAAGGTCGATGCGCGCAGCGAGCGGTGGCGCGAGCACCGCAAGAAGGTGCGTGCCGAGATCGTCGACGCCGCCTTCCGTGCCATCGACCGTTTGGGACCTGTGCTTTCGCTGCGCGAGATCGCGGAGGAGGCGGGCACCGCCAAGCCGAAGATCTATCGGCACTTCACCGACAAGTCCGATCTCTTCCAGGCCATCGGGGAGCGGCTTAGGGACATGTTGTGGGCAGCCATCATCCCCTCGATCAACGTAACGACCGATCCCGCCCGCGAGGTGATCCGCCGCAGTGTCGAGCAGTACGTGCTGCTGGTCGACGAACACCCCAACGTCTGTCGCTTCCTGATCCAGGGCCGCTTCGCCGAGCAGAGCGAGTCGGCGATGCGCGCCATCAACGAGGGGCGCGACATCACGCTGGCGATGGCCGACATGTTCAACAACGAGCTGAGCGACATGGAGCTCGACTACGCGGCGTTCGAGCTCGCCGGCTTCGCGACGTTCGGGGCGGCGGCGTCGGCCACCGACTGGTGGCTCGGCAGCAACCACGACAGCCCGCGGCGACTGCCGTCGGAGAAGTTCGTCGATTACCTGACGACCATCATGATGGGGTCGATCAACGGCACGTGCGAGGTCGTCGGCATCAAAGTCGATCCCGACGTGCCGCTG
>NZ_JBEVLO010000014.1:0-7410 GCF_040509115.1 Mycobacterium sp. | reverse complement strand
CACCGTCCCGGCGTACTTCAACGACGCCCAGCGTCAGGCCACCAAGGAAGCCGGCCAGATCGCCGGCCTCGAGGTCAAGCGCATCGTCAACGAGCCCACCGCGGCGGCGTTGGCCTACGGCCTGGACAAGGCCGACAAGGATCAGACCATCCTGGTGTTCGACCTCGGTGGCGGCACGTTCGACGTCTCGCTCCTCGACATCGGTGACGGGGTCGTGCAGGTGCAGGCCACCTCCGGCGACAACCACCTCGGTGGCGACGACTGGGATCAGCGCATCGTCGACTGGCTCGTCGACAAGTTCCGGGCCAGCTCCGGCATCGACCTGACCAAGGACAAGATGGCCATGCAGCGGCTTCGTGAAGCCGCCGAGAAGGCCAAGATCGAGCTCAGTTCCTCGCAGAACACCTCGATCAACCTGCCCTACATCACCGTCGACGCGGACAAGAACCCGCTGTTCCTCGACGAGCAGCTCAGCCGCGCGGAGTTCCAGCGCATCACCCAGGATCTGCTGGACCGCACCCGCAAGCCGTTCCAGTCGGTCATCGCCGACGCGAACGTCTCGGTCTCCGACATCGACCACGTCGTGCTCGTCGGTGGTTCCACCCGCATGCCCGCGGTGACCGAGCTGGTCAAGGAGCTCACCGGGGGCAAGGAGCCCAACAAGGGCGTCAACCCCGACGAGGTCGTGGCCGTCGGTGCCGCGCTGCAGGCGGGCGTGCTGGCCGGTGAGGTCAAGGACGTCCTGCTGCTCGACGTGACCCCGCTGAGCCTCGGCATCGAGACCAAGGGTGGCGTGATGACCAAGCTCATCGAGCGCAACACCACCATCCCGACCAAGCGGTCCGAGACCTTCACCACGGCCGACGACAATCAGCCGTCGGTGCAGATCCAGGTCTTCCAGGGTGAGCGCGAGATCGCGTCGGCCAACAAGCTGCTCGGCAGCTTCGAGCTGACCGGCATCCCGCCGGCCCCGCGCGGCGTTCCGCAGATCGAGGTCACGTTCGACATCGACGTCAACGGCATCGTCCACGTGACGGCCAAGGACAAGGGCACCGGCAAGGAGAACACGATCAAGATCCAGGAGGGCTCCGGTCTCTCCCAGGAGGACATCGATCGGATGATCAAGGACGCCGAGGCCCACGCGGACGAGGACCGCAAGCGCCGCGAGGAGGCCACCGCCCGCAACGACGCGGAGGCGCTGGTCTACCAAACCGAGAAGTTCATCAAGGAACAGCGTGAAGCCGAGGGTGGCTCCAAGGTGCCCGAGGAGACGCTGGCCAAGGTGGAATCCGCCATCGCAGAGGCGAAGACGGCTCTCGAAGGCACCGACATCACGGCGATCAAGGCCGCGATGGAGAAGGTCGGCGTCGAGTCCCAGGCCCTCGGCCAGGCGATCTACGAGGCCACCCAGGCCGAGCAGGCCGCCAGCGGTGGCTCGGAATCCGGTCAGGCTGACGACAACGTGGTGGACGCGGAGGTCGTCGAAGACGACGAGCAGGAGCGCAAGTGACCCACGCGAACGATCCGCACGAGCCGGTGACCATCACCGACAAACGGCGCGTCGATCCCGAAACGGGTGCGGTCAGGGATCCGGCGTCGGACCCGAGTGGGGCTTCGGCCCCCAGCGGGTCGACGCCGGGACCCGACCCGGTAGTCGAGACCGACGAGGCCGCCGAGTTGAAGGCGACTCTGCAACGCGTCAAGGCGGAATACGACAACTACCGCAAGCGCGCCGTGCGTCAAGAGCAAGCGGCGTCGGAACGCGGCAAGGCCTTCGCGGCCACCCAACTGCTCCCCGTGCTCGACGACCTCGAGCGCGCACGCCGTCACGGTGACCTGGAATCGGGGCCACTGAAGTCGGTGGCCGACAAGCTCGTTGCCGCACTGCAGGCCATCGGACTGGTGGCCTACGGCGCGGAGGGCGATCCGTTCGACCCTTCCCTGCACGAGGCCGTGCAGCACGAAGGCGACGGCTCGAACCCGGTCGTTGGCACGGTGATGCGCCAGGGCTACCGCCTCGGCGAGGGCCCCGTGCTTCGGCACGCGATGGTCGGTGTCGTCGACTCCCCGGAGGCGCCGGAGACGGCGGATGCTTCCGCAACCGGCGAGCAAGCGCCGGAAGCGGATTGAGGCGACACGGGCGATAAGCACCGCTCAACGGCCGAAGAGGCCGCAAAATCGTAAATGAGGAAGCAACGACATGCACAACGGTAAGGAGGTGACGCGGCATGGTTCAACGGGAATGGGTTGAGAAGGACTTCTACAAGGAGCTCGGCGTCTCCTCCGACGCCACTGAAGACGAAATCAAGCGGGTCGCCCGCAAGTTGATGGCCAAGCTCCACCCCGACCGCAACCCGGACGATCCCGCGGCCGAGGAACGGTACAAGGCCGTCGGCGAAGCCAAGGACGTCCTGACGGACAAGGCGAAGCGCGCCGAGTACGACGAGACCCGTCGCCTGTTCGCCAATGGCGGCGGCCGCAGATTCAACGGTGGCGGCGGGGGTAACTTCGGCGGATTCGGTGGCGACGGAGCCGAATTCAACCTCGGTGACCTGTTCGACGCCGCCCCCCAGACGGGTGGCGCCAACATCGGCGACCTGTTCGGCGGACTGTTCGGTCGCGGTGCACAACAGCCGCGGCCGAGCCGTCCCCGCCGGGGCAACGACCTGGAGACCGAGACCGAACTCTCGTTCCTGGAGGCCACCAAGGGCGTGGCGATGCCGCTTCGGCTCACCAGCCCGGCGCCGTGCACCAACTGTCACGGCAGTGGCGCCCGGCCCGGCACCAGTCCCAAGGTCTGCCCGAACTGCAACGGCGCGGGCGTGATCAACCGCAACCAGGGCGCGTTCGGCTTCTCCGAGCCGTGCGCCGAATGCCGGGGCAGCGGCTCGATCATCGAAGAGCCGTGCGACGAGTGCCATGGCACCGGCGTCACCACGAGGACGCGCACCATCAACGTGCGGATCCCACCGGGCGTCGAGGACGGTCAACGCATCCGGCTCGCCGGACAGGGTGAGGCCGGCCTGCGTGGGGCGCCCTCGGGCGACCTCTACGTGACCGTGCACGTCCGCCCGGACAAGGTGTTCGGTCGCGACGGGGATGACCTCACGGTGACCGTTCCCGTCAGCTTCCACGAACTCGCCTTGGGCACAACGCTTTCCGTCCCGACGCTGGAGGGCAAGGTCGGCGTGCGGGTGCCGAAGGGCACCTCCGACGGCCGCATCCTCCGGGTGCGCGGCCGCGGCGTGCCGAAGCGGGCAGGCGGCCACGGCGACCTGTTGGTCACCGTCAAGGTCGCAGTGCCGCCCAACCTCGACGGCGAGGTGGCCGAAGCGCTGGAGGCGTACGCAAAGGCCGAGCGGGCCAGTGGATTCGACCCACGGGCCGGTTGGTCGGGGGGTGTGTGATGGCCAAGCGGAGCCACGACGAGGCCCGTACGTTTCTGATCTCGGTGGCCGCCGAGCTGGCCGGTATGCATGCGCAGACGTTGCGTACGTACGACCGGCTCGGCCTGGTCAGCCCGCAGCGCAGCTCGGGCGGCGGGCGGCGTTACTCGGAGCGCGACGTCGACCTGCTGCGTGAGGTGCAGCGCCTGTCTCAGGACGAGGGCGTCAACCTGGCCGGGATTAAGCGCATCATCGAGCTGACCAATCAAGTCGAGGCGTTGCAGGCGCGCCTTGGTGAAATGGCGCAAGAAGTGGAACGGCTGCGCGGCAACCAGCGTCGCGACGTGGCGGTGGTGCCCAAGAGCACCGCGTTGGTCGTGTGGCAGCCCCGGCGCGGGCCTAGGTGACCGCGATCGAGAACTGCGCGGTCGCAGGCTCGCCCTCCACGGCGTAGCGGTAACCGCCCCGACGCAGTGCGTCGGTCGGCGCCGCCATGGGCTCGATGGCGATGAGGTCGTCGGAGCCGGGCGCGAACAACTGAGCGGCGGGGTAGCCCGTCACGAACGTCATCTCGATGCGCCGCCCACCCCCGGAAACGGCGAACACGGCACCGTCGGGCACCTGGTCGTAGCCGTCGTCGTAGACGGTGGTGCCGAGTCGCTCGTCGGAACCGGTCCACTCCTCGGTGTCACCGGTGGGAATGCCCCAGTTGTCGACAGGCAAGTGGCGCAGCGCCGGCGCCTCCAGTAGCCAGTCCGAGCGCGGCACACCGGGAATCCGTAGATACGGGTGGTACCCGAAGCACAGCGGCACCGCGGCGGCGGTCGTCGGCGTCACGGTGGTGTCGATGGTCAGTGCGCGATCGGCAAGGGTGGCCCGAAGCGACAGCACGTGGGGAAACGGGAACGACGCGAGTAGCCGGGGCTCGGCGCCGTAGTCGAGGACGGCAGCCAGGACGTTGTCCGACCGCTCGGTGATCTGCCACCCCGGATACGCGGCGAGCACGCCGTGGATCGGCGAGCCGTGCTCGTCGACGCGCACGCCGTCGACGCCAGCGGTGAGCGTCACCACCCTGTCGTCGACGGCATATTCGTTGCCGCCCAATCGATTTGCCCACGGATACAGCAGCGGGATGCCCATCGTCTTGCCGTTCTCGACGTAAGCGTCCAGGCCGCGGCGCTGGCCGAGGAACTCGTCGTCCCCGTCGGCGAGCGAGGTCGCGATCATTCCTGCCCGCGGGACGAAGGTCGCCGTCAGCGACGACGACGGATCCTTCAGCGTGACGGCCTCGAACTCTGACATCCGGCGATTCTGTCACGCTCAGCTGGCAAGTGGATCGTGCTGTATCCGTTGCGCGTCCGCGCCCTTGGCGACCAGTGCGGACATCGTCGCCTCGACCATCTTCGGCCCACCGCAGACGAGGATCTGCCGATCGCTCCAGCTCCCGTACCGCGTGACGACTTCTGGCAGCGTCCCCGTCTGACGGACGTGCAGTCCGCGCGGGGGCTCGACGTCGGGGTAGTCGCCTGCCCACGGCGGGTTGGTGGAGTATTCGCTCACCGGGGTCACCGACAACCACGGGTTGGTGGCGGCGACCTGCCACAGAGTGCGCAGATCGTAGAGATCACACGGGTATCTGGCGCCGAAGAACAAGTGCACGCGTGGATTGTCGGCCCAGCGCGAGAGATCCATGATGATCGAGCGCAGCGGAGCCAGCCCGGTGCCGCCCGCCACCATCAGCACGTCGCCACCCGAGCGGTCGACCTCCATCGCGCCGTGCGGATTGGACAGCCGCCACCGGTCGCCGACGTTGGTCTCCCCGACGATCGCGGGGCTGACCATGCCGCCCGCGACCGACCGCACGTGGAATTCGATGGCGCCGCTGCGGTCGGCGGGGATGGCCGGACTGAGGTAGCGCCAGCGCCGCGGCCACTGCGGCACCTGCACGGTGACGTACTGGCCGGCGTGGAAGTACAGCGGATCGTCGAGCTGCAGCCGGATCACCGACACGTCGCGGGCGACCCGCATGTGCTCGATGACCGTACCGTCGCGGAACGGGGGACCGGCCTCGGCGTCGGCGGCGCCGCGCATCACCCCGAACATCAGGTCGGCGGCATCCCTGGCGGTGTCGGCGAGCCGGTGATCCCACCGCGGGCCGAAGTGGCTGCGCAGAGTGGTGCCGAACGCCTGCCGCATGGTGTCATAGTGACGTTGCGTCACACCGTATTTGCGATGATCTCGGCCCAGCTGCGCGAGAAAGGCCACGGGCTCCTCGGCCCGCTGCTCGATCAACTCGCCAAACACCCACGTCATCGCCTGCGCGAACGCCGCGTGGGTGGCGCCCATGTCGGCTGGAAACAGGTCGCGGGCCGAGGTGTCGATGGCGAACCAGCTGGTGTAGAACCGGCGGATCAGCTCCGCAGAATTGGCGGCAGGGTCGATCGCGGCACGTAGCACTGCCAGCGCGTCACGGTCTTCGAGTCCCACGTCGTTGGATACTAGGGCCGGATTCTGAGTACGTTCTCATGAGGGGAGGGGCTCGGAGACCGGAACCAGTTGGCGGCCCAACCGAAGGGACACACTCCGACGAGCTTGGCATCGACCCCCGACGCCAAGTTCCGCGGTCTTCGCGGTCGAATGCTTTAGGAGAGTTCGTCGTTGAGTTGGATGGTGACGGGAGTTGGTGATGTCGGGAAGAACGCGCGTCGTCTGGATCTCGGCAGTGACGCCCGCGAGGGCCAATACGAGCAGTTCGGTGACTAGTCCGATCAGCGAACTCCCGCGTCAGGCGTTGGGCGGTCGCGCTCAGACGAGCGGGCCGGACTACGTGGTCAGCAGGTTCTCCGTCATCCTACGAGCGCGGGAGATTCGACTCTTCACCGTCTGTACCGGGATGCGTTGATGAATGGCAATGTCCTCGTAGGTGAAGTCACCGTAGGTCCGCAGGACCAGCGCCGCGCGAAACGACTCGGGTAGACGCATCAATGCATCTTGTACGCGGTTGGCGTCGGCCACTCGGTCGCCGATGTCGCGGCTGTCCGCAGGGCCATCCCGCTCCTCCTCGCAGGGAACGCGCCGTCGGACAACGGCGAGAGCAGCGTTGGTGGCGATACGGAACAGCCACGTTGAAAAGGAGGAGTTGCCCCGAAAGCGGTGCATGTTCTTCCATGCCGAAGCCAAGGTGTCCTGCAACGCATCCTCTGCATCGTGCGTGTTGCCGGTAATCCGTAAGCACACCGCCCAAACCACCCCGCGACTGCTGCTGACCAATTCAGCGAACGCGGCCGGGTCACCATCTCGCGCTCGCGTCAACAGCAGCGAGCGCTCCATGTCATCAAGCAAGGGCCAGCCCCTCCCCAAGGCAGTTCGGACGCCGATCGTGTCCAGCATCCAATCGCGTTGTTCCAACTGTATGGCAGCAGCAAAATTGACGCTGGGCAACGCGGGATTCGTAAGAACTTTGCTCCGTCGGCGAACGGGGTCGTTGCCTCACTCGACGGCCATCGGCCTTCCCGTCTTGCGCACCGCGGATGAGCGGGCGACGTGCGCGGCCAAACCGAAGCTTCGTGAAGGATGCCCGGTGGGGGAGTTCAACACGCGGCACCTGTCGGCATCGCAACTCGATGGCACCCGAGAGCTGGCCCGAGCCAGGTGGAATGGACCCGCGTCGCTAACGCGGCGAGTTTCGCTGTCTGGATGACCTGCGTGCGAAGCGTGGTTTACAGCAAATGCTCGGAACGATCGCCCGATGCGGATATTCCGCCGGTCAGAGGTCGTCGAGTGAAATCCGCCCCGACGGCATCTAGGTGATCGTCACCGCGCGACGTCACTACGGTCCGCCGGGTCTGGTTGCTCGTTGGGGGTGTGGTGGGTGTGGTGGGTGGGGTGGGTTGGAACAAAGTGGTGTGGTGGGGCATCTATCTGTTGCGGGTGTGGGGTGTGTGGTGCAGGTTGGGTGTGGTCTAGGAGGTGGTGGTGGCGGCTGCCCGTCGGGTGTTGGCCATCGATTTCGGGTCCTCGAATA
>NZ_JBEVLO010000013.1:0-23884 GCF_040509115.1 Mycobacterium sp. | reverse complement strand
CGCCGCGGGTCGCGGCGGGCATCACTCGGGGTTTGGTCTGAACACTCTTAGCTGGCGTACGAGCGAAGACGCTCGGCGCGCTCGCCATGGCGCAGCTTCGCCATGACCTCGCGTTCGATCTGGCGCACGCGTTCGCGGGACAGACCGAACAGCTTGCCGATCTGATCGAGCGTGCGGGGCTGGCCGTCGTCCAGGCCGAAGCGCAGCCGGATCACCTGCTGCTCGCGCTCGTCCAGCGTCGCCAAGACGTGGCGGATGTCGGTGTGCAACAGCTCGGAGATGACGGCGTTCTCGGCCGACATCGCCTCGGCATCCTCGATGAAGTCACCGAGCGGCGCCTCCTCATCGCTACCGACGGGCATGTCGAGGCTCACCGGATCCCGGCTGTGCGACAGCAAGTCGGCGATCTTCTCGGCGGGGATGCCCGATTCCTCGGCCAACTCGTCGTCGGTGGCATCCCGGCCGAGGTTCTGATGCATCTCGCGCTTGATCCTGGCGAGCTTGTTGACCTGCTCGACGAGGTGGACCGGGAGACGGATGGTCCGGCTCTGGTCGGCCATGCCGCGAGTGATCGCTTGACGGATCCACCACGTGGCGTACGTGGAGAACTTGAATCCCTTGGCGTAGTCGAACTTCTCCATCGCGCGGATCAGCCCAAGGTTGCCCTCTTGGATGAGGTCGAGCAACGGCATGCCGCGCCCGGTGTAGCGCTTGGCCAGCGACACGACCAGGCGCAGGTTGGCTTCGAGCAGATGGCGGCGGGCAGCCTCACCATCGCGAACCACCGCCGCGAGCTCGCGTTTGCGAGTGTCACCGAGCCTCTTCTTGGTGTCCAGAAGGTACTGCGCGTAAAGCCCAGCTTCGATGCGCTTGGCGAGCTCGACTTCGTCAGCGGCGTTCAGCAAGGCAGTTTTGCCGATGCCGTTGAGATACACCCGTACGAGGTCGGCAGCTGGGCTCTGCGAGTCCAGATCGCTGTCGATGCGGGTTGCGGTGGCGTTTGCCATTTACGGCCTCCTGCTCTGCTGGAACTGTCATGAGCTATAACGTCGTCGTGGCTCTCTGAGTTCCCGCGGGGCGTGAGTCTCACACCTTCTGACCTGCGCTTATTCGCCGTCGACCTGAGATTCTCCTGAGAATCGACGAAGAACTCTCACATCAAGGAACGCGATGCGGCGGATCCGCCGATTCCGGTTGCGGCGAACCCTGTGCCCGACGCTCCAGGGCTGGGCGCTCCGCCGTCGGAAAGAGGGGAATGTGGCGCTGGCCGGCATAGCGGCGCGGCTCCTCGGCCTTGCGCGGAGGGCGGTCGTTGGCGATCAGCACCGCGATCCAGGGCAACGGAATGGAGGCCACCAGGATGCCCAGCGAGATCAGGCCGTTGTGCCAGATTCCATACGCCAGCGCGGACCCGAGCAGCGCGGGCACACGCCACGACATGATCTTGAGGTACTTGCGCACCCTTTCGCGGTGCTGTTCCTCATAGGGGAGCGCCGCGCGTGTAATGAGCACCGGCCGACCATCGTCGTCGAAACTCAGCTCCTCGCCGTGTTTCATTCTCTTACTGTTCCACACTGGGCCCGGTTGAAACGGTCCGGTTTATTACGGAACCGTTCCCAGGCACAATGAACGGCATGGACACCCAGACCATCGAGCGCACCGAGACCGACGAACAGGTCGACGACGGGACGGATGACGACCGGCCCAAGTTCTTCCACTACGTGAAGAAGGACAAGATCGCCGAGAGTGCCGTGATGGGCACGCATGTCGTCGCTCTGTGCGGCGAGGTGTTCCCGGTGACGAAGTCAGCCAAGCCCGGGTCGCCGGTCTGCCCCGACTGCAAGCGGATCTACCAGCAGCTCAAGAAGTAGCGGTCGGCGGCGTCTCGGCCACGGTCGCTGGCGCCCTCTCCACCTCGACCTTGCGGCTGCGTGCCGCTCCGCCTCGGCCGGGCTCGTCGCCGTTGAAGGCATCGGTCCGCTCTTCCAGCCAGCCCCGTAACCGGTTCGCGTGCGTCGCGGGTGCTGGCCACTCCTCCTGGATGGCGGCATTGAGTTCGGCACCCATCATGACCGCGAAGCCCAAGAAGAAGGCGAACAGCAGGAATGCGATCGGGGTGGCCAACGCCCCGTAGGTGTATCCGGTTCCGGTGATCCAGGTCAGATAGAACCGCAGTCCCAGCGTGGCGATCAGGAAGACGACCGCCGCCAGTACCGCCCCGAATACCAGCCGGTGCGAGGGCAGCGGCTCGGGTAGCGACACCCGGTACAGCACGGTGATCGTCAAGACCAACGCGATGAAGAGCACCGGGTAGTAGCCGTAACTGAGGAAGTAACTCCAGTCCGCGGGTATGTGCTCGGCGACCTTCGCCGGACCGATCGCGATTAGCGGTGCCGTCGCGATGACGAACACCAACATCACCACGTATAGCCCCAGTGCATAGAACCGCTGGCGCACGGGATGGCGCAACTCCGTTTGGCCGTGGGCCTCCACGACGGAGTCGACGAACGCCGAGACCGCCGACGAGCCGGCCCACAACGAGATCACGAAGCCCAGTGAGACGACCTCGCCTCGGGCGTTGGCCACGATGTCCGAGATGGTGGGCGCGATGATCTCGTTGACGACGTTGTTGGAGAACAAGCTCTTCGACGTGCTGACCAGGCGGTCCTGGATCGTCTGCAGGGTGTTGGGCCCGAAGAAGGGCGCGATGTACGCCAAGCTGCCGAGCATTCCCAGTAGCAGGGGCGGCAGCGACAAGGCGCACCAAAAGGCGGCCTGGGCCGACTCGGAAAAGATCGAGTCGTCCCAACTCTTGGAGAGAGTGCGCTTGACGGTGCGCCAAACGTGATGCCGGGATGGCCTCGTTGGCTGCCGCTGCTGGTCGGTCATGTCACAGACCAGCATTCACGACTACGGGGCTTCACGCTCGCGCGGGGCGTGAAGTCACGCGCCTACGCGTCGGCCTGGCTAACCTCCAGCACGGCTGCCAGCTCCACCAGTTTGGCCTCGTGCTCGTTGGCGTGGTGTTGGCAGAAGAGCAACACGGCGCCCGACGGGAGCTTCGCAACAACGCGGGCGGCAGCACCGCACCTGTCGCAGCGGTCAGCCCGAGTCAGTTCGGGGCTGGTCAGAGTTGCGTTCATGGCGCCTCCTCCATATCTGCTTAGTGCGTGGGTCTACTCTCTCAGACGTTTTCGCTTCCGGCCTTGTTCCCCGGGCGTTCACGGGTGTGTCGTGTCTCACCCGACGTCGAATTGCGCGACGTGCAGACTGACTGCATGATCACCGAGCCCCGCGAACTGGTTCACCTGTGCACTACGGATGAGTGGGCCCTGGCGAAACGCGTCGGCGAGCGGTGCCCGCCATCGCTCGCGACGGACGGGTTCATCCACCTTTCGGCCCCGGAGCAGGTGCATCTTCCCGCCAATCGACTGTTCGCGGGCCGTACCGATATCCTGCTGCTCCGTCTGAACGCAGCCCGACTGGATGCCCCCGTTCGCTGGGAACCTGGCGTGGCGACAGACCCTGAAGCGATGAAGTTCCCGCATCTGTATGGGCCACTGCCCCTGTCGTCTGTGATCAGCGTCACACCGTATCTGCCCGCCGAGGACGGGACGTTTGCCGAGTTGTCTCAATCCGACACGACGTAGGCGTCGACCTCGATTTCGACGTGGAGGTCTGGAGCGATCAGTGCCGACACCTCCACCATGGTTGCCGCGGGCAAAGTGTCGCCGAAGACCTCCGCGTGGACCGCCGCGACCTCGCGCCAACGACCGATGTCGGTGACGAACATGCGGGTGCGCACCACGTCGGTGAGCGCGGCACCCGCATCGGTGAGCGCCACCTCGATGCGTCGGAGCGCCTCGCGTGTCTGGGTGGCGAAGTCGGCGCCAGGTGCGGTGGTGCCTGCGACGACGACGTGTGGGCCGACGCGCACGGCGCGGGAGTACCCCACTTCGGTTTCGAACGGCGAGCCCGAAGAGACGTTCACGCGATCCCATGCCATGGCTACGCCGGGACGGCTTCGACGATCGACATGGGTCCCCCGGTTTGAATCACCCGCGTGAGCCGAAAACCCGCGCGCGCCAACAGGTCGCGATACTCGTGCGCGGTGCGTTCCAATCCGCCGGAGTGCACCAGCATCTCCAGGTCGAGCAGCATGCCCGGGTGTGGCGGGGCGCCCTCCGGCAGCACCAGTTCCATCAACAGCACCTTGCCGTCCGCGGCGATGGCGGTGCGGACGTTGCGCAGAATCGTGAGTGACTGCTCGTCGTCCCAGTCGTGGATGACGGTCTTGAGAAGGTAGGCGTCCCCGCCGGCCGGTACCGACTCGAAGAACGATCCGCCGGTCGTCGTGCACCTGTCGGCGACACCGGCCCTCTCCAGTTGAGGGGTGGCGCCCTCGACCACCGACGGCAGGTCGAACAGCACGCCGCGGGCTCGCGGTGCCCTGGCCAGTACTGCGGCCAGCAAAGCGCCGTGGCCACCGCCGATGTCGACGACGAGGTTGCGATCGCTGAAATCGTAAAGGGGGAGCGCCATTTCGATGGCAACCGAGGACACGCCCGTCATCGCGTCGTTGAACACAGCGGCGTATCCGGGATTGGTGTCGAGATACTCGAAAATCGTTGCGTTACGAAGCTTCTCCACGGCGGTGGCACCCGTCTGCACGGAGTGCAGGAGGCTGCCCCAGTGCTCCCAATGCTCGGGACTACCGACCATCGTGATCATGGGCGCCATTGATCCGTAGTAGTCGGAGCGCAGCGCCTGCCCGACCCGGGTCAGTCCGAAGCGTCCCCTGCGGAGCGTCAGGACGCCATTGGACGCCAGCGCCCGCATCACGCGATACGTGGCGCCGGCGTCGGCGCCGACCCTTCGGGCCACGTCGTCCGCGGAGCACGGACCGTCCTTGAGCGCGTCGGCGATACCCAGCTTGGCAGCGACGTAGAGCGCCTGTGTGAGCCATGCGCCCTGAGCCATCTCGAACAGGGCGACGTTGGGGGGGACCGCCGAACGGCTCGCGACGTTGAGCGCATTGCGGACGCGGCCGATGCCACGGACGAGCCAGCCCGGTGGTGCTTTCGAAGTGATGGGCACGGGGCCAACGGTAGTGGGCCCGGCTTGGAAACTTCTTGGATTGCAACGCCGTTCGCTCGCGGCGATCCGATCGTCGCGAGCAAACGCGCCTCAGGACGGCTAAGCGCCCCTGCCATTCCCATTCGTCCGGCCGCGACGGGCCGACGCCACCTAGTCCAGGTAGTCGCGCAACACCTGCGAACGGCTGGGGTGGCGCAGCTTCGACATCGTCTTGGACTCGATTTGGCGGATGCGCTCGCGCGTGACGCCGTACACCTGACCGATCTCGTCGAGCGTGCGCGGCTGCCCATCGGTGAGGCCGAAGCGCAGCCGCACCACGCCCGCTTCGCGTTCGGACAGCGTTTCCAGCACCGACTGCAGCTGATCCTGCAGCAACGTGAACGACACGGCGTCGACGGCGACCACGGCCTCGGAATCCTCGATGAAGTCACCGAGTTGGCTGTCGCCTTCGTCGCCGATGGTCTGGTCAAGCGAGATGGGCTCACGCGCGTACTGCTGGATCTCCAGCACCTTCTCCGGCGTGATGTCCATTTCCTTGGCGAGCTCTTCCGGCGTGGGCTCGCGGCCCAGATCCTGGAGCAGCTCACGCTGGATGCGACCGAGCTTGTTGATCACTTCGACCATGTGCACAGGGATGCGGATGGTGCGGGCCTGATCGGCCATGGCGCGGGTGATGGCCTGCCGAATCCACCACGTGGCGTACGTGGAGAACTTGTAGCCCTTGGTGTAGTCGAACTTCTCCACCGCACGGATGAGGCCAAGGTTGCCCTCCTGGATCAAGTCCAGGAACGCCATGCCGCGGCCGGTGTAGCGCTTGGCGAGCGACACGACGAGGCGCAGGTTGGCCTCGAGCAGATGATTCTTGGCGCGATCGCCGTCGCGGCAGATCCACATCATGTCCCGACGCTGAGCGGCGGGGAGCTTCTCGCCGGCCTCGGCGAATTCGGTCATCTTCTGCGTGGCGTAGAGACCTGCCTCGATCCGCTTGGCCAGCTCCACTTCCTCTTCGGCGTTGAGGAGGGCGACCTTGCCGATCTGCTTCAGGTAGGCACGCACCGAGTCCGCGGACGCGGTGAGCTCTGCGTCCTTGCGGGCCTGGCGGAGAGCCTCGGACTCCTCTTCATCCCATACGAAATCGCCTGAGGCCTTGTCCTTTTCGGAGGGTTCGGCGATGTCGTCGTCACCGTCCTTGGCGGCCTTGTCGCCGCCGGCGGGGGCCGCGGCGTCACCGGCGGGAGCGTCCTCGACCTCGGCTTCGAGGTCGACCAGTTCGATGTCGGCGTCGACCTCGAGATCGTCGCCGGGCTCTACTTCGAGATCGTCGGCCTCGGCCAATCCATCGGCGGTCGCGACATCATCGGTGCCGTCCGGATCGCCGCCCGGCTTGCCTCCGGGGCCCTTGGTCGGCGCGGCCTTGGCGGCGCGGCCCTTCGGCGCGGCCTTGGACGCCCGCTTGGCGGGCGCAGCCTTCTTGGCCGGAGCCTTGGCGGCGGCGGTGGCGCGTTTCACCGGATCTTCGGTTGCCGGGCTTACCTTCGTCGCTGCCACATGCACCCCTTACGGTCTTGCGAGTATCGGTGGCGTGGGCGTGCGCCACCGACATTGCGTCGGCTGTCTGTTGATGGCGGTGAGTCCTGCTTGGGTACTCGCCGCCATCCGTGATGCGGCCGCCGTTGACCATTGTAACGACAGTGGGACGAACTGCCGCTACGAGCGCAGAATTGGACGTTCCGCGAGCCGTGGCCGCGGCAAAACCAGGCGAGCGCTACTGCCGAGTAGCCCTTGGCGAGGCCCGCGGTCGGGCCGTCGCGTCGCCCCCGTGGGTCGTTGCCATCGAAAGTAGTGGCGCAATGTGTCAGTCGATTGCCAAAGACCACCTCCGTTGTCACGCATTTTCACAGGTGAACCGGAGAAATAACGACTGACTATTGATGAGCCCGCCGTTGGATCGGTGCAAAATGTTCAATGCGTCGGCGAAGTTGTTTGCTAGATGTCATCATAGAGAACGTGACAGTCGTAACGGTCAGTCGCGCGGGGGAGCTGCAAGCGGTCGATGACCTGCTTTCTGCGGCTGACGCCGAACCGTTGGGGTTGGTCATCGCCGGGGAGCCGGGAATCGGCAAGACCACGTTGTGGATGGCGGGCGTGGCCCGGGCGCGGGAGCTCGATTTCCACGTGCTGGCAGCGCGTGCCGTCGAAGCGGAGTCCGTCCTTGCCTACGCGGTCGTCGCGGACCTGCTGGACGACATCGACCCGCTGGTGATCGACCGTCTGCCCGATCTGCAACGCGTCGCCCTCGACCGGGTTCTCCTGCGGACCGGTACGGAGGGACCACCGACGGACCACCGCGTCACCGCCGCGGCGGTGGTGTCGGTCATCACGGCGCTGGCCGAAGAGAAGCCGGTCCTGCTCGCCATCGACGACGTGCAGTGGCTGGACGCCTCTAGCCAGTCGGTGCTGGCATTCGCCGCACGTCGGCTCAGCGGCCGGGTGAACATCCTGCTCACCGAACGGGCCCACACTCCTGACGCCGAAGTGGTGGACTGGCTTCAACTCAGGTCGCCGGACGCGGTCCGGCGTGTCCGCGTCGGCCCGCTGAGCCTCGGCGCGCTGCACACGCTGATCGTCGAGCGGCTCGGGCGGGGCTTTCCGAGACCCACCATGGTCCGCATCGCTGAGGTGTCCGGCGGAAACCCGTTCTACGCCTTGGAACTGGCGCGGTCGGTCGAATGTCGATCGACGAATGGGGACGCGGTGCTACCGCGCACGCTCGCGGAGCTGATGAAGATCCGGACGGGCCACTTCGACGGCGAGGTCGGCAACGTCCTTCTTCTCGCGTGCTGTGTCACCGAGGCGACCGTGGACCTGCTGTCGCGCGCCGCCGGAGTGTCGGTCGAACGCGTCGTCGACCTCCTCGAGGCGCCCGAGCGCGAGGGCATCGTCCGAATCGACGGCAACCGCGTGCTGTTCGCGCACCCCCTCCTCGCTCGCGGCATCTACACCCACGCCGGTCCGGCGCGCCGTCGTCGGATGCATCGGGCACTTGCGGCCGTCGAGGCGCAACCAGAACTGCGGGCTCGTCACCTCGCCCTCGGTGCGGCAAGCGCCGAGCCGGACATCCTCAGCGCGCTCGACGACGCCGCGGACTCGGCTGCGGCCCGCGGTGCCGCAGCGGCATCCGCCGACTTCTGCGCGCTGGCCATCGGCCTCGGGGGCGACACACCGGAGCGACGCCTTCGCGCCGCCGAACAGCATTTCCGCGCGGGGGAGACCCGCGAGGCTCGCGCCGTGCTCGAGCCCGCCGTCGGCGACATCGGCCCCGGGACCGCCAGGGCCGCCGCGAGCCTCTTGCTTGGCGACGTCCGGGTCTCCGAACACGACTACGCCGGAGCCACCGAACTGTTCATCGCGGCGGCGGACGAAGCAGGAGACGACGTCAGCCTGGTGGTGCGGGCCCATCTGGCGCTGTCCCGCGCCCTCACCATGACCGGACGACACGTCGACGCCCTGCACCATGCGCAGTTGGCCGTCGCCAACGCCGAACGGCTCGGCGAGTCCAAGCTGCTCAGTCAAGCGCTGGCGATGAACGTCACGCTGGGCTTCGCGCGCGGCCGGGGGCGCGACGAATCCGCGTTGCAACGTGCTCTGGACCTGGAAGTTCCCGATCCCGACGTCGCAGCGCCATTTCGGGCCAGCACCGCGGATGCCGTCACGAAGGCGTGGCTGGGGCGCCTCGACGAGGCGCTGGTGGGGTTGGTGGCCGCGCGGCGGCGCTGCGTCGAGACGGGCGCCGAATCGGATCTGATGTACGTCATGGCGAATCTGGCGACGGTCTACGTGTGGCTGGGCCGGTATTCGATCGCCGCTGACGTCGCCGACGACCTGATGCGTCGCGGCGAGCAGATCGGCGGTGGTGGGTATCCCGCCGTCGTGGCCAGAAGTCAGCGGGCTCTCGCCTCGTCATACCTGGGCCGTGAGCGCGCGGCCCGCAGTGACGCGCAGGCCGCGATCACCGGAGCCCGTCAATGTGGGTCTCCGTTTCTCGGGTCCTGGCCGACGATGACGCTCGGATTCCTGGAAGTGTCACTCGGAAACTACGCCAAGGCCCTGAACGTGTTGCAGCCGTTGATTACTCACTCGGCAAACGTGCCTGGCACGGAGATCTTCACGGCCATGTACATGCCGGACGCCGTCGAGGCGATGCTCGCCGTCGGCCGTGCCGACGATGCCGTTCCCCTGATCGACACGCTGGAACACAATGGCGCGGAACTGGATCGGCCGTGGATGCTGGCCGTCGGTGGGCGGTGTCGCGGCATGCTGCTGGCGTTGCGCGGCGACCTCGAAGACGCCGAGGAGGCGGTCCGGCGGTCGCTGACGCATCACGACCGCCTGCCCATGCCGTTCGAGACGGCCAGGACGCAGCTGTTCCATGGCAGGCTGCTGCGCCGCCAACGTCGCAAGCATCTCGCGGCCGACGCGTTGCGCGAAGCGTTGAGCGCCTTCGAGGAACTGGGCACCCCGCTGTGGGCCGAGCGCGCCAGGACAGAGCTCAAGCAGATGGACGTCCCCCGCGCCGTCGCCTCCGAGCTGACACCTGCCGAGGTGCGGGTGGCGAGATTGGCGGCAACGGGGATGAGCAACAAGGACATCGCCACCGCGTTGTTCATCAGTCCCAAGACCGTCGAGCACAACCTCAGCAGCGTGTACCGAAAGCTCTCGGTGCGCACCCGCGTCGAGCTGGCCGGTCGAGCCGACGAATTCGGCGACGACTAAGCGAACGGATCGGGGGAGTCGTCGGCAGGACTAGGGAATTCCCCGATTCAATGCGGCTTGGTGAGCGGCTACCGTTCTGAGGTATGGCTAAGACGATGCCGGCTAGAACCTCCCCGGGCTACCTGGTCGAGTGGTATCAGCCCGACCTGGCGGATGGCTCGGTTCCGCTGATCGTGGCGGCGCTCGAAGCTGCCGTGGCTGCCGCGAGCGAGCCGGTCGAGCTATTCGTCACGATGGGCGTCCCAAGCGACGAGGTGGTCTACGCGCTGTTCGAGGCGTCGTCCTCGGACGCCGTCATCGACGTGTGCGAACGCGCGGGATACCCACCGCAACGGGTCACCGCGGACGTCGATGCGCACTTCCGGACGGAGCCGCTCGCCGAGCGTGCCGACGGCTTCCTGCCCGCCGCTCAGGCCTGAGCGACCTCGGCGGCCATGGCGGCTCCGACGATGCCCGCGGTGTTCAGTAACGCTGCGGCGACCACCGGGGTCCGGTTCTTCAACAGCGGAATCCACTTGTCGGCCTTGCGGCTGATGCCGCCACCTGCGATGAACAGGTCCGGCCAGATCGCGTTCTCGATGGCGATGAGCACCTTGTCGACCTCTGTGGTCCAGCGCTCGTAACTCCACTCCTTGCGTTCCTTGACCGACGACGCCGCGCGGTGCTCGGCTTCCTTTCCTCCGACTTCGAGGTGGCCGAACTCGGTGTTGGGCAGCAGGACGCCGTTGTGGATCACGGCGGACCCGATGCCGGTGCCGAAGGTGAGGAGCACGATCACCCCGCTCTTGTCGGCTCCAGCGCCGAACTTTTCCTCCGCGAGCCCCGCGGCGTCGGCGTCGTTCAGGACGGTGATGGCCCGGCCGTCGAGCTCGGCGCCGATGACCTCCTGCGCATTGGTGCCGATCCACTCCTTGTCGACGTTCGCGGCGGTGCGCACGATGCCTTCGGTCACCACGCCCGGGTAGGTGACGCCAAGTCCACCAGTCCAGCCGAACTCGTTGACCACTGCGGCGATCGTCTTGGCGACGGCGTCGGGTGTCGAGGGTTGCGGCGTAGGCAATTTGAACCGCTCCCCGATGAGGTGCCCGGTGTCTAAGTCGACGATGCCGCCCTTCACCCCGCTTCCGCCGACGTCGACGCCGAAGCCGCGGTGCTGGGGGCCCTCGTTGGTCGGGTCGGGAGTTGGTGTTTCGGTCATGAGCGCTCCTCGTTCCAGACCTGCAGGGTGCGACGCCAACCACACATTAGTGCCTTGCCAGGCGGGATGTGTTGCGATGGCGGGGTGACCTACGACAGCGATCCAGCGAGCCTGCGGGCAGTCGCTGAGCGACTAGCCAAGGAAGCCGCCGACTTCGTTCGGCGCCGCAGGACCGAGGTCTTCGGCATTGGTGCCACCCAGAGTGAGGCCGATTCGGCGGTGCGAACCAAGAGCACTCCCACCGACCCGGTCACCGTCGTCGACACCGAGACCGAGAGGATGCTGCGCGAGCGGCTCGCCGAGTTGAGGCCCGACGATCCGATCGTCGGCGAGGAGGAGGGCGGCTCCGCCGTCGGCCACCACGGCAGGCCCACCTGGGTGCTCGATCCCATCGACGGCACGGTCAACTTCGTATATGGCCTCGAGGCCTACGCGGTGTCCGTCGGGGTGCAGATCGACGGTCGCTCGGTCGCGGGTGCGGTGGCGAACGTGCCGACGGGCGAGGTCTTCTCGGCGGCCGTCGGGCACGGCGCGCATCTGCGTCGGGACGGCGCGTCGACCGAGCTGCACTGCAACCCGATCGACGACGTCTCGATGGCACTGGTCGGAACGGGTTTCGGGTACGCGCCCGAGCGGCGTCTGCGTCAGGCCGAGGTGCTGGCAAGTCTGCTGCCCGCCGTACGCGACGTCCGACGCATCGGCTCGTGCGCCCTCGATCTGTGCTTCGTCGCCGCGGGTCGGTTGGACGCCTACTACGAGCTCGGCGTCAACGTGTGGGACTGGGCGGCGGGGGCGTTGATCGCCGAGGAGGCGGGCGCCAAGCTGCTACTGCCGCCGGTGGACGACGGCTCCAGCCTCATCGTCGCGGCTGCGCCCGGCATCGCGGCGGCCTTCGACGATGCATTGCGGCGGGCAGGGGCCCTGTAGTCACTGCTCAGCAGGCGACGGAGTGGATCTTCGTCAACAGTGCCGGGTCGGCGGGCTGGGTCGCATCGGGTTTCAAGCTGGCCAACACCGCGTCGATGTCGTCGTTGTGGCTCACGTCGGAGAACTCGGTGCCGACGGCCAGGTCGACGGTGTCGTCCCCGCGCTGATCCTGGTAGAGCTCGGTACACGGCGCCACCAGCCACAGGGCGGCCGCGGCAGCACGCCCCGACGGGCCGAAGCGCAACTGGCCCTGGCACACCAACTGGGTGTTCTCGTAAACGGTGTCGTTGCCCGCCGTCGGCGGTGCGAACCCCAGGTCGCGCAATGCCCCCGCCACTTCGGCGGCCTGGCCGCCCCGTCCGCTGGCGTTGAGCACGCGGATCTTGGTGTCCACGAGCTTGGCGGGCGTCACGCTGGTCATGTCCGCGGTCGGCACACGCTCACCCAACGCCACCTGCGTGGCGTCGGCGGGAGCGGGCGGTGGGTTGCAGGCAGCGGCCTGAGCAACCTCGGTGGTCTGGTTGAACGCGACGACCCACACCATCAGGGTCACCACCGCGAGCGCGACGAATACCACGATGCCCGGGAGGAACTTGCGCCGCCGAAACGGTCGACCGTGCTTGTCGAATGCCGTGCCGGAGGTGATCTGCGCTACCACTCCTGCACTTTAAGGGCTCGCCCTGTCCGCAGGCCCTACCTGGCCTTTTGTGTTGTGATATAAATCACATCCAAATCCAAGGCCAAACGGGGCACGAATCATTTGGTGGATGCGTTCTGCGCTGGTACAAAGCTCTGTCGCCACAGACACGGAACCGATGGGAAAGGAAGGGATGAGGATGGCTACCGACTACGACGCGCCACGGCGCACCGAGACCGACGATGTTTCCGAGGATTCACTCGAGGAACTGAAGGCACGCCGCAACGAGGCTCAATCAGCGGTCGTCGACGTCGACGAGTCCGAATCCGCCGAGTCATTCGAGCTTCCGGGGGCAGACCTGTCGGGCGAGGAGTTGTCCGTCCGCGTCGTCCCCAAGCAGGCCGACGAATTCACCTGCTCGAGCTGCTTCCTGGTGCACCACCGCAGCCGCCTCGCCAGCGAAAAGGGCGGCGTAATGATTTGCACGGACTGCGCAGCCTGACGGGCGCGCCTGCCGTCAGCCTTGCAAGGCCGCCAGCAAGCGGTCCGGTCGACGGCAACTGACCAGCCAGTACGGCGTGGGATCGTCTGGATCGTCGAGCACGACGAGGATCATCGGCCCGACCCACGCTCGATGCACGACGTAGGCGGCCGGATCGAGCTGCCTGCCCAGCGCGGCGGACTTGGCCGACCGGGGCACCTCGGCTGACCGCGAGATGACACCAACGGGGAGATGGGCTCCGCCGACCCACAGTTCGGTGTCCGCGCCATCGTCGCCGGAGGCGCCGACGACCCGCACGTCCACCCGACCCAGCCAGACCAGAACTGCTGCCGCGACGGGCAACAGCACGGCATAGGGCACCCAGTCTGGCAGCGACCGGATCCCCAGGTTCACCTCGTAGGCAATGATCACGGCCAACCCGAAGCCGGGCGGCCACCACCACCACGGCACCCGCAGTACCTCTCGGTAGCGCACCGTATGGGTGGCTGCGCGCGTGTCGGACACGCGCCCAAGAGTAATCTCCGTGGTCGTGTCCACCTCTCTGGCGGTCCTCCGGCTGGACCGCGAGCTCCCACTACCCGTGCGGGCCCACGACGGCGATGCCGGCGTCGACCTCTACAGCGCGGTCGACGTCGAACTCGCTCCCGGTCGCCGGGCACTGGTCCCGACGGGGATCGCGGTGGCCATCCCGCATGGCATGGTCGGTTTGGTGCATCCACGCTCGGGGCTGGCCTCGCGCGTCGGACTTTCGATCGTCAACAGCCCCGGCACGATCGACGCGGGCTATCGCGGCGAGATCAAGGTGGCGCTCATCAATCTCGATCAGGACCTTCCGATCATCGTCCGGCGCGGCGACCGGATCGCACAGCTTCTGGTGCAGCGGGTCGAACTGCCCGAGCTGGTCGAGGTCACGTCGTTCGACGAGGCCGGGCTTGCTGATACCTCCCGTGGCGTTGGCGGCCACGGTTCCTCCGGCGGACACGAGAGTTTGTAATGGCATTCGGTAAGCGCAAGAACGACGACACGACGGACGAGACGACGCCAGCCCCCGAGGAGAGCGCCGTCGTCGGCGGCGGTGACGGTGACGGCGGTGACGACGACCTGGATGGTCCGTTCGACATCGAGGACTTCGATGAACCCGAGGTGGCCCTGCAGGGGCGCCACGACCTGGGTGCGGTGCTGATCCCCGAGAACGAGGCCGCCGAGCTCGCCGTCGAGGTCAACCCGCAGGGCATGCCGACGATGGCGTGGATGGTGACCTCCAACGGTCGCTACAACGTCACGGCGTATGCGGCTCCGAAGACCGGCGGCCTGTGGCGCGAGGTGGTGACCGAGGTCGCCGAGTCGCTGCGCAGCCAGTCCGCCGAGGTCAACATCGAGGATGGGCCGTGGGGGCGCGAAGTCGTTGGGCTGATGACCAACGGTCCCGAGCCCGTCGTGATGAGGTTCGTCGGTGTCGACGGCTATCGGTGGATGGTTCGCGGCGCCGCGGTCGGCTCCCCGGAGAACGCCACGGCCATTGCGCGGGATTTGCGTAATGCGTTGGCGGACACCGTTGTTCGTCGCGGTGACACTCCGCAGCCAGTGCGCAACATGTTGCCTCTGCAACTGTCCGAGTCGTTGATCGCGCGACTGCGGGCGCGCGCCGAGCAGATGATGGCGCAGCACGCGGAGCAGACGGGTCAGCAGCCACCGGTCGTCGAGGCGGCCCCCGTCGCGCGCCGCAGCGAGCAGGGTTCGGCCATGCAGCAGCTCCGGACCATCACGGGGGGATAGAGCCGGGTGGGCTGCCAAGCCCGCAGCATTGTTGAGGGCGCGGGTCGACCAGGAGGCCCAGCCCGGCTGCCTCAGAGGTCGAGCAGCGCGGAAAGGGCTGCCGCGCCGAGCACGCTCGGGTCGACGCCCATCTCGTCGAGGGTGACGGTGCCCAGCGCCGCTCGCGGTGCGGCGGCCACCCATTCCAGCGCGACTTCCACGGGGTGGATCGGGTCGTCGGTCGCCGCCGCGACGCCCATCGGCACCGCGAGGGTGGCCAGCTGCCCCGACGTGGGAGCGACGTAATCGGAGGCGGCGTCCATCGCGTCGGGAAGATCGGGCCACTGGCCCACCCACGACCGGGACAGTTCGTCCCCCAGCCACGGCGGACTGGACTCCCGCATGGCGGTGATCGCCGACGCCAACCCGTCGCGGCGCAGGGCGTGCGCCGACTGTTTGGCCGCCAGCGCCGCCGTCGCACCGTCGGGCGCGCCGGTCCAGGCCGGTAGGGCCGCCAACACGGCGACCACGTCGGAAGGGTGGGCCAAGGCCCACGACGTCGCGACGGCAGCGCCGATCGACACTCCTCCCACGGCGATCGGGCCCGTCCGCGCAGCCTCGTCCAAGGCGTGCAGGTATCCCTCGATGAGGCGGGCCGGTTCCGGGGCGGGCGTCACCACGGACGCCCCGACGTCGTGTAGCGGCGGGGCGAACGCGCGGTAGACGTAGTCGTCGTCGGATCCCGTGCCAGGTAGGAGGACCACGGTCACCCCGCGCAGATTGACGGCCATGCGTCGATCGTGCCGTGTGCGTCAAATCACTGTGAACGTGCGAGCCGGGACGCGGAATTCGATTGCCGCAGATCGGCGGAGGGGGGAGTGAAAACGCCCAGCGGAGGGTAGACCACCTACCTGTGTGGTTCGTGGCAAATCGGAACCAACAGGTCTACGGTGGCGTTGGTCATAGGTGAGTCCACGGTGGACCCACGACTGGGGTAGGAGAGACCATGGCTACGGCCGAAGGTTATCTACGGCGGCTGACGCGTCGGCTCACGGAGGATCCAGAACAATTCGACGTCGACGAACTCAGTGACGAAGCCGCCAATACCGGCGCGCAGAAGGCAATCGACTGTCGACGTGGCCAGGAAGTGACGATGGTCGGCACGCTGCGGTGTGTCGAGACCAACGCCAAGGGCTGCGCGGGCGGGGTCCGCGCCGAACTGTTCGACGGTACCGACGCCGTCATGCTGGTGTGGCTGGGTCAGCGGCGCATCGCAGGCATCGAATCCGGCCGCACGCTGCGGGTGCACGGCCGCCTGGGCAAGCTGGAGAACGGCACCAAGGCCATCTACAACCCGCACTACGAGATTCAGAAGTGATTCACAAGTGACCCACCCCGACCCAGGGGTAGAACATGGGGTAGCGGACGACGTCGAGGCCCAAGAGCCCGACGAACCCGCGAAGAAGCTCAACGGCCAGGCGCTGCTCGAACAGATGGGCGGCATCAGCGGCCTCATCTACTCCTCGCTGCCGGTGCTGGTGTTCGTACCCGTCTCCACGTACTTCGGCCTGGTGCCCGCCATCGGTGCCGCCCTTGGAGTTGCGGCCTTGATCCTGGTGTGGCGCCTGATCCGGCGCGACACGTTGCAGCCGGCGATCTCCGGCTTCATCGGGGTGGGCGTTAGCGCGCTCATCGCCTATGTCGTCGGCGAGTCGAAAGGGTACTTCCTTCTCGGCATCTGGTCGTCACTTCTGTATGCCGCGGTATTCGCGCTCTCGGTGCTGATCCGCCGGCCGATCGTCGGTTACATCTGGGGCTGGGTCAACGGCGGCGACAAGAACTGGCGACGGGTGCGCCGAGCGGTGGTGGCGTTCGACGTCGCCACGTTCGTGTGGGTCCTGGTGTTCGGCGCAAGGTTCCTGGTGCAGCACCGCTTGTACGACGAGGACCAGACGGGTCTGCTGGGTGTCGCGCGCATCGCCATGGGCTGGCCGCTGACCGCCGTCGCCGCGTTGGTGACGTTCCTGGCCATCCGCACCGCCCAGCGTGCGCTGCACGCCGCCGATGAGCGTGGCGACGCGGTGTCGCTGGACAAGAACCAGTAAGAGCAAGTGACACCCCCGATGAGCGCTTGCGCGAAGAGCAACTGACCGCAATGCGGCGGGACGACTCGGCCGACCGGGTCGTCATCGCGGTGGCAGTGCTCGCCTCGTTCGTCGCCTTCCTGGACGGATCGGTGGTGAACCTCGCACTGCCTGCGATCGCCGCGGACTTCGGCGGCGGGCTGGCTCTGCAGCAGTGGGTGGTCGACGGTTATCTGCTGGCCCTCGGCGCCCTCATCCTCGTCGCCGGTGCCGTCTCCGACCAGTTCGGCAGGCTCGTCGTCCTGCGGACGGGTCTGGTCGTGTTCGCGTTGGCGTCTCTGCTGTGCGCGCTCGCACCGACGGGTTGGGTGTTGGTGGCGGCGCGCTGCCTCCAGGGCGCCGGAGCGGCCTTCCTGGTGCCGAGCTCGTTGGCGATGATCAATGCTCGCTTCAGCGGTGGTCGGCAGGCCAGGGCGATCGGCACGTGGACGGCGTGGACGGGGACGGCGTTCGTGGTGGGTCCGCCGCTGGGTGGCTTTCTGGTGGATGCGCTGAGCTGGCGTTGGGTGTTCGGCATCAACGTGGTGCCGCTGGCGGTGACGTTGTATCTGGTGGCGAAGCTGGGCCCCGGCAGGAGCACAGCGACGGGGTCGCGCATCGACACAGCGACCGGGTCGGCGCGCATCGATGTGGTGGGGGCGGCGTTGTGCGCGGTCGGCCTGACTGGGGCCGTGTACGCGCTGATCGAACTTCAGCGGCTCGGACTGTCCCACCCCTCGGTGGCGGCGGGCCTCGTCGTCGGCGTCGGCTGCCTCGTCGCGTTCCCGTGGTGGGAACGGCGGGCCGCGAATCCGATCATGCCGTCGGGACTGTTCGCAGAACGCAACTTCGCCGTGGGAAATCTGGCAACGGTCTTCGTGTATGCCGCGGTATCGCTCGGCACGCTGCTCGTCGCCCTGTTCTTGCAGGAGACGGTCGGCTTGTCGGCGTCTCAGGCGGGGCTGGCGACGCTGCCGCTTCCGGTGTTGTCGTTCTTCCTCGCCCGGCCCTTCGGCACGCTGGCGGGCAGGCACGGGCCCCGCGTGTACATGGCCGTCGGCCCGCTGGTCGCCGCGTGCGGTTTCCTGCTGCTGACCACCGCGCGCGAGCCATTCGACTTCTGGACGCAGATGCTGCCGGGCCTGATCGTGTTCGGGGTTGGACTGTCCGTCACGGTGTCGCCGCTGACCGCGGCGGTGCTCGCGGCGGTCGAACCGGCCCAGAGTGGGATCGGCTCGGCGGTCAACAACGCGGTGTCCCGGGTCGCTGGTTTGGTGGCGGTGGCGTTCGCCGGTGTCATCGTGGGCGGAATGGGTTCGACCGCAATGACTTTCGACGGTTTCACCCGAGGGGTGATCGTCGTGGCCGGTCTATTCGTCATTGCCGGAGCGGTCTCCGCGCTTGGCATCAGCAATGCGCGCTGTGACGTCGGGCGAATCTCGGCCGAGGCGGCGGCGCGCTGTCATGACCGCGTGGCCGCCCCGCCGGCGTTGTCGGCGGCGGATTAACCGCTTCCGCGGGGGCGCAGCAGCAGCTCGCGCAGTTCCTCTTCGACCTCGTCGATGGCGACGAACAGCAGCTCGTCACCGCCCTCCAGCGGCTCGTCGTCCTCCGGCACGATCACGCGGGCGCCCCGCAGGATCGTCACCAAGGCGGCGTCGCGGGGCAGCTCCAGCCTCTTGACGGCCTTGCCGCCCCACGGCGTGTCGTCGGGCAGGGTGATCTCGACGAGGTTGGCCTGGCCCTTGCGAAAGCTCATCAGGCGGACCAAATCACCGACCGACACGGCCTCCTCGACCAGGGACGCGAGCATCCGCGGGGTGGACACCGCCACGTCGACGCCCCAATTCTCGTCGAACAGCCACTCGTTGCGGGGATCGTTCACCCGAGCCACCACGCGCGGGACCGCAAATTCGGTCTTGGCCAGCAGGCTGACGACGACGTTGGCCTTGTCATCGCCCGTCGCGGCGATGACGACGTCGAAGTCTTGCAATTGCACCGCTTCCAGCAGTGTCAACTCACACGCGTCGCCGAGCCGCCAGTGCGCGGCGGGGATGTCCTCGGCGTCGATGTGGTCGGGGTTGCGTTCCAACAGCGTGACGTCGTGGGACTCGACGAGTTCGCGGGCGATGGAGCGGCCCACGGCGCCTGCTCCTGCGATGGCGACCTTCACGGTAGCTCCATCCGTTCGGCTCCTGGGGTGCGCATCACCGATCCTCGGCGTCTTCACCAGGTGGCAATGCCGAAATCGCCATCGCCTCGGCGATGTGACCCGACACGGCCGCCATGTACACCTGATCGCTGGCCTGGATCACGGTCTTCGGTTCCGGCAGCAGTCCACTTCCGAAGCGGATCATGAACGCAACCCGACCCCCGGTCACCGCCTCCAGAGCGGTGACTCGGCGGCCGACCCAGCCTTCGTGCAGCGGCAGCTCGGCGACGCCGACGTTGCCTGACGGGTCGCGCCACTTGGTGGTCTCGGTCTCGCGGGTCAGCACGTTGAGCAGGCGGTCGGTGGTCCACGGCACGGTCGCGACGGTCGGAATGCCGAGACGCTCGTAGACCGCGGCACGCTTGGCGTCGTAGATGCGGGCGACGACGCGCTCGACGCCGAAGGTCTCCCGCGCAACGCGGGCGGAGATGATGTTCGAGTTGTCACCCGAGGACACCGCCGCGAACGCGCTGGCACCCTCGATGCCGGCCCGCAGCAGAACGTCACGGTCGAAGCCCATGCCAAGCACGCGCTCGCCGGGAAACTCGGGGGACAAGCGGTGAAAGGCCGTGCCGTCGCGGTCGATCACCGCGACTTCGTGGCCGATCCTGGCCAGCCCGTCAGCCAGCGATGCGCCGACTCGGCCGCATCCCATCACGACTACGCGCACGCGTCGATCCTTCCAGTGGCTCGGCAGAAATGGATTGTGGTGAACCCGCGCATTGGGAACGCTACAGCTTTGGAACGGTCAGCGGCCGATGGGCTTACTCTTGGCAACCGTGTCCAAGCTTTCGACCGCTGCGCGCCGGTTGGTGTTGGGAAGACCTTTCCGCAGCGACGCGATGGGCCACACCCTGCTACCCAAGCGGATCGCCTTGCCGGTGTTCGCGTCCGACGCCCTGTCCTCCGTTGCCTACGCGCCGGAGGAGATCTTCCTGGTCTTGTCGGTTGCGGGGCTCAGCGCGTACACGATGGCGCCGTGGATCGGTCTGGCGGTCGCCGCGGTGATGCTCGTCGTGATCGCGAGCTACCGGCAGAACGTGCATGCCTATCCCTCGGGCGGCGGCGACTACGAGGTGGTCACCACCAATCTGGGCCCGACGGCCGGGTTGACCGTCGCGAGTGCGCTTCTCGTGGACTACGTGCTGACGGTGGCGGTGTCGATGGCGTCGGCGATGTCCAACATCGGTTCGGCGGTGCCGTTCATCGCGCAGCACAAGGTGCTCTTCGCCGTCGCGGCGATTCTGCTTCTGGCGTCGCTGAACCTGCGGGGCATCCGCGAGTCGGGCACCGCGTTCGCGATCCCCACGTACGCCTTCATGATCGGCATGTACGTGATGATCGGGTGGGGGTTGTTCCAGATCTTCGTTCTCGGTGACCACTTGCAAGCCGAGACAGCGGGATTCACGGTCGATTCCGAACACGGCGACGTCTTGGGTTTCGCGATGATCTTCCTGGTGGCGCGGGCGTTTTCGTCCGGGTGTGCCGCGTTGACCGGGGTGGAGGCGATCAGCAACGGGGTGCCCGCCTTCCAGAAGCCGAAGTCGCGCAACGCGGCGACGACACTGCTGCTCCTCGGCGGCATCGCGGTTTCCCTCTTCATGGGGATCATCGTTCTGGCCAAGGAGACCGGGGCCAAGGTGGTCGACTCGGTGGACCAGCTCGTCGGTGCGCCCGAGGGATACCATCCGAAGACGCTGATCACCCAGCTGGCCGACGCGGTGTTCGACGGCTTCCCGATCGGCCTGTACCTGATCGCGGGAGTGACGGCGCTGATCTTGGTGCTGGCCGCCAACACCGCCTTCAACGGGTTCCCGGTGCTGGGATCCATTCTTGCCCAAGACCGCTACCTTCCCCGCCAGCTGCACACCCGAGGCGATCGGCTGGCGTTCTCCAACGGCATCCTCTTCCTGGCGTTCGCCGCCATCGCGTTCGTGGTGGCCTTTCGTGCCGAAGTGACGGCGCTGATTCAGCTCTACATCGTCGGCGTGTTCGTCAGCTTCACGTTGAGCCAGATCGGCATGGTGCGGCACTGGACCCGACTGTTGCGCACCGAAACCGATGCCACCCACCGGCATCGGATGCAGCGCTCGCGCATCATCAACTCCATCGGCTTGTTGTGCACGGGCACCGTCCTGGTCATCGTGGTGGTGACCAAGTTCCGTGCCGGAGCGTGGATTGCGATCCTCGCCATGGGGATTCTCTTCGGCATCATGAAGTTGATCCACAAGCACTACGCCACGGTCACGCGGGAGCTGGAAGCCCGGGCCGCCGAGGAGGGTGACGTCGTCCTCCCCAGTCGCAACCACGCGATCGTGCTGGTCTCCAACCTGCACCTACCGACCAAGCGGGCTTTGGCATACGCCAGGGCCACCCGGCCCGACGTGCTGGAGGCCATCACCGTCAACGTCGACGACGCGGAAGCGCACGAACTCGTCCACAAGTGGGAGGACAGCGACGTCACCGTTCCGCTCAAGGTCATCGCCTCGCCCTACCGCGAAATCACCCGCCCGGTATTGGATTACGTCAAGCGCATCACCAAGGAGTCGCCGCGCACCGTTGTCACGGTGTTCATCCCCGAGTACGTGGTCGGCCACTGGTGGGAGCAGGTGCTGCACAATCAGAGCGCACTGCGGCTCAAGGGCAGGCTGCTGTTCGAGCCGAACGTCATGGTGACATCGGTTCCGTGGCAGCTGAATTCGTCCGAGCGCCTCAAGCGCATCGAGGAGCAGCCGGCGCCTGGTGATGCGCGGCGAGGATTCCTCGATTGAGCCCCGGCGAGGAGGGGGCCGAGCTGACACTGACGGTCGGTGCGCCTGCCAATGGCGGCAGTTGCGTGGCGCGCCACGATGGCCGCGTCGTCTTCGTCCGCTATGCGCTCCCCGGCGAGGTCGTCCGCGCGCACGTCACCGACGAACGTGGCAGCTTCTGGCATGCCGAGGCCATCGAGGTGTTGGAGCCGTCCGGCGACCGCATCGACCCGCTGTGTCCGATCGCCGGTGTCGACGGCGCGGGCTGCTGCGATTTGTCGTTCGCCACCCCCGAGGCGACGCGCCGGCTCAAGGGTGACGTGGTCGCCAATCAGCTTGGCCGGCTTGGCGGATACGAGTGGCAGGGGGTGGCCGAGGAGGTCGGCTCCACGGGTGCGACGGGATGGCGGACCCGGGTGCGGTTGGACGTCGGTGCCGACGGACGCGCAGGCTTTCACCGTTACCACAGCGCCGACCTCGTGACCGATCTGCGCTGTGCGCAGGAGCCTGCGGGCATGCTGACGGGTCTCGACGAGGCGACCTGGCCGCCCGGCGCGCAGTTGCACGTCGCAGTCGACGACGACGGTGCGCGACACGTCGTGCAGTCGGGTCCGCGGTCGGGGCGCAAGGTGTCGACCGAGGTCGTCGAAGGCTCGTACGAGGCCACGCAACGGGTCGGGGGCAGGCAGTGGAGTGTCCCGGTCACGGCGTTCTGGCAGGCGCACCGTGATGCTGCTCGCGTCTACACCGACCTGGTGCGCCGCACGGCGGAGTTGAGTCCGGGAATGACGGCGTGGGACTTGTACGGCGGCGCAGGCATCTTCGCGGCCGTGCTGGCCGAGGCGGTGGGGGACACGGGGCACGTCCTGACCGTCGACACGTCGCGTGGGTCGGCGCGGGCCGCCAGGGCGGCACTGGCCGATCTGGATTGGGTGGAGGTGCTCACCGAATCGGTGCGGCGCGCGCTCACCACGGCGCGACGGCGTGCCGACGTGGCGGTCCTCGACCCGCCTCGGACCGGTGCAGGCCGCGAGGTGATCGACCTGCTGGCCGCAGCCGACGTTCCGCGTATCATCCACATCGGTTGCGAGGCAGCATCATTCGCGCGTGACGTCGGCCTCTACCGCGGCCACGGGTACGCGGTGGACGAGCTGAGGGTGTTCGACTCGTTCCCGTTGACGCATCACGTCGAGTGCGTCGCGGTGCTGACCCGCACGTGAAACGCGTTCTGGTGACCGGCATGTCCGGCACCGGCAAGTCGACGCTGTTGGGCGAGCTCGCCGACCGTGGATACTGGACCGTGGACACCGACTACCCCGACGCGGCAGGCGACTTTCACGAGACGGTCGACGGAGAGCGGCTGTGGGTCGACTCCCGAATCGATGCACTGCTGTCCGTCGAGGATCCCCGGGCGCTGCTGATCGTGGCGGGCACCACCCGCAACCAGGTGGAGTTCTATCCGCGGTTCGACCACGTCGTGCTCTTGAGTGCTCCGGCCGTCGTGCTGAGGGAGCGCCTGCGGACCCGGACCAACAACCCGTACGGAAGTACGCCGTCCGACGTCGCGGAGATCCTGTCGAACCTCGCCGTGGTCGAGCCACTGCTTCGACGCACCGCGACGCTGGAGGTCGTCACCACCATTCCCGTGGAGGAGGTCGCGGACGCCGTGCTGGCCCACGTCCGCTAGCCGAACAGGCGCAGCCGGGCCCCTCCTACGAGGATTCCGCGCCGTTTGATGGGAGTGCGTCCGACACCTCTGACGTGGCGCACGCGGACCACTTTGCACGGACCAGGGCGCCGGATCCCGTCTAGGGTTGGCCTCGGTGTGCCGGGAAGTCTGGTCGGCGGTCGTTGAGTGCTGTCAACCGAGGAGGCGACGTGACCGGCTCTGGCAACCCGCGTCTATTCAC
>NZ_JBEVLO010000012.1:0-10213 GCF_040509115.1 Mycobacterium sp. | reverse complement strand
ATCCGCCACGACACCGTGCCCGCTCCGCTGCAGCCCGCACGATTCCTGGCGACGATGGCCCGGCGCATCGTCGATACGACGCCGATCACGCGCCACCGCGAAGCCAGGCGTCGGATGGCCGAAGCCCGCGCCGCCGGCTAGCGTGTCGCCCCGATCCGAGGCGGTGGTTCGGGTCCGCCGGGTTCGTCCGGCTCGCCGGGTTCGCCGGGTTCGCCGGGCTCGTCCGGTTCGCTGGGATCGTTCGTGTTGGACGGCGTGGCGGGGTCGGGGTCGGGACGGTTCTCCCCGGGGTGGGTGCGGTGGTCGCGAGTCTCGTTGTCGCCGTTGGGTCGTGGGTCTTCTGGCGGTCGGAGGTGTTTTTCGGGGGTGTGAATGGTGTTGGTACGGGTCTGGCCGGTGTCGAGGTGTTCCGGTGGGATCCATTCGACGTCGTGGTGGTCGTTGATGCGGGTGCTCCAGCCTCCGTGGGTGTCGACGAGGCGGTTGTCGGGGCCGCAGGCCAGGGCGAGGTCGTCGACGTTGGTGAGGCCGCCGTGGTGCCAGTCGGCGGTGGCGTGGTGGACCTGCGATCCGTAGGCGCCGACGGTGCAGCCGGGTTTGGTGCAGCCGCCGTCGCGGGCGATGAGCATGATGCGTTGGGCGGGGGAGGCGATGCGTTTGGAGCGGAACAGGTCCAGGGCGGCGCCGGTGGCGCGGTCGAACACGGCAAGGTGGTGATGGGCGTGGGCGGCGAGGCGGAGGACGTCGGTGATCGGTAGGCGGGTGCCGCCGCCGGTGACGCCGATCCCGGCGCGGGATTCGAGGTCCTGCAGGGTGGTGCGGATGATGATCGACACCGGCAGCCCGTTGAGCTTCCCCAGGTGGTTCATCAGGGCGATCCGTCCGACCGCGATGAGCGCGTCGTGCTGGCGTTGGGCCAGGCTGCGATGATCGTTGTCGATCTGTTCCTGGCTGGGGGTGCCCGAGGTGCAGGGCTCGGGGTCGGCCGGATTGCACATCCCTGGGGCGGCGTACTTGGCGAAGAGGACCTCCCACGTCGCGCGAGCTTCGGGAGTGAGTTCCCCGCTGATCGTGGAGTTCCCGTCGCGGCGCTGCGCACTCATCGACATCCCACGGGTGCGTTGGCGTTGCTCGTCGGTGGGTTCGGGGCCGTCCTGGTCGAGCAGGAACAGGGTCAGTGCGGCGTGGTCGGTGACGTCCTTGGGGCTGGCTCCGGCGGCGGTGCGGACCAGGTCGACCTCGACCTGGGCGTGGGTGGCCGGGTCGAGGAACCCGGGCATCCTGGCCATCGCCTTGCGCAGGGCGGTGACGTGCTCAGCGGTGATCACCCCCAGCTCTTGGGCGGCGGCGGTGGCGGGCAGCAGCGGTTCCAGCGGCTCGCCGATCAGCGTCCGGCGGGGTCCCAGCACGGCGGCCTCGGTCAGGCGGCGTGACGCTTCGGTCGGGGACAGTCGCCACCGCACGGTCAGTACGTCGCGCCACGATTTGGCGCCCCACTGCTGGGAGCTGGTGTCGGTCTGCAGCCGGGCCAACCCGCGATGCCAGTGGGTGGGTAGTTGGCAGGACAGGGTTTCCAGCTCGTCGAGCACGGCGAAGACCTCGGTGTGGGTCATGGCCTGGACGTCGCAATCGGCCAGCGCCACGCGCAGCCCCTCGACCGCTTCCCGAACCGCCATCACCGACATGACTCGAACATACGTACGACCACGGACGTGAACCGTCCCCAGCGACCGAACCAACACCGGCCTGTGGACCAATCACCAACTGTGCACAACCCCAGTCGCACGCCACCAAAACGTCAGAGCCACATGCTAAAAGCACCGGTTCGTACCCGAAGACGTCCCGAGCCCCAACGCCCGGGTCCCGCTAGACGTCCATCCGGGTCGACTTGGCGCGGGCGCTCCAACGGCCGTCGTGGTAGCCGACCTGAACGGGATGCGAAAACGCCTCGGTGACGTTCGCGGTATTCACGGTCTCCAGCGCGGGTCCACTGGCGACGGTGCGCCCCTCCGCGATCAGCAACGCGTGCGTCGTGGTGCTGGGCAGTTCCTCGAGGTGGTGGGTGACGAGGATCGATGCGACGTCGGGGTGGGCCTCGTCCAGCGAATCGATGGTCTGCAACAGCTGTTCCCTCGCGGCGACGTCCAGGCCGGTGGAGGGTTCGTCCAGCAGCAAGAGGCGCGGCCCCGAGATCAGCGCTCGCGCAATGAGTGTGCGCCCGCGCTCACCCTGGGACAGGGTCGGCCACACCTCGTCGGCGATGCGGGTCAGCCCGACCGTCTCGACCATGTCCCGGGCCCGCTCCAGATCCTCGACACTCGGCGTCCAACGCAGTGGCAGGTCGTTGGTGCCGGTGATGCCGGTGAGCACCACCTCGAGCACGGTGCGTGGGTATTGCAGCTGATGCCGCGGGTTCACGTGACCAATGGAGCGGCGAAGCACGGCCAGATCGGTCCGACCCATCTGTTCGCCGAGCACCCGGACGGTGCCGGAGCTGGGGAACGTGACCGCGCCGCAGAAGCCAAGCAGGGTGCTCTTGCCTGCGCCGTTGGGGCCGAGAAGCGCCCAGTGTTCACCCTCGTTGACCGTAAGGGAGATGCCGTCGATGATTTGCTTGCCGTGCCGCCGGAACGTCACGTCGTCAAGTTGCAGAACGGGTTTCACCGGGAACGCAACACCTCGAGTGCCTTGTCGGCGTGCGAGTTGAAGTTGAACTCGCTGCCAATCACGTCGAGCACCGTCTTGTCGGTGTCGATCACGAACGTCACCCGCTTGACGGGCGCGAGCTTGCCGAGAAGTCCGCGCTTGACTCCGAACGCCGTCGCCACGGCGCCGTCGACGTCCGATAGCAGGGGATAGTCGAACTTCTGGCTGGAGGCGAACTGGGCCTGCTTGTCGACGGCGTCGGTGGAGATTCCGACCCGGTTCGCACCCGCGGCGGCGAACTCGGCGCCGAGGTCGCGGAAGTGGCACGCCTCCTTGGTGCAGCCTGGCGTCATCGCGGCCGGGTAGAAGAACAGGACGACGGGGCCGGAGGCAAGGAGGCTCGTCAGGCTCCGCCTCGTACCCGTCTGATCGGGCAGCTCGAACTCTGCCACCTGGTCACCACGTTTCATGGCGGTGACGCTACGCCTGGCTGAATGGCGGACGCCTTCGGCGGGTCTGGGAGGATTGTCCCGTGCACGAACCCTCCACCATCGCGTCGATCCCGCCCGCGAGCCTCGCCACCACGACCTCGCGTGACGACTTTCGGGCCTTGGCCGCCGAGCACCGAGTCGTGCCCGTCACGCGCAAGGTGCTCGCCGACAGCGAGACGCCGCTGTCCGCGTACCGCAAGCTGGCCGCGAACCGGCCCGGCACGTTTCTACTGGAGTCGGCGGAGAACGGGCGGTCCTGGTCGAGGTGGTCGTTCATCGGCGCTGGCGCTCCGTCGGCACTCACCGTCCGTGACGGTGAGGCCGCCTGGCTCGGCGTCACGCCCAAGGACGCACCGCGTGGAGGTGACCCGCTGGCGGCGTTGCGCGCCACCGTCGAACTACTGGCCACGGGCACGCTGCCCGGGTTGCCGCCATTGACCAGTGGCATGGTCGGCTTCTTCGCCTACGACATGGTCCGCAGGCTGGAGCGGTTGCCCGACCTGGCGGTGGACGACCTCAAACTGCCGGACATGCTGCTTCTGCTGGCCACCGACATCGCCGCGGTCGATCACCACGAGGGCACCATCACGTTGGTTGCGAACGCGGTGAACTGGAACGGCACCGACGAGCACGTCGACACCGCGTACGACGATGCGGTCGCTCGGCTGGACGTGATGACCGCGGCACTGGGCGAACCATTGCCGTCGACGGTGGCGACGTTCAGCAGGCCTGCGCCGCAGCACCGCTCGCAGCGCACCGTCGAGGAGTACTCGGCGATCGTGGAGAAGCTCGTCGGGGACATCGAGGCGGGCGAAGCGTTCCAGGTGGTGCCGTCGCAGCGGTTTGAAATGACGACCCACGCAGATCCCCTCGATGTGTACCGGATGCTGCGGGTGAGCAATCCGAGCCCGTACATGTATCTGCTCAACGTCCCCAACGACGTTGGTGGGCTTGACTTCTCGATCGTGGGATCCAGTCCCGAGGCGCTGGTGACGGTGGTCGACGGCAAGGCCACCACCCATCCGATCGCCGGGACGCGGTGGCGAGGCACGACCGAGGAGGAGGACGTGCTGCTGGAGAAGGAGCTGCTGTCCGACGAGAAGGAACGCGCCGAGCACCTGATGCTGGTCGACCTCGGACGCAACGACCTCGGCAGGGTGTGCGTGCCGGGCACCGTCCGAGTGGAGGACTACAGCCACATCGAGCGCTACAGCCACGTCATGCATCTGGTGTCGACCGTCACCGGACACCTCGCCGACGGCAAGACGGCGCTCGACGCCGTCACGGCATGCTTCCCGGCTGGCACTCTCTCGGGCGCTCCGAAGGTTCGGGCGATGGAGCTGATCGAGGAGGTCGAGAAGACGCGTCGCGGCCTGTACGGGGGAGTGCTCGGCTATCTCGACTTCGCGGGCAACGCCGACTTCGCCATCGCGATCCGGACCGCCCTCATGCGGGACGGGACGGCATACGTGCAGGCAGGCGGTGGCGTGGTCGCCGATTCCAACGGGCCATACGAGTTCGACGAGGCGGCCAACAAGGCCCGCGCGGTGCTCAATGCGGTCGCGGCTGCGGAAACGCTGATGGAGCCATGACGCGCATCGCCCAGCTGTTCCTCGGCCTGGCTGCCTTGGCGCTGTGGGCGGGATCGCGGATGCCGTGGGTGGACGTCGAGTCCTTCGACGGGCTCGGTCAGCCGAAGTCCACCACCCTGAACGGCGCCTCGTGGTCGACGGCCCTGGTGCCGCTGGCGCTGCTGGTTCTCGCGGCCGCGGTGGCGGCCCTTGCGGTGCGAGGCTGGGCCCTGCGACTCCTTGCGGTGCTGCTCGCGGCCGCGAGCGCGGGGATGGGGTACCTGGGCGTCGGGCTGTGGGTGATTCGCGACGACGCGGTCCGGGCGTCAGATCTGGCGCAGATCCCGATCACCGCGCTGGTCGACACCGAACGCCACTACGGAGGCGCAGCGCTGGTGCTCGTCGCAGCCGTCGCCACGTTGGCGGCGGCGGTTCTGCTCGTGCGCACCGCCGCGAAGAACAGCGGCGCAACGACCGGTGGCGTAATCAACACGTCGGGGAAGTACCTGGCACCGGCGGCGCGGCGCGAGGCGGCGCGCCAGGATGCGTCCGACGACGCGATGTCGGAACGGATGATCTGGGACGCCCTCGACGAGGGCCTGGATCCCACCCGAGATCCCGGCCAGGAGCGCCCCACTCCGGAGAACGAGGGGCGGTGACAGCCCATGGGGCGCTGGCGACTACCCTTCGGTGGAAAGATCGTTTGGGGGTTTGAGAAGGCATGAAGGGAAGCGACGGCTCATGAGTTCGGGGACCGTGCTCGACTCGATCATCGAGGGAGTTCGAGCCGACGTAGCCGCTCGCGAGGCCCTCGTCAGCTTCATCGACATCAAGCAGAAAGCCAAGGACGCCCGGCCTGCGCGCGACGTGATGGCCGCACTGCGCGCAGACGGCATCGGCGTCATCGCCGAGGTCAAGCGCGCGAGCCCCTCGCGCGGCGAGCTCGCGACGATTTCGGATCCGGCCAAGCTGGCCCGTGCCTACCAGGACGGTGGCGCGCGTGTGATCAGCGTCCTTACCGAGGAGCGCCGCTTCCACGGGAGCCTCGACGACCTCGACGCCGTCCGCGCCGCGGTGTCGATTCCCGTGCTGCGCAAGGACTTCATCGTCGGTCCGTACCAGATCCACGAGGCCCGCGCCCATGGCGCCGACATGCTGCTGCTGATCGTGGCGGCGCTCGAACAGTCTGCTCTGGTTTCGATGATCGACCGCACGGAATCTCTCGGGATGACGGCGCTCGTCGAGGTCCACACCGAGGAGGAGGCCGACCGCGCTCTCCAGGCCGGGGCCCGTGTCATCGGCGTCAACGCGCGTGATCTGAAGACGCTCGAGGTCGACAGGGACTGCTTTGCGCGGATCGCGCCGGGGCTGCCGTCCAACGTCATCAGAATCGCCGAATCCGGCGTCCGAGGCACCGCGGATCTGCTGGCCTATGCAGGCGCGGGCGCCGATGCCGTTCTAGTCGGGGAGGGACTAGTCACCAGCGGGGATCCCAGGAGCGCCGTTGCCGATCTCGTTACCGCAGGCACACACCCGTCCTGTCCGAAGCCCGCTCGCTGAGCCAGTGGCAAACCTCGCTGGCCCTGAGCTGCCGCGCGCTAGCGCAGCTGTCGCCGAACCCACGATTCACGATCCGGATGCCAAGGGCCACTTCGGTCCCTATGGCGGAAGGCTCGTCCCAGAAGCACTGATGGCGGTCATCGAAGAGGTGACGGCGGCGTACGAGAAGGCGCGGTCGGACCAGACGTTCCTCGACGAGCTCGACCGTCTGCAGCGTCATTACACCGGCAGGCCGTCACCGCTGTACGAGGCGACGCGCCTGTCCGAGCATGCCGGTGGTGCACGGTTGTTCCTCAAGCGAGAAGACCTGAACCACACGGGTTCTCACAAGATCAACAACGTGCTCGGCCAGGCCCTGCTCGCCAAGCAGATGGGCAAGACGCGGATCATTGCCGAGACGGGAGCAGGTCAGCATGGCGTGGCGACCGCGACGGCGTGTGCTCTGCTCGGTCTGCAGTGCGTCATCTACATGGGTGCCGTCGATACGGCGCGTCAAGCGCTGAACGTCGCGCGGATGCGGCTCCTTGGCGCCGACGTCGTGTCCGTCGAGTCTGGGTCCAAGACGCTCAAGGACGCGATCAACGAGACGTTCCGAGACTGGGTCGCCAACGCCGACGACACCTACTACGCGTTCGGCACGGCAGCCGGGCCACATCCGTTTCCCACCATGGTGCGCGACTTCCAGCGCGTCATCGGGATGGAGGCGCGGGCGCAGATCCAGGAGCAGGCGGGGCGGCTGCCCGACGCAGTGACCGCGTGCATCGGTGGCGGGTCGAACGCGATCGGCGTGTTCCATGCGTTCATCGACGATCCCGGCGTCCGGCTCGTCGGCTACGAGGCGGCGGGCGACGGCGTGGAGACCGGTCGTCACGCGGCAACGTTCACCGGCGGCACGCCGGGCGCGTTCCAGGGCTCGTTCTCGTACCTGCTGCAGGACGAAGACGGCCAGACCGTCGAATCGCATTCGATCTCAGCGGGTTTGGACTACCCGGGCGTCGGGCCGGAGCATGCGTTCCTCAAGGACTCTGGGCGCGCGCAGTACCTGCCCATCACCGACACCGAGGCGATGGACGCATTCGCGCTGCTGTGCAGGACGGAGGGCATCATCCCGGCCATCGAATCGGCCCATGCGGTGGCAGGCGCACTGAACCTCGGTGTCGAACTCGGGCCCGGTGCGATCATCGTGGTGAACCTCTCCGGACGCGGTGACAAGGACGTCGAGACGGCAGCGAAGTGGTTCGACCTGCTCGACGACAAGGGGACGCCGCAATGACGGCAGGTCGATTGTCGACCCTGTTCGCGACCTGCCGTTCCGAGAATCGTTCGGCGTTGATCGGTTACCTGCCAACGGGTTACCCCGATGTGGCGACGTCGATCTCAGCGATGACCGCGATGACCGAATCCGGTTGCGACATCGTCGAAGTCGGCGTTGCGTATTCCGACCCGGGGATGGACGGGCCCACCATTGCTGCCGCCGCCGAGGTCGCCTTGCGCGGTGGGGTGAGAGTGCGCGACGCCCTGTCGGCGGTCGAGGCCATCTCGAAGGCCGGCGGCAACGCCGTGGTCATGACGTACTGGAATCCCGTGCTGAAGTGGGGCGTGGACGCCTTCGCCAGGGACTTGGCGTCGGCAGGTGGGCTCGGTCTCATCACGCCCGACCTGATTCCCGACGAGGCCGACGAGTGGATCGAGGTGTCGGCCGCACACGGCCTAGATCGCATCTTCCTGGTGGCGCCGTCGTCGACGCCGGAACGTCTTTCGGCCACGGTCGAGGCGTCGTCCGGGTTCGTTTACGCGGCGTCGACCATGGGCGTGACCGGAGCCCGCGATGCCGTGTCCGACGCTGCGCCGGAGCTGGTCCGCCGGGTGCGGGAAGTCTCGGACATCCCGATCGGCGTCGGGTTGGGCGTACGGTCGCGTGAGCAGGCCGCGCAAATCGGCTCCTATGCCGACGGCGTCATCGTCGGCTCGGCGCTGGTGTCGGCGCTCAGCGACGGCATCCCCGCAGTCAAGGCACTGACCGAAGAGCTCGCCCAAGGCGTCCGACAAAGGATTTCAGGGATTTCACTGTGACCACGACGGTTCTGGCCTACATCCCGAGCCCATCCCAAGGTGTCTGGCATCTCTGGATCTTCCCCGTCAGGGCATATGCGTTGTGCATCATCGCCGGGATCGTCGCGGCGCTGATCATCGGCGACCGCCGTTGGGCGGCCCGCGGTGGCGAACGTGGCGTCGTCTACGACATCGCACTCTGGGCGGTCCCGTTCGGTCTGATCGGTGGCCGGCTTTATCACGTAATCACGGACTGGCCCAAGTACTTTGGGCCGGACGGCGCGGGATTTGTTGCGGCCCTTCGCATCTGGGACGGCGGCCTGGGGATTTGGGGTGCGGTCGCGCTCGGCGGCGTTGGTGCGTGGATCGCCTGCCGTCGCATGGGAGTTCCGTTGCCCGCCTTCGGGGATGCGGTCGCGCCGGGAATCATCTTGGCGCAGGCGATCGGCAGGCTTGGCAACTACTTCAACCAGGAGCTCTATGGCCGTGAGACGGACCTGCCCTGGGGCCTGACGATCTACAACCGCCTAGACCCGTCGGGGGTCGTCAGCCCGCATTCGCTCGACGGGGTGTCGACGGGACAGGTGTACACCGTCGTCCATCCGACGTTCCTGTACGAACTGCTCTGGAACCTGCTGGTCTTCGCAGTGCTGATCTGGGCCGACCGCCGCTTCAATCTCGGGCACGGGCGGTTGTTCGCGCTGTATGTGGCCGGTTACTGCGTCGGCCGGTTCTGGGTCGAGTTGATGCGCAGCGACGACGCGACGCTCATCGCCGGTATTCGGGTCAACTCGTTTACCTCGATGTTCGTCCTCATCGGCGCGGTGATCTACATCATGGTCGCGCCCAAGGGGCGCGAGGATCCGGCGACGCTGCAGGGCAAGGATTCCGAGGTTCCCGACGAAGCCCGGCGCGAGGAAGTCATCGACGACCTCAAGGCCGTGGAAGCCACGTCCGGCGTCCTCGCCGCCGTGCAGCTCGCCGGCGCGGACGACGATGGCGGTTCGTCAGGTGACCACGACCCGGTCGAATCCGGCCACGTCAGATCGGAGGCCGCCGCGGAGGCCGAGGACCTCGTCGAGCAGGTCGAGACGGCGCCGTCGGAGGACATCGCAGAGGCCGAGGAGTTCGCCGAGGTCGGTGCCGCCGCCGAGGAACGCCCCGCCGCGATCGGTGCTCTAGTGGGCCAGGAAGCGGTCGAGGCAGAAGCATCCAGTCCCGAGGAGCCCGCCCCCGAGCAGTCGGCCGAGAACGAGATCGGTCTGGGGTCGGTCGAGGGTGACGAGGTCGCCGCGGTTGAGGATTCGGCTGCCGAGGTGCACGCGGCTACAGAGCAGGGCGCCGTGGACGCTGAGGTAGCGGCCGAGGATGTCGCTGCAGAGGATGTCGCTGCCGAGCCGGAGTCCGCCGAGCCCGAGACCGCCGAGCCGGAGTCAGCCGAAGAGGCTCCCGCCGAGGAGCCCGACGTCGAGGAGTCCGCGTCCCGCGAGTCGGCCGAGAACGAGATCGGTGTGGGGTCGGTCGAGGGTGACGAGGTCGCCGCGGCTGAGGATTCGGCTGCCGAGGTGCACGCGGCTACAGAGCAGGGCGCCGCGGACGCTGAGGCAGCGGCCGAGGATGTCGCTGCCGAGCCGGAGTCTGCCGAGGACGTCGCTGCCGAGCCCGAGTCTGCCGAGTCGGAGTCTGCCGAAGAGGCTGCTGCCGAAGAGGCTCCCGCCGAGGAGCCCGACGTCGAGGAGTCCGCGTCCCGCGAGTCGGCCGAGAACGAGATCGGTCTGGGGTCGGTCGAGGGTGACGAGGTCGCCGCGGCTGAGGATTCGGCTGCCGAGGTGCACGCGGCTACAGAGCAGGGCGACGGGGACGCTGAGGAAGCTGCAGAGGAACTCGCTGACG
>NZ_JBEVLO010000011.1:0-3474 GCF_040509115.1 Mycobacterium sp. | reverse complement strand
GGCGTTGTGGGAGGACACTCCGGTCTTCCAGGCCACTAGCGCGGCGATGGAGCGGCATCCGGTGGCGCCCCAGATGCCGTCGCGGTCGATTTCGGCGATGATGTCCACGATGCGGGCGTCGGTGGCGTTGCGTCGGCCGGTCAGCTCGGCCAACTCCTCGAACAACACCTCGAGACGTTCCTGCGGACCCACCCCGACAGGAGCGGAATCGGTTGCCGTCGAAGACATGACACCATCATCACACCGGGGTACGACAACTAGCGGGCCCGCAGGAACGCCACGAACTGGTCGGCGGTCACCGACCAGCCCTGGTCGTGATCGTCGAACCCCTCCGGCGGCAGCAGGGAATGCTCGATCGACATCAGCGTCTGATCGTCGCCTACGGGCTCGAACGCGACGTTGACGACACTGGTGACCGTCGGGTCCTGCCAGCCCGAGTGGCTCCACGTGAAGCGCAGCAGACGTGGCCGGTCGACGGCGAGGAATCGTCCCGCTATCAGCACCCGGCTGCCCGAGTCGTCGACGTCGAAACGCACGCTTCCGCCGACGTGCGGTTCGACGGTGAGTGCCACGACGCGGCTGGGGCGTGGACACATCCACTCGGTCAACGACTCCGGGTCGAGCCACTCGTCGAACACCACGTCGGGCGGGGCAGGCATGACGCGTTGGACGCGGACCGTCGGGGCGCCGCTCACCGGGTGCGCTTCTTGCGTCGCAGGCGGGCGGCCAGCGCGTCGGCGCGAGTGGACCAGAAGTCGGTCTGTTCGTCGATCCACTGCTGCGCCGAGGTCAACCCGTCCGGTTGCAGGGATAGCCAATGCTCCCTGCCGCGGACCTCGCGTCGGACCAGGCCTGCCGCCTCCAACACTCCGACGTGTCGGGACACGCCCGCGAAGGTCATCGGTAGCGGGGCGGCCAGATCGGTGATGCGTGCATCACCCTCGCGGAGCGTCTCCAGCAGCAGCCGGCGGGTGGGATCCGACAGCGCGGCGTACGCCCGATCCAGCACCTGATCTTCAACCATGCTGTTGACTATAGCGGCTGCTTGATGTTCAACTGAAATGTATAACGTTGACGCGAATTCCGTTGGGAAGGATCAGACATGAGGACACCGCCGATCGTGTCGGCCCGCGACTGGCAGGCCGCGCACAGCGAACTGCTCGTCAAGGAGAAGCAGATGCTGCGCGCCCGCGACGCGCTTGCCGCCGAGCGCAGGCGGATGCCGTGGACGGAGGTCGCAAAGCGGTACGTCTTCGAAGGGCCCGACCGCACGGCGAGCCTTCTCGACCTGTTCGACGGCCGTCGGCAGTTGATCGTCTACCGCGCGTTCGCCGATCCCGACGTCCACGGCTGGCCGGACCACGGTTGCGTCGGCTGCTCACTGATGGCGGATCACATCGGCAACCTCGCCCACCTCAACGCTCGTGACACCACGCTCGTCTACGCCTCCCGCGGAGCGCAGGCCGACATCGCACGCATCAAGACGCGGATGGGATGGTCCATCCCCTGGTACACGATGATCCCCACCCCCGATGCCGCGTTCGACGTCGACTTCGGCGTTGACCAGTGGCACGGTACGAACGCCTTCATCAGGGACGACGACGGACGCGTGTTCCGCACCTACTTCATCAACAACCGCGGCGACGAGGCATTCGTCAACACCTGGAACTTCTTGGACATGACAGCCCTTGGCCGCCAAGAGAATTGGGAGGACTCACCGAAGGGCTACCCGCAATCTCCGCCGTACGAGTGGTGGTGCTGGCACGACGAGTACGCCGGGCATCAACCGTCGCGATGGTTCGGCGACGCCGATCCCCAAGACCCCGACGACCAACGCCCAGCTCGCGCGCAGGAGCGTCCGTCGTGTCACTAGCCGGCCTGTCCCCGGCGGACGAATCGAGCCTGCCGCCGGTGGTCGACCGGACCGACTTCCAAGCCGAACTGGACGTTCTTCGACTCCGGGAGAAGGCCCACACCCGCGAGAGTGACGCGATCGCCGCCGCCAGGCGCAGGCTGCCGATGGTCGAGGTGGACGCGAATCTGGAGTTGACCGGACCGGACGGCCCGGTCACCCTGCTGCAGGCATTCGAGGGGCGTCGTCAACTCTTGGCGTACTACTTCATGTGGAACCCCGGGGCCCCCGCACCCGAGCAGTGCGAGGGCTGCACCTGGTGCAACACCCACGTCGCCGAGCTGTCCTACCTGCATGCTCGGGACATCACCTACGCGGTCTTCTGTCAGGGGCCCTACGCCGAGAGCGCCCGCTATCGCGACTTCATGGGCTGGGAGATGCCGTGGTACTCGGCGCAGCCATCGTTGGACGCGCTGCTCGTCGGGCGCACCGTCGGGGTCATGCACCTGGTGTCCTACGTCCGCGACGGCGACCGGGTCTTCGAGACCTACTGGACCAACTACCGCGGCGTCGAGGTGATGGACAACAGCTATGCGCTGATCGATCTCACCGTGTTCGGTCGCCAGGAGCCGTGGGAGCAGTCGCCACCTGGCTGGCCGCAGCACGAGCACCTGGTCGGGCCTGCCAGGATGAGGATCGCCGGTCGCCCCACCGCCCAGTGGTCGCGCGTGAACGCGGGCCGCTCCGACGACCTCGCCGCCCGCCCCGGGGTGCCATCGGAGTAGTTCAGGAGTCGGCGGCCGACGCAGCGGGTTAGGCTGTCCGCAGAGTTGGGGAATTTAGCGAGTCTATGGAGTGTGTGATGGTCTACGTGAAGCGCGGGATTCTCCTCGTCGTCAGCGCCGCGGCGCTCGGCGCAGCACCGTTGGTGCTCGCCGCCCCGGCGTCCGCATGCCCCTACGGCACCGTCGAACGGTCGGCAGGGGTCTGCACCAGTGGCGGCCAGGCGGGCGGCCCCGTCATCCCGCCGCAAGCCGCCCCGCCGGGCGCCGTCATCACCGGCGGCGGGAACGAATTCCAGAGAGTGAACGGCATCCCCTGCACGCCCGAGAACTACGGCACGTGCATCGCGCTGATTCAAAGCCAGGGCTAGTACCAACACACCACGCGGCTGTCGGGTCTCGCTCCCGGTAGCCAACGTTGGCGTGTCAATGGACTGGTGAGGAGCGACTCGTGATGCCCGCCGACCTCGTCAACCCCCGCATCGCGATCCATGGCGGGTGATCCTGCGCCGCCATCGCCGAGCCCGCCCGCCCGCGAGGCCCGCGAACTGTCCGCGGACCTCTACCGGGTGGTCGCCGTGCTGTTCGTCGTGCTCGGCCACTGGCTCATCTCCGCGGTGACGTATGACGATGGTCGGTTCGGCAACGACTACCCGCTGGAGGTGATGCCGTGGACCAGGTGGCTGACCCTGGCGTTCCAGGTGGTGCCGGTCTTCTTCCTCGTCGGCGGCTACGCCAGCACCGCATCATGGGCCGATCGGCGTGCTGCCGAACGGCGTCCGACGGACTGGGTTCGGCATCGGGTGGGCACGATCCTGGGGCCGACCACGGCGTACCTCG
>NZ_JBEVLO010000010.1:0-45330 GCF_040509115.1 Mycobacterium sp. | reverse complement strand
GCCTACACGACACCATCGGTGCGATCACACCAGGACGATCCGCGGACCTCATCATGCTCGACCACAACCTATTCGACATCGACACCAGCGCAATCCACCAAACAACGGTCCACCAAACCTACTTTCAAGGACAAAGGGTCCACGGACCAAAACTGTGACTACTTCTGGCCAGTGGGGAGGTGTGGTCGAGACCGAATTCTCGCGGGCTTCCGACGGTCATCCGCGCCGCCCCTCTTGGTGGGATGTCGGTCACATCCGTGGCGGATCCTTTTGCGACACGACCTGACCTCGGTGTATTAAGTAACATATCGGTTCGAAACTAAAGGAGGCTTCATGACGAACGCAGCACTGACCGGGCGGCACGCGCTAGTTACTGGTGGATCGCGGGGTATCGGTGCGGGGATCGTCCGACGGCTGACCGCGGACGGCGCCGCTGTCGCTTTCACCTATTCGGCGTCGAAGGCCGAGGCCGACGACCTCGTCGCCGAGGTAACCGCGAACGGCGCTAAGGCAGTAGCGATCCAGGCCGACGCGGGAGACCCAGCGCAGACTGCGGCCGCCGTCGACACGGCCGCGGCCGAACTCGGCGGCCTGAACGTCGTGGTGAACAATGCCGCCATCATTTACAAGATTCCTGTCGGCGAGTTCACTCAAGAGCAATACGACCGACTGGTGGCGATCAACATCAGTGGCCCGTTCTGGACGGTTCACAGCGCGCTCAAGCATTTGGGCCAGGGCGCGCGCATCATCAACATTGGCAGCATCAACGCCGACCGCGTCCCGGTTTCCGAATTGTCGGCATACGCGATGACGAAGGGGGCGTTGTCGTCCTTCAGCCGAGGGCTCGCACGCGATCTCGGCCCGCGCGGCATCACCGTGAACAACGTGCAACCGGGTCCGATCAGCACTGACATGAACCCCGACGGAGGGGATTTCGCCGAGGAGCTCAAGAAGGTCACCGCGCTCGGGCGGTACGGGCAGACGAGTGAAGTGGCCGCCTTGGTGAGCTTTCTGGCGGGCTCAGAATCTAGCTACATAACCGGGGCGAACCTGAACGTCGACGGCGGCCACAACGTCTGACGGTCGCAAGTACAGCCCTCAGCTGGGCCAATACTGATCACCGCGGTCCTGGCGTTCAGCGCGAGGCGTAGCTGCCGACCAGCTGAGATCACGCAGCACACCGGCACGGCCTCTACCAGGTCGAAGACCTGGCGCGCAAGAGCCGACGAACATCGCAACGGTGGAAGCTGTTCGCAATCAATACAACTCGTCGCCATCAGCGACTGGCAAGAGCTGCTCCCCCACAGCCTCGAAGAGGCGGCCAAATCGTCCCAATCGGTTGGCAACGCGGACGCAGAAATGAGCGATCTCACTAGGACCCGGCGGCGATCATAGCGACTCCGGTGATGGCTCCCAGGACACCGGCATTCTGCAATCGAGACAACTTTTCGTGGTCGATTATTCTTGCCAGTAGCACTGTTGCAGCCGGGTACAGCGATCCCAGGACCGCCACGACAGAAAGAGCGCCCGCGACACTGGCCTGTGCGAACAGCAGGTTGGCGCTGACGTCGAAGAATCCGATGACGACGACCAGGGCGGTCACCTTCATTGAAAAGCGCTGTGCGGGTTGGTGATGTTGGCGTCGTGAGCGCAGGGCTAGAACGGTCCCCACGACTAGCAAGGGTACGGACGTACACCGCATGACGACCATCGTCATCACTGTCGAGTACGCCGCCCCCCCAGCGATTGCATACTGCAGAAGCCCGAATCCCGCGGCGGCGCCAATCGCCAGCAGAATCGACAGAACGTGCCGCTGCGTGCGGACCGCGGCATCAGCGGGTCGCGCCGTCACGACCACTCCTCCGATCGCGACCACTATGCCCACCAGACACAGCGGCGAGGGCACAACGCCGCTGAACACGCCGATCACGACCGGGATGATGACGCCGAGCGCAGATATCGGCGCCACGATTCCCATGGTTCCGATCGCCAATGCCTGATAGAAGAGCAGAACGGCCGACGCACCGGCGAGGCCGGCGCCGATGGCCCACGGCACGTATCCGGTCGGCGCGACGAAGGATCCCGACATGCTCGCGACGATGGCCGCTACCAGTAACCCCGCCAGCTGTGAGATCAAGACCACCACCACCGTGGAGCGGCCGCGTGAGATCTTCCCGCCGAAGTAGTCGGCCACTCCCCACATCAGCGAGGAACTCAGCGCAAGCAGAATCGTCATCGCCAAGTACCCATTACGCGGGCCCTCGTGAGGGTTGAACCCGCAACACTGCGACCGACGTCTGATCGTGAAGGCGTCGACGAAACGTGCCCCGGGCTCACGAGCTGGGTCACGACGGCCAGACGGCGTGGTGCGGCACGGGTTCATTGTAATATGAGTCATGCATATTGATCAGGGTAGCCGTGATCGCAACGTGCTCGCAGCGTGGGCCATCGCACTCTCCGACGTCGTGCGTATCGCAGTCGAGAACGCCACCGGCATGGCCGGCAGCGGCCCCGCAGCCCTAGTCGCCATCGTTGCCGATCCGGGAATGAACATTGACGAGTTGCGTCGAGTCCTAGACCTCACCCACCCCGGGACCGTGCGGCTGGTGGATCGCCTCGTCGACAAAGCCTGGGTTCAGCGTCAGCACGGCACCGGTCGCGCAGTTCTTCTGGCGCCCACACCGTTGGGAATCAGAGCCGAGCGCCGGCTGGCCGCGGCAAGGGAGCGCGCAATCGCCGACCTGCTGACCACCATGCCCGAACGCGACGTGCGTATCGTGGCCAGTCTCGTCGAGCCTGTCCTAGGGACCACCATCAATGACGTCGATGCCATGCGCCGCCTCTGCAGACTCTGCGACCGCAACATCTGCACAGACTGTCCAGCCGAAGTCCCAACGCAGGCGGAGCCGCTGGGACCGGCGACCTCGTGAGACAAGCCGGGTACATCTATCGATAGAACGACACAGGATAAATGTAGGCAAGGGAACGTACTTCAAGAAAAGTCCGCTTCTAGGCACACCATGAATCGTCGAAGCATCCTGACCAATATGTAGACGGCAGAGTCGCCACCGCCCCGCCATCGACATTCAACGCACCTGTTCGACATTCTCGTCGTTTGTCACCGTACGTGTGCGCTGAGCCTGCGTTCTGGTGGGTTGTGGAACAGCGGTCGACGGGACGAGTCCTTCTTGACTGCTTCGAGGCAATCGGTTCGTGCCCGCAACCAGTCCAGCCACGGTTCCCTGCGCGGCGATGTGACGACTCGCGGCCTCATCGGGCGCCTGCACGGCGCGCTTGGCGAACCTCACCGCGACATTGGGTGCACCGGCGATCATTTGGGCATACGCAAGTGCTGCGGGGTCCACCTTGTCGTCGCGCTCGTGCCGCAGCGCCAGACCGAGGGCCACGGCGTCGCGGCCTGTTATCGACCGCGATGTGAGGATGAGATCCAAGGCACGTTCAGCGCCGATTAGTTCTCGAAGCCTGTCGCAACCACCAAGGTCGGGAACCACCCCTTTCTGCACCTCTGGCAGGCTCAAGATGGCGTCGTCGGCGACGATGCGTACGTCACAGGCAAGCGCGAGTTCGCAACCGGCACCGAGGGCGACGCCCCTGACTGCGGCGACGACGGGAACCGACACCCTAGTCGGCCACAGGAACGCGTCCTGCAGTTCCTCCACCATGCCGACAGCCGCTGACAGATCGGTTCGTCCGCAGTCAGCGATCCGTTGAAGGATTCCACCTTCTGTGAACTCGGCGAGGTCGATGCCGGAGCTGAACCAGCTGTGCCCGGTGATCACGATGCAATGCACTGTCGGGTCGTCAGCAAGGGTTGTTCCCACATCTGACAACTCGCGCCATAGCTTCGCCGACTGTGCATTTCTCCGATGTGGACTGTCCAACACGATTCGCCGCACGGAGCCGTGGCCTTCGACCCGGAATTTCGACGTCGTCAACAGACTCAAATCTTTCGCAGGATCGTCACCGAAGCGACGGCGGCGTCCGGCCCAAGGTATCCCCCGGCGTTCTCGGCCAGCCCGACTTTGGCATGGGCGACTTGTCGGGCTCCGCAGCGGCCACGAACTTGATCGGCCAGTTCCACGATCTGGGCGAGCCCGGTCGCGCCAATGGGGTGTCCTTTGCTGCCAAGCCCGCCGCTGGGGTTGATGGGTAGCCGACCCCCGAGGGTTGTCACTCCGTCGCGCAACAACTTTGGCGCGTCCCCGGCGGGGCACAACCGCAGTTCCTCGGTGACGATCAACTCAGCGGCCGAGGCGGCGTCGTGACACTCCACGACGTCGATGTCGGACGGCCCGAGGCCAGCCATCTCGTAAGCCAGCGACGCGACGCGCGGCACCAGTTCACCCGAAAGCCCCGGTGTGCCCGTCCCGATCACGGTCGCCGCAAGTGCGACCGGTTCCGCTCCCCACGTCGCCGCGCGCTTGGCCGTGGTGACGACGGCTACGGCGGCACCATCCGACATCGGTGCGCACATCGGTAAGGTCAGCGGTCCGCTAATCACCCTCGCCGCCAGCACTTCCTCAACGGTCATCTGACCGCCGTACTGTGCCTTCGGGTTCAGCGCACCATGGGCGTGGTTCTTGACGGCCACCTGTGCGAAATCGGCAGGGGTGGCGTCGGTGCTGGCGAGATAGGAACTGGCCATTCGCGCGTAGATATCCATGAAGACCGAACCGGTGCCGTCGACGAGTTCGGCTCTGATGTCGTCGAGGCGAGTCTGGTCCAGTGCGGAGGTCATCACCGCGAATGCCCGTGACTTATCGGTGTGGTTGAGCTTCTCCGCCCCCACCGCCAGCGCGACCTCGACCTGTCCAGAGGCGACGGCCAGCCAAGCCTGGTTGAGTGCCGTTGAGCCCGACGCACAGGCATTCTCCACGTTGATGAGGGGGATCCCCTCCAGACCCGATCCGCGTACCGCATGCTGGCCGCGGACAGACTCCTGCCCAGCCATGATGCCGGCACCGCTGTTCGAGTAGTAGACCATCTGCACATCGGCGGCGTTGCAACCGGCGTCCTTTAGCGCTTCGCCTGCCGCTTCGGCGACCAACGAGGCGTACGAGCGTTCGATCATCTTCCCGAACCGGGTCATCCCAACTCCGGCGACAACAGCATTCCTCATGATTGGTTTCCTTATCGGGTTGTCAGAGTGCGACCGAGTAGCCGCCGTTGACCGGGTAGGTCTGTCCGGTTATCCAGGAAGCGGACTCTGAGGCCAAGAAGGCGATCAGGTTGGCGGCGTCGTCGGGCTCCCCAAGTCGACGGATGGGGTAACCGGCAAGCAGGCGCTTGAGAGTTGTGGGATCACCGGTGAGGTCTGCGACGGCACCGGTGTTCATGGTGCCTAGAGCCACACAATTCACGGTGATGCTGTACCGGCCCACCGCTTTGGCCAGCCCGCGGGACAGTCCCGCCGCGCCGGCCTTAGCACCGCCGTATACGGCGAGGCTGGCCTCACCCACTCTGCCGGCGTCGGAGATGACGCTGACGATCCGGCCCCAGTTCTGGTCGATCATGTGCGGCAGCACCGCTCGGCAGGCATTGAGCACACCGAAAAGGTTCGTACCCAGCCACTGTGTCCACTCCGACGGGTCGGTCTCCCAAAACGGCTTCTGATCCAGAGGATTAACCGTCACCGGGCCGGCGTTGCCGGCGTTGTTCACCAAGACGTCCACAACACCCAAACGCTGCCGCACCTGGTCGACCATCGCCGTCACGTCGCCGAAGTCGGTGACATCACACTGAATTGGGTACGCATTGCCGCCTTGGGCTTTGATCTCGTCGGCGACATCCTCTGCCCGGGAACGATGGAAGTCGTTGACCACAGTTGTGGCACCGCGCTGCGCTGAGCGCACCGCGATGGCACGACCAACACCTTGCCCTGCACCCGTTACGAGAACGGTTCTTCCTGTGAGATCGGCGAATCCCGAATCCACTGTCACTATCGTGTCCTAACGTCCAGAGAACTGCGGTGAGCGCTTGGCGGCGAATGCTGCCAAGCCTTCTGCCATATCGGCACTGAGAGAATGTTCGCGAGCCGCGTCGAGCTCCATTCGAAGACCGTCGGCGAGGGAAGCGTCGAGGCTGTCGAAGACCAAGCGCTTCATCGTTTGGAGTCCAAGCGCGCTCTTGGCGACCAACTGTGAGACAAGCTCTTCCACCACGCTATTGAGTTCATCGTCCTCGACCACCCTGGCGATGAGGTCGGTGTGCAGGAGGTCCTCCGCGGGCACCGTGGCGCCGCTGTACATCAGGAACCGTGCGGTTGCTGGCCCCACCCGCCGCGGCAGCCGCACGCTGCCGCCACCTCCAGGCACCAACCCGTAATTGGCGTGTGCATCCCCGAAGCGTGCGGAGCGGGCGGCGATGATGAAGTCGCACGCCAGCGCGAGTTCCAGACCACCCGCCAAGGCAAGCCCGTTGACCGCGGCGACGACCGGTTGTGCAAGCCGCTCCATGCGGTTGAGCAGGTCCCCCATGGCCTCAAGCAACTGGTGTTGCAGCTCGGCCGTCTTCGCCGCCGGAAGATCGGCGAGCATGCGAAGGTACTTCAGATCCGCGCCGGCGCAGAATGTCGATCCCTGAGCGGTCAAGACGACCACCCTGATGCCGGTGTCAATTTCGGCGATGTCGAGGGCGGCACTGAGCCCGTCGATCATCTCGGGGGCAAGACCGTTGAGGCGCTGAGAACGGTTCAGCGTCAACCACAGTGCGCCACCTCGTCGTTCGACGAGGACGGGTGAGTCTAGGGTGGCGCCGTTGCCTTCGGTCATTCTTAGGTCTCCTTGTCGGTTGCGTGAATACTGAGCGGACAGTGACGCTAGATCGCCGCGATTTCGGTGCAGTTGGGCGTCGTGGGTTCGTCATTGAAACGGTCGGCGAGCCACGCAATGCTGCGCTCACCGTCGACGAATGCCGGCAGGAGTGCGTTCACGGCCAGTTTGTTGAACAAGGGCGGCTGCTCATTGGTCCATAACGTGACATCGGCGCCCATCGCGCACCACCTTTTGGCCGTATCGACGACAGACAGATAGGGCCCGAAAGGATCCCACCGGTTGTGGGATAGGTACACCGGCCCCGTCGGCTCGACGCCCCCGATGCTCTGCAACGCCAGGATGCCCTTGAAGGGCTCCTGCTCGACCATCTGCGTGAGATCACCTTTGAACCAGGGTTGGAGGTGGCGGAACGCGTAGTCGATACCGGTTTGCACCATGCATTGGCGCCCGGTGTTCGCCAGCATCTCCGCTCCCCGCGGAGTCAAGGCGTCCCAAATTGGTTGTTCTGTGGCGGGGTAAGCCTGCTGCACGCCCCGAAGTACCCATCCGAGCGATCCCGCGAGGATGCTGCCGTCGAGGCTGGGCAGAACCGCGGCCAGGTCTACCGGAGCAGCGTTGGCGTACGTTCCGACGATGTTGAGGTTGGGAGCGTAGGTTGCAGCCAGTTCGGCGGCAGCCAGGGCCGCATGACCGCCTGCCATCCAGCCCCAAAAGGCGACTGGTCCTCGTGGATCGAGCGACGTTCCGGGAAGGTTCATCGCTGCTCTGGCAGCATCGAGCAGCGCGGTGCCGCCGGCGACCCGATTCAAGAACTGCGGTGCCACCGGCCCGTGAACGCCCATCCCCACACCGTCGGTGATCACGATCGCGTAGCCGCGAGCGAGCAGCGTGGCGATGAACCCCTCTTCGTGGTTGAACATCAAGTCGAACCCCGTATCCAGCGACGCATGGATTCCCTGGTTGAACAGCCGTGACGGCGCACACTGCTCACCCATGCCGTAGGCGCTTACTGCATATGCCAGTAACGGCCGGGAGCCGCCGCCTGGCCAGGGGTTGTCCGGCTCGATGTAGGTTCCGGTCACGGCGACGCGGTTTCCCGTCGCGTCGGTGCTGTGGTACATGATGCGGGTTCCCGAGCCGACGAAGGAGCCCAGTTGTCCGGAGGGCTCCAACACCAACCGCGAGGGTTCGGTGCGGATCAGATCGCCGCTACGCCCCTCGGGCAACGGGTCCGGCGGGGTGTAGAACGCCAGGTACTGGGACTCCTCACCACGAGCAGTCGGCATTACGAAGGACGCCGTTGCGGTGATCGCGATGAGCATCATCCACCCGAGAGCGCGTGCGCAGCTCAGCGAGACACGAGTCGACCGAGACATCTTGGGCCGCTCACTCGCCGTCGCATCGGCAACGGTGGCGCCGCTCAGGTCGATTCGTACGAGTCCCTTCATCGCATACTTCATGTCGCGGTCAACTCGCTGCGAACGAAGAACTCGGCTTCGATCGCGGCGATGATCGCCGCGGCGGGCTCTACGGTCTTGACTCCGGATACGGAGTGGCCTGCGCTGACCACATCGGCCCAGCGTTGAGGACCAGGTGCCGCGCGGCCCGCTCCATAGACGGCGTCGGCGATTTCAGGCGTTACTTCCTCGTCGAGGTTCTCCGGATCCAGTCCGGCCGCCTCCACCGAGGACCGTAGGAAGTTGGTGGGCAAGCCGGTGAACGCCTTCGTGAGCAGTACCCCGTCCGCGTTGCTGGCGACGAGGTGTTCGCGGTACGTGGCCGTTGCCAGGCTTTCTTCGGCTGCGATGAACTTGGTGCCCATGTATCCCAGGTCCGCACCCAGCTCGATCGCGGCGCGCAACGCCGTGCCGTCTGGCAATCCACCGGAGAGGATCACCGGTCCGTCGTAGAACTCCCGCACCGCGCGTACGAAGGAAAAGGGGTTGAGCCACCCTGTTTTTCCGCCCGCCCCCGCGCTGAGGAGGATGAGACCGTCGGCTCCTGCCTGGATTGCTTTACGCGCATGGCGCACACTCGCAACATCGGCGAACACCATTGTGCCGACTGCGTGCAAGGTGTCCAGGACCGGCACTGGGGAGCCGACGGTGATGGCGATCTCGACCGGGTTGTTCACCAGGCACGCCACGTAATTGGCGCAGTTCGGATCGCTCGTGACGATGTTGGCGCAGTGGGGAGCGGGCCGGTTCGCCGCATCACGGGCCGCGGCGGACATCTGTTCCAGCCAACTGTCCAATTCCGTTGGGGTTCGGGCGTTTGCGGCGGGAAATGCTGCGGCGGCCCCCGCGCCGCAGGCGGCGATCACCAGCTTCGGGCAGGACACCCGAAACATGGGTGCGACCATCACCGGAACGCGTAGACGTTCGACCATTTCGGCGGGAAGGCGGTTCGAACGCCATGAGTCCATAGTTCGTTCCTCGTCGTGAGTTGAGCACTATTCCTATGGACAGCACCTTGCACAATACTAACTAATAAGTCAAGATAGGAGAGTGACGCGCGCCACCGAAGGAGTTGCAGTGTCGAACCACGTCTGGGCAGGGCCCACGTACCCGCAAGTGCTCGCCGAAGCGCTGACCCGCTACCCCGGCCGCGAGGCGTTCGTCGACGGGGACCGCCGGATCACCTACGCCGAGACCGCCAGTCTGATCAGCCGGATGCAGCAACTGCTGTACACCGAGGACGTCAAGGACGGCGCGATCATCATGACGCTGAGTCCCAATGTGCCGGAGGTGTTTTGCGTCCACGCAGCGGCAGCCTTCAACAACGCCAGTTTCAGTGGCCTTCATCCGATGGGCTCCGTCGACGACCACGCGAAACTGTGCGAGGACACCGCAGCAACCGTGCTGGTAGCTCACCCCTCTTACGCGGATGCCGCGGCCGCCATCGCGGAGCGCGCCGCCTCGATCACCACGGTGCTGACCCTGGGTCCGGCCGACATCGGACGAGACCTGCTCGCCGAGATCACCACGGTCACCCCCCGGCCGCTGCGAGCACCCTCTGCACCGTCGTCGGCCACGGTATGGCTGCCCTACACCGGCGGGACCACCGGCCAGCCCAAGGGAGTCCAGCATTCCCACCGGTCGCTGGTTCAAGGCTCGCTGTGCATCGCTGCGTCGTGGGGATTGCCGCAGACACCAAGGTATCTGGCATGCGCACCCATCACCCATGCGTCGCAACTACCGATACTGCCCACACTGGCTCGCGGCGGAACGGTGATCCTCAACCGTGGCTTCGACGCCGACCGATGGCTCGACACCGTTGCGCGGGAACATGTCAACTACGCGTTCAGCGTCCCCACCATGTTGTACGGACTGCTCGACGTGATGCGGGGTCGTCGAGATCAGATCGGCTCGCTGGAGACGATCACGTACGGCTCGTCGCCGATGTCCCCCACCCGCATCGAAGAAGCCCTTGACACGTTTGGCCGTATCCTCGTACAAGGTTTTGGGCAGACCGAATCACTGGGATTGGCAACCGTATTGGACAAAGCGGATCACGACCCCGTGCGATTTCCTCACCGGCTCCGTTCATGCGGCCGCGCCGCCGCCGGCGCCCAGGTCGACATCCTCGACGACAGCGGGGAGCCGGTAGCGGCCAGTAGCGTAGGCGAATTGTGCATCCGTGGCGGGTTCGTGATGGACGGCTACTGGAAACGCCCTGCGGAGACCGCCGAAGCCCTGCGCGGCGACTGGCTGCACACCGGCGACCTGGCCTCCCGCGACGAGGACGGCTACATCCGCATTGTCGACCGTAAGCGCGACATGATCATCTCCGGAGCCTTCAACATCTTCCCTCGCGAGATCGAAGAAGTGCTGGCGGTGGAACCTACGGTGTCCGCGGCCGCCGTCATCGGTGTGCCGGATGCCAAATGGGGTGAGGCGGTCACGGCGTTCGTCGTGCCCCGGCCCGGCCACACCATCGACACAGAGGCTCTGCAGACGCTGGTTCGGCAGCGAAAGGGCCGCCACCAGGTACCGAAACAAGTCTTCGTGATGGACAGCTTGCCCCTTACCGCTGTCGGAAAGATCGACAAGAAGCAGCTGCGCTCCCAGTTCTGGAACGACACAGACCGTGCCGTCAACTGATCAGGCCCCATCATGACGCCGACAGCAGTCATTGGTCGACGCGCGCAGGGCGGCCCGCTGGTCAGCGTCGCCCGGCTGTTCAGCGCACCGATGGTGGCCGCCACCGCCGCCGACCTCAATGTCGTGACCGCTCACGAACCCGACCGGTCTCCCTTCAATCCAGACAGAGGCACCCGATGACCACAGCGTTCGACTTCGACGGACCCGCTTCCGACCATCGCGAACTACGCGCGTCCCTCAGCGATCTCGCGAACAGAAGAATCGCACCGTTCGCCGCCGATGTCGACGACAACGAACGCTTCCCCTCAGAGGCGGAGGAGGCGCTCGCCGCGTCGGGGTTCAGCGCCGTGCATGTGCCCGAAGAGTACGGTGGCCAAGGCGCCGACGCGGTGAGCGCGTGCATCGTGATCGAAGAGGTCGCGCGGGTGTGCGCGTCGTCCTCCCTCATCCCCGCGGTGAACAAACTCGGCACGATGGGATTGATCCTGCGCGGTTCCGATGAACTGAAAAGGCAAGTCTTGCCCTCCCTGGCCGCTGGAGATGCCATGGCGTCCTACGCGCTCAGCGAGCGCGAGGCAGGCAGTGATCCGGCGGCCATGCGCACCCGCGCCGTCGCGGATGGCGATGGCTGGGTTATCAACGGCACCAAGTGCTGGATCACCAACGGCGGCAGATCAACCTGGTACACCGTGATGGCGGTGACCGACCCCGACAGCGGCGCCAACGGCATCTCATCCTTCATCGTGCACAAGGACGACGAGGGCTTCACCGTAGGCCCGAAGGAACGCAAACTCGGCATCAAGGGCTCCCCCACTGCCGAACTCTATTTCGAGAACTGCCGAATCCCCGGCAACCGCATCATCGGGGAGCCTGGGACCGGATTCAAGACCGCGATGACCACCCTCGACCACACGCGTCCCGCGATCGGCGCCCAAGCCGTCGGCATCGCAAGGGGTGCCCTTGATGCATCGATCGCCTACACCAAGGACCGTCGGCAATTCGGGCACGCCATCAGTGATTTTCAGGGCATCCGGTTCATGCTCGCCGAGATGGCAATGAAGGTCGAAGCGGCCCGCCTGATGGTGTACTCGGCGGCCGCACGGGTCGAACGGGGCGAGCCCGGAGCAGGCTTCTTCACCGCGGCGGCCAAGTGCTTCGCCTCAGACATCGCGATGGAAGTGACCACCAACGCAGTTCAGCTCTTCGGCGGCGCGGGGTACACCAAGGACTTTCCCGTCGAACGCTTCATGCGCGACGCCAAGATCACCCAGATCTATGAAGGCACCAACCAGATTCAGCGAATGGTGATGGCACGCGCACTGCTGCGGTAGTCGTTCCGCGTCACGGATCCGCGCGACGGCTCCTCCTCCTCCACCTCTAGAACCAACCGTCTATCCACTACCGCCTAGGAGGCAACGATGGCTCTCGGTGTCAGTAATCAAGCACGGTCTTCAGCCGAGGAACGCGCCACATTCATGGTTCACGCTCCGAGCGACGGCCGACTGCTCGACGTAGTGGACGAAAGCGACGTCGCCACTGTGGAATCAGCCGTCACCACGCTGCGCCACACACAACGGGAATGGGAACAGATCGGTCCTGACGCGCGGGTCCGCTATCTGGAGAGAATGCGCGATTGGATCCTGGACAACGAGAGTCACCTGCTGGACATCATTCAGGCCGAGGCCGGCAAGGTACGCCAAGACGCCGCCCTGGAAACCGGCGGCGTCGCCGAAATCATCTCCTACTACACCCGGCGAGCAACCGGGTTTCTGCGGAGTCGCCATCCCAGACCTGCCGGTCTCCTCACCCTGACCAGGGCGTTGAGCGTGCACCACCGGCCCTACCCCGTCGTCGGGGTGATTTCGCCATGGAACTTTCCCCTGCTGATTCCCATGGGAGACTCAGCGCCCGCCCTATTGGCAGGCGCTGCAGTCGTGTTGAAGCCCTCGGAACTCACCCCACTCACCGCGGTGGAGTTGGGCCGAGGCTGGCAAGAGATCGGCGCACCTGACGTGTTCCGCGTGCTCACAGGATCGGGTATCACCGGCGCAGCCGTCGTCGACAACGTCGATTACGTGCAATTCACCGGATCCGCAGCGACTGGGCGCAAGATCGGCGAACGCGCCGGGGCCCGGCTGATCCCCTGCTCTCTCGAACTCGGCGGCAAGGACGCCATGATCGTTCTCGACGATGCTGATCTCCAGCGCGCTGTCGCCGGTGCGCTGTGGGGCGGCTTCTTCAACACCGGGCAGGGATGCGTATCTGTCGAGCGCATCTACGCCCAGGACGGGATATACGACAAGTTCGTCAGTGCCCTGGTCGAACAGACCAACAGGCTCCGAATGGGTGCGGACAGCGTCGCCGGCGACCAAGAGGTGGGCGCGATGGTCACGGGGGCTCAGGTCGAGATCGTCGATGCCCACATCGACGACGCACTCACCAAGGGGGCGCGCATCCTGACCGGAGGCCTCAGCAGGCCAGGTGCTGGGAACTGGTGCCCACCGACGGTCATCGTTGACGTTGACCACTCAATGGCATGCATGCGGGACGAAACCTTCGGCCCCACACTGCCCGTCATGCGGGTCCGCGACGCCGAGGAGGCAATTGCGTTGGCCAACGATAGTCCCTACGGCTTGTCGGCGTCGATCTGGACACGACGCCGCAGCTACGGCGAGCAGCTCGCGAAACGCCTCGAGGTCGGGGCGGTCAACATCAATGACGTCGCCGCCAACATTCTCAATCCGGTGATACCGATGTCGGGGTGGCGCCAGTCCGGGCTGGGCTCTCGCTTCGGTGGCGCCCACGGCATGTTGCGATTCTGCCGAGTGCAGGCGATCAGTTCCGCCCGGCTCACCCCGGCTCGCGAGCCTTTCTGGTACCCATACTCGTTGTCCCACAGCCGGACTCTGGCGAAAGCGCTACGCCTCATCACCGGACGTGGCCGTCGGCGGTTCGCGCCGGTGTCGGTCACCAGCGAGGCGGCCACGCAGCCCGCATCACGACCCGGATGACCCCTCGGTTACCCCGGACTATTCACCACACGAGAGAGGAATGCCGGTGAAAATCGGAGTCATGCTGGCGTACTACCCCTGGTTCACGACGCAGGAACAACTAGAGCTGACGGAACTTGCTGATCGGATCGGTCTGGACACCGCGTGGATCGCCGAGGGCTACGGACAGGACGCCACCGCGATGCTGGGTCTGCTCGCCGGTCGCACCGAGCGGATAGCGCTTGGTGCCGCCATCATGTCGATCCCGGCGCGGCAACCGACGGCGACCGGCACGGCCGCCGCTACCCTCGACCAGATTTCGCATGGCCGGTTCATCCTCGGACTCGGTTTGTCCGGACCACAGGTATCCGAGGGCTGGTACGGCGTACCGTTCAACGCGCCGCTGGAGCGCACCGCGGAATACGTCGAAGTCGTGCGAAAAAGCCTGAGCCGTCGTCCCGTCGAGCATCACGGCAAGCACTTCTCGATTCCATTGCTCACCGGTGGGACCGGTCAGGGCAAACCGATCAAGATGATGGGCGGTGCGGTACAGGACCGCATTCCGATCTATCTGGGCGTCACCGGCCCCAAGACAGTCGAGCAGGCCGGTGCGATCGCCGACGGCTGGTTACCGTCGTTCTTCAATCCGGAGGACACCAGCGGGCTGATCGCGTCCTTATACAAGGGAATCGAGAAAGCCGGACGAAACCGCGACGACGTGAAGATCACACCTGTCATGCCGTGCGCGGTGCACAACGACATCGCTGTCGCCCGAGACCAGGTGCGTCCCATGCTGGCGATGTACCTCGGGGGGATGGGCTCGCGTGAGAAGAACTTTTACGTCGACCTCGCCGAGCGTTACGGACACGGAGAGACGGCGAGAACCTGCCAGACCAGGTTTCTCGGTGGTGATATCGCCGGCGCACGCGCGTGTTTGACCGACGCCGCCATCGATTGTCTCTCCATCGTGGCGACCCCGCAGTCGTTGGATGCCAGACTGCAGACATTCGAGCAGGCCGGCGTTCACGAACTCGCGGTGGTGCCGTTCGGCGACAGGCCCGCACTGCTGAACATCCTCGCAGCGGCGTTTGGCAGGTCGGTGCACATGTCCTGACGGCGGTGCGGCTCACCACCAGGGGCAATAGTTTCCTCATCGACTAGTATTGATTCGCAACGCTCCCCCGAAGCACGAGGTGAACCATCGATGGCACGCAGCAGAGCGACCGACAACGCGGCCTTGCTCGCGGCTGCCGCCGACGTTTTCGAATCGCGGGGTTATCGCAACGCGACGATCGACGATATCGCCGCCTCGGCGGGGATATCGCGTCCGACGGTGTACAAGTACACGTCAAGCAAGCGATCCTTACTCGACGCTCTGGTCGATCGAGTCGCAGACGACCTCGAGAATCGGCTCAGCACAGTGAAAGACAGCGACGGGCCACCGACCGAGCGCCTGCGTCGGATCGTCGCCATGCACGTGGAAAGCGCCATCGCGATGCGGCACTTCTACTCCATCGTATTCAGTGAGCAAGCCGAGCTTTCCGAACACGGCCGAGAGAGGTTCGTCCAGTTCTCCCGTGGCGTGGCCGCCAACTTCAGCGATCTCCTCACGGAGTGCATGGCCGAGCACGAGTCGGAACTGCACGACCCCAACATTCACATCCTGACCAACCTCATACTGTCGATGCTGACGACCATTTACCGATGGTATGACCCCGAAGGCTCGGTGACTCCGACGGAGTTGGTCGATCACATCCTCATACTGCTCACTGGTGTTATCCCGGTGGAACGCCGAGCACGCCCTCGAAGGCGCGGACAGGCCACCTCCACAGCACCCGTCCCCAATCTCCACTCCCGATCAACACGCCTTCCGCGCACGAAGTAGAGAGCCTTCGACACACCCGCTCCCATTGACCCACGCGTGTCCATGAGAGGGTCGCGCTGGTGATGACCGCCCGCTCCAGCGGTCACGAATTCGCCTGCGCTGCAATTTGTCTCAACCACGATTGTCGTTCTCCTGCGGATCGATTCGCCCCTTGCGACGTGATGTGACACACGCTACAGTCCATTGAATACTAACCGACTAGGTAATAAACGGCTGTGGCGAACGACGCGCCACCAGCCCTTCCCGACCCCTGACTGCGCATCTCGTGGAGGAGTGCTCGTGAACAGGTATGACCACATCGTCATCGGAGGCGGCAACACCGGCTGCGTAGTCGCCGCGCGCCTCAGCGAGGATCCGGCGCGCACAGTACTACTCCTCGAAGCGGGCGGCACGGATCGCCGGCTGGAAGTGCTGATTCCCGCGGCGGGAATTCAGCAGATCGGCAGGGAGATCGACTGGGACTACCAAACAGAGCCCGAGCCGACGTTGGGAGGCCGTCGGCTACGCTCGCCAAGAGGCAAGGTGCTCGGCGGATGCAGCTCCATCAACGTTCTCGCCTACGTTCGCGGCAACCGCGTCGACTACGACGAGTGGGCCCAAGAGGGCGCCGAGGGATGGTCGTATGACGAAGTGCTGCCGTACTTCCGGCGCTCGGAAGACAACCGGGACTTCTGCGATCACTACCACGGACGCGGCGGACCGTTGACCGTAGGACGGCTGAAGCACACCGACCCGATTGCCACCGCTCTCGTCGAGGGCGCTGTTTCGATTGGGCTACCGCGCAACAGTGATTTCAACGGTGCCCAGCAAGACGGTGTCGGGGATGTTCAGCTCACGCATCGCAACGGTGTCCGGGTCAACGCGGCGCGCGCGTTCTTGCGGCCTGCGATGAAGCGCAAGAACCTCACCGTCGTGCTGCGAGCACAGGTCACGCGAATAGTGCTCGAGGGCACTCGCGCGGTTGCCGTGGAGTACTTGCTGGACGGGCGCCGACACCGGGCACAGTCCGACAACGACATCGTCATCTCTGCGGGATCATTTGGGACACCGGCACTTCTGCAGTACTCAGGCATCGGTCCTGCCGACCACTTGCGCTCGGTCGGCGTCACGCCGCTCGTGAACTTACCGGCGGTAGGCGCCCATCTCATGGAACACCCCCTAGCCTCAGTGCCCTTCGAGCTGGCGGGCGGCGCGATCGGAATGATGGACGCCCAGAATCCCCGCTACCTCGCCGAATGGCTACTACGGCGGACGGGCAAGCTAAGTTCAAACATCGTCGAATGCGGTGGCCACTGGCGCAGCGATTCGTCCGCGCCGGCCCCGAACATCCAATTCATGTTCGCACCTGCCCATCTGACCGATCACGGCCAGGAGAAGTGGCCCTCACCGACCTACACCATTGCCGTGTCATACCTGCGTCCCACTAGCACCGGCACTGTTCTCATCGGCGACAGCAATCCGCTGAGCAAGCCCAAGGTGCGGTACAACCTGCTCAGCGACGGCCGCGAGGTTGACGACATGGTCGAGGCGATTCTGCTCTCGCAGGAAATCGCCGCTTCCGAACCCATGAGAGCCCTCACCGGTAGACCTGCCGGAGCATTGTCCTCCAGCAGGGACCGGCAGTACTTGGCGAAAACACTGCGTCAGCATTGTCAGCACACCTACCACCCCGCGTGCACCGCGCGCATCGGTTCACCCGTCGAGGGTGCCGTGGACAACCAACTACGCGTGCACGGAGTCTCGAACCTACGGATCGCAGACGTATCCGTGATGCCGCGGATCACCCGCGGCAACACCCAGGCCCCGGCTTACATGATTGGGGAGAAGGCGGCCGACCTAGTGCTGGGACGCCGCCAACTCGCAGCCAGGCCGAGCCGGCCTGCGGTCCGGATCACGAACCTCGCGGCTCAATGACGCCGGTGTGAAGGGCCTTGACCTAGCTGACATCGCTCAGGTCACCGTTGCTCTCCAGAACAGCGATGAATTGAGCCAGTGGCGACAACGGCTGCGGATCGTCGTACTCGTAGCGAAGGCCGGACATCACTATTGCGTCGCCGTTCATCAGGTCAGAGATCTCGTTGGGCAGCGATTCGTTCGTTACACCGGCAATGCTCAATTCGTGGTGAGACCGCCGTCGACGGTGATGGTTTGTCCGGTCACATACCCACCCGCTGCCGACGCCAGCCAGACCGCAGTGGCGGCAAGTTCGCCGGGATCGCCCGTGCGGCGCAACAATACGCGCCGCATCTGCGAGTCGAGGTACCCGGGTTTGTACTCGGCAGTCATCTCCGATTCGAAAAATCCCGGCGCCAACGCATTGACACGAATCCCCCTGCGCGCCCCCCACTGTTGAGCAAGATCGCGGGTCAGCCCGATGACCGCCGCCTTGGACGCCGCGTAGGCCGCCTGCGGCAGGCCGGCGGTCGTGAGACCGAGGATGCTGGCGATGTTGATGATGCTGCTGCCCGGCGTCATCATCCGACCGCATGCCTGCGCCATCCAATAGGAACCATGAAGGTTGACATCGACCACGCGGCGGAATTCGTCGGGGGTCTCGCGCAGGGCGGGCACGGCGGCGCCGACGCCGGCGTTGTTGATCAGGACATCCACCCGGCCGAACTCCGCCACCGTCGCGTCGACCAACGCCTGACAGGCCGCGGGGTCGGCGACATCAGTCTGCACCGGCAAGGCCCTACGTCCGGCGCCCTCGATCAGTTCAGCTGTCTTGTACAGCTTTTCGATTCGCCTTGCTCCCAGCGCGACCTCAGCACCGGCCTCCGCGAACGCTTGGGCGAACGCGACGCCGAGCCCGGAGGAAGCGCCGGTGACGATGACGACCTTGCCGTCGAGTCGGAACAGGTCGAGGACGGGCATGACGGTCTCCTCGGGTGGCGGTCAATAGGCCAGCAACTTCCGGACCGCGGAGGCTATCCTCGCGTCGTCCGGCAGCCACAGGGCTTCAAGGTTGGGGGCGTACGGAGCCGGCATTGGGAGCGCACCAATCCGGCGGATGGGGGCGTCCAGCAGCGTGAACCCTTCGTCCGCCACCCGCGCGGCGAGTTCTGCACCGATACCGAAGTCCGAGACGGCCTCGTGCACGACGAGCAGGCGCGAGGTCTTGGCTACGGACTTCAGCACCGTCTCGTGGTCGAGGGGCGATATCGTCCGGAGGTCGATGACCTCACACGACACGCCTTCGGTTTCGAGTTCACTTGCGACCGAGAGGCATTGATGCACCATCCGCGACATGCTCACCAGAGTGATATCCGTACCGGCTCTGACCACCGCGGCTTCACCGATCGGGAGCATGTGCCCACGGCCGGGCGTGGCTCCCTTGGTCTCGTAGAGCAACCGGTTCTCGATGAAGATCACCGGATCGGCGTCAGCGATGGCTGCGCGCAGCAGACCGTAGGCGTCGGCGGGGGTTGACGGCATGACGACCTTCAGCCCGGGAATGTGGGCGAAAAGTGCTTCCAAACTCTGGGAATGCTGACTGCCTGACGAGCGCCCGGCGCCGAACTGGGTGCGCACGGTCAGCGGGACGCCGGCTTGACCGCCGGTCATGAACCGCATCTTCGCGGCCTGGTTCAGCAGCTGATCGAAACAGACCCCCATGAAATCCAGGTACATGAGTTCGACGATGGGTTTCATGCCACTCATCGCCGCGCCGACCCCCAGCCCCATGAGAGCAGTCTCCGAGATCGGTGTATCGATGATGCGGTCGGGAAATTGTTCGTACAGTCCTCGGGTGATCCCGAAGACGTTGCCGCCTGCGCCCACGTCGATGCCGGCGATGAATGCTTCCGGATGGTCCTCGAGCTCGTGCTGCAGGGCGAGCGCGATGGCCCGGCTCATCCGGATCTGCCCTTCGGCCGGTGGGCTGGCGTCCGGGGCGGGGGGCGGGGGTGTCTCGCTGTAAACAAACTGTCGCAGCGACTCTGCGCTGGGTGCGTTCGAGGCGCGGGCGAACTCGACTGCCTCGGCGACCTCGGTTTCGACCTCGCGTTGCACCGACTCGATTTCTCCGGCTGACCACCCCGAGGAAAGCAGGCGAGCTTTGAACAGCGTGATCGGGTCGCGGTCCCGCCACGTTTCGAGTTCGTCGGCCGAGCGGTAACGCTGCGGGTCGCCCTCGTAGTGTCCATGGATGCGGTAGGTCTCCGCTTCCATCAGCACCGGCCCCTTGCCGGCCCGAGCCAAGGATGCGGCCTGTTCTGCCACGGCGTGAACTTTTTCGACGTCGTTGCCGTCGGCGTAGAGGTATGGAACTCCGTAACCGGCTGCGCGCTGCGCCAAGGTCACGGTCGGCAGGTTTTCCGCGGTGGAGAACTCCGCGAAATGGTTGTTCTCGCAGAGGAATACGACGGGAAGCTGCAGGGTGGCCGCGAGATTGATCGACTCGTGAAAGGCGCCCTGTGCTGCGGCCCCGTCACCGAAGAAGGCAACCACGACGTTACCGGTGCCCCGGAGCTTGATCGCGGTGGCCGCCCCAACGGCGATGGGCAGCCCGGCGCCGACGATCCCGTTGGCTCCAAATACGCCCCGACCCAGGTCGGCAATGTGCATCGACCCGCCGCGGCCTCGGCACGTACCGGTTTCTCGGGCCATCAACTCGGCGAACATGGCCTTCATGTCCGCACCCTTGGCGAGGACGTGACCGTGTCCGCGATGATTGGACGTGATCACGTCGTCGGCGCGCAGCCCCCAGCAGGCGCCCACCGCCACGGCCTCCTGCCCCACCGAGACGTGGACGAACCCAGGGATCTCGGTGTCCCGGTAGAGCTTGCTCGCCATGGTCTCGAAGTGGCGGATCCGCAGCAGCGCACGATACAAGTCCAGACGCTGAGTCGTGCCGGCGTCGGCGGCGACGCCGGACACCGATGTGACGCTCACCGGTTGCCGACCCAGCGCGTCACCAACAGTTCAACCTCAGGTAATTCTACCAATCGATTGTTAGAACGTGGCATCATTGAAACGTAGGTCTCGCGAGCGCAAAGGTCAACCTCGGACTTGCCGGGACCGCTGAAACACACTGCTGCCGGGGAATACTCGAATCAACTCGGGGAGTCGCCCCGCATCGACAGGTCGAGTCCACCGCTCGCTTCCATAGTTTAAAAGCTGCTTGCTTTTCTACCAATCGTTTGGTCAAATACGATCAGACAAAGGAGAGGAAGTCCATGACTGAAGTAGTTTTCGCGGAGGCCATCCGCACCCCGCTGGGCAGGCGGAACGGCGGTCTCGCCGGAGTTCATCCCGTCGACTTGCTGGGGTCCTGCTTGACGGCGCTGATCGAGAGGTCGGGCGTCGATCCCGGCCTGATCGACGACCACACCGCCGGTTGCGTTGGTCAGGTTGGCGAACAGGCCTGGAACATCGGCCGCAATGCGTGGCTCGCAGCGGGCCTTCCCCAGCATGTGCCCAGCACCACCGTGGACCGTCAGTGTGGCAGTTCCCAGCAGGCGATTCACTTCGCTGCGCAGGGAATCGCCTGCGGCGCCTATCAAGCCGTCATCGCATCCGGTGTCGAGAACATGAGTCGCATCCCCATCGGTCGGTCGGGAGACGCCGGACCGGGGCACCCCTTCTCCGACGCGCTGCTGCAGCGTTACGACCTGATTGGCCAGGGGCTGAGTGCTGAATTGATCGCCGCCCGCTGGGACATCACCCGCGAGGACTGTGATTCCTTCGCCGCGCGGTCGCATACGCTCGCCGGTGCCGCGCGCGACGCCGGCCGGTTCGACCAGGAGATCGCGCCGGTCGAGACCGCGGCTGGCCTCGTCAAGCAGGACGAAGGCATCCGCGAACCAAACATGGAGAAGCTGGCCTCGCTGAGGCCGGCCTTCTGGAGCGAGGAGTCGGCCTCCAGATTCCCGGAAGCGAACTGGGTGGTCACCGCGGCCGGCGCCTCACAGATCACCGACGGGGCGGCCGCAGTGCTGCTCACCAGCCGGGAATTCGCCGAAAAGCACGGATTGCGGATCCGCGCCAGGTACGTCACGGGCACCGCTGTCGGTGACGACCCGAAACTCATGTTGACGGCGCCCATTCCCGCGACCCAGAAGGTCCTCGATCTCGCTGGTCTGGATCTGACAGACATCGATGTGGTCGAGATCAACGAGGCGTTCTCCCCCATCGTCCTGGCGTGGAAGAACGAACTGAAGGTGCCCGACGAGTGGTTCGAGGCCTCGGTCAACCCGAACGGAGGCGCTATCGCGCTGGGCCATCCGGTCGGCTGCTCAGGCGCCCGACTGATGACCACTCTGCTCCACGAGCTGGAACGCCGCGGCGGACGCTACGGCCTTCAAACCATGTGCCAGGCCGGAGGACTCGCCAACGCCACCATCGTCGAGTCCGTGGCCTGATGCACGTGAACGCCGAATACCCAGAAGCGCAGAAAGGTTCACAGATGATAACCGGAGTCTACGGATTCAACATCGCCGTGAAGGATCTCGAAGCCGCGACCGCACGCTACGAGACACTTCTCGGTACCGCAGGAAAGCCGCTGGCGCCCAACGACTTCGCCTTCCCGGGGCTGATCGGGACACGCTTCGACTTCGACGGCCTGGCCATCATCCTCATCACGTCGACGGAACCAGACACTTCGGTGGCAAAGTTCCTGGACAACAAGGGCGAGGGACTCTTCCTGGTGTCTCTGAAAACCTCGGACATGGCTGCCGCTATGACCGGACTCAAGGAACAGGGCATCACTCCCCTCCTCGACCCAGCACGCGACACCAAATACGGTGCAGTCACGTTCCTGCACCCCAAGAGTGCCAACGGCGTTCAGCTGGAGATCCTCGAGACATCGTGACGATGCCAGCGGACGACACTCCCCTCGGCACCCTCGGCTTCGTCGGTCTCGGGGACTTGGGCGCCCCGATGGCGGCGAACTACGCACGACATGGGCTCGCACTCCTCGCCCATGACCTTCGCCCGCACCTGGAAGCGGAGGTCATGGGGTGGGGCGGGCGATGGGCAGACAACCCCGCCACCGTGGTGCAACAGTCCGATGTCCTCTGCCTGTGTCTACTCGACGATGCGCAAATACGCGCCTTCGTGCAACGAGAGAGCCTGTTCGAGCAGATGCGTCCCGGGTCGACGCTCGTGGTGCACAGCACCGTCACCCCCCTTCTCATGCAGGAGCTGGCTGCAGAAGCCGCCGGACACGGCGTCGAGGTTGTCGATGCACCCGTGTCCGGCTCGCATGCCGCCCGGCTGGAAGGCCGGTTGACCGTCATGGTCGCGGCGAGTGCCGCCACATTCGACAGACTGCGCCCACTATGGGAGGCGACGAGCCTCCACGCCTTCCGCGTTGCTGACACCCCCGGCAGCGCTCAGGTGCTCAAACTCTGCAACAACATGATGGGTGAAACAAACTATCTGGTGGCGCTCGAAGCGCTGCGGATCGCCGAGGCCTTCGCCATTCCCGAGCCGGTCTTCCTCGACGTCGTCAAAGCCAGCAGCGGCAACTCATGGATGACCGAAAACTGGTGCACCGCAGACCATCACATGCGAACACACCCCCACGGCGGTGAGGCCGCGCGGTTCAGCATTCTGCTCAAGGATCTGCAGACCGCCGTCGGCATCGGCGGGCAGGTCGGTGCGCCACCGTTGATCGCCGCCGTCGCCGGGGTGGCCGGGGAGCACCTCCTCAAACGAAGACTCGACCACATCACAGCGGCGACCCCATAGGTCGGGAACGCCCACGACACCATGAGAGGTCCCCATGTCACAGCTCTTCACCCCCCTCACGCTGCGCGGGGCCACGTCGCGCAACCGGATCTGGCTGCCGCCGATGTGCCAGTACGCGGTGACCGAACGTGATGGCGTCCCGACGGATTGGCACCTGGTGCAGCTCGGGGCGCGAGCCGTGGGCGGCTTCGGACTGGTGATGGCAGAGGCGACGGCTGTCACCCCGCAGGGCCGGATCAGCCCGGAGGACCCCGGACTGTGGAACGACCAGCAGGCCAAGGCGTGGGCCCGGATCGTCGAGTTCGTTCACGACCAGGGGGCACTTGCCGGGGTGCAGCTGGCGCACGCCGGCCGTAAGGCCGGATCCTCCACCGGCGCACCCTGGTTCGATGCCGGGACCCCGGAACCTACCGCCGCGTGGGAGACCATCGCACCGTCGGCATTGTCGTGGAACGGGTTTCCGGCTCCCCGGACGATGGACATCCCGGACATCGCGGCGGTGATCACGGCCTTCGCCGCCGCGGCCCAGCGTGCCGCCGCGGCCGGATTCGACGTCATCGAACTGCACGGCGCGCATGGATACCTGTTGCACGAATTCCTCTCACCGCTGACCAACATCCGCGACGACGCCTACGGAGGCTCGTTCGCCAACCGCGCCCGGTTTCTGATCGAGGTGGTGGACGCCGTCCGGGATGCAGTGTCGGACGGCACGGCCCTGGTCGTGCGACTGTCGGCAACCGACTGGATCGACGGTGGTTGGGAACTCGACGAATGCATTGCACTGGCCGTCCGACTGCGCGACCATGGCGTCGATCTCATCGACGCTAGTTCCGGCGGACTCGATGAGCGTCAGATCATTCCCGTCGCTCCCGGATACCAAGTGGACTTCGCGACGCAAATCCGGGCCGGAGCCGGCATCCCGACCGGCGCCGTCGGCCTCATCACCGAACCCGCGCAGGCCGAAGAGGTGATCGCCTCGGGTAGGGCCGATGTCGTCTCCATCGGCCGGGCGGCACTGCGGGAGCCCGCGTGGCCGCTTCGCGCCGCCTTCGAACTCGGACTGCCGCGATCCGAGGCCCCCTATCACCTGGCGCATCTCAGAGGCGCCTGGCGCCCGACCGGAACCCTGCTGGAACGCTGAGAGATCTCAGATCACATGACTCAACACGACCTGACGACACGAACCCGCGCATTCATCCGAGCTCACGTCCTTGACGTCGACGACGAATACGACGGCGACATCGAGGCCGCCGGCGCGGAGGCGCTCCGCATCCGACTTCAAGACAAGGCGCGCGCGGCGGGGGTTTTCGCCCCGCACGCACCCGTGGACTGCGGTGGTCTGGGCCTGGGAATGGTCGCGCGTGCGGCGGTCTTTGAGGAGGCGGGATACTCCTTGTTTGGGCCACTCGCCACGGGTATTGCGGCACCCGACGAAGGCAATGTTCATCTCCTCGACGCGGTGGCCACCGACTCGCAGCGAACGCGGTATCTGCAGCCACTGGCCCGGGGCGAGGTTCGCTCGGCCTTCGCGATGACCGAACCCGCCCCCGGCGCAGGCAGTGATCCGGCGGCACTGCAGACCCGCGCGGCGAAGGTCGACGGTGGGTGGATTATCAACGGCCACAAATGGTTCATCACCGGGGCTGACGGAGCCGCCTTCTTCATCACCATGGCCCGGACCAGCGGACAGCCCGGCGAGCGAGGCGGCGCAACCATGTTCCTGATGCCCGCACAGACTGAAGGCGCCGAGGTGCTGCGCCATGTCGGTACCGTCGACAGGTCGATGATTGGCGGGCACTGCGAACTTGGCTTCACCGATGCATTCGTGCCCGACGCCGACGTCCTCGGTGAGGTCGACCGGGGTTTTGACTACGCACAGGTGCGGTTGGGCCCGGCTCGCATGACCCATGTCATGCGCTGGACCGGCGCCGCACGGCGGGCGCACGACGTGGCGGTCCGCTACGTGGTGAGCCGTCAGGCGTTCGGTGCACGGCTTGCCGACCATGGCATGGTGCAGCAGATGATCGCCGACAACGAGATCGATCTGGCGGCGACACGGGCGCTGCTGGGCGTGGCATGCCAACAGCTCGACAATGGGGAAGCCGCGACGGCCGACACGTCGATCGCCAAGACCTTCGCCGCAGAAGCCCTGCACCGTGTGGTCGACCGGGCCACTCAAATGTGCGGCGGCATGGGTGTTTCCACTGAACTGCCCGTCGCACGGGTCGCCAGGGAGATCCGGCCGTTCCGCATCTACGACGGCCCCTCCGAAGTGCACCGTTGGGCGCTGGCCAAGCGCGCTATCCGGGCCATCACCGAAGGCGACTGACTTCGGTGCATGACCTGACCGCAGAAGAACTCAACTCGGTGGCCGTCCACCTGCGCGACGCCGGTGAGCCACCAGCCGGGCCGCTCACCGCGACACTCTTCACCGGTGGTCGCTCCAATCTCACTTACCGCGTCGACGACGGTGTTTCGAGCTGGGTTCTGCGGACTCCCCCTCGCCGAGGACGCACCGAGTCCGCACACAACGTCCGACGCGAGTACACCGTCATGCGTGCTCTCGTCGACACCGACGTGCCGGTCCCGTACCCGGTTGCGCTTTGCGAGGACGAGCCCGTCCTCGGTGTGCCGTTCCTCGTGACACGTCTGGTACCGGGGCATTGCCTGCAGACTCGCGTCGATCTCGGAGGGGTGGACGCGGCGCGGCTCTCGGCGATCACCACCGCGCTCGTCGATGCCCTTGCGACTCTGCACGCCGTCGACCACACCAAGATAGGACTCGCTGATTTCGGGCGTCCCACCGGATACGCGCAGCGCCAGATCAGGCGCTGGACGCAACAATGGAGCCAAGTCGGATTTTCCGCGCTCCATCCGCTGGCCGAGGAGTTGTCAAGAAGCTTGCGCGACTATGGTTTTACACAGGACCGTGCCGCGGTCGTGCACGGGGACTACCGCATCGACAACACCCTCATCGATCTCCATGGCAGCTCCGCGTCGCCCCGGATCCAGGCGATCATCGACTGGGAGCTGTCGACCATCGGTGAACCCACTGCCGACGTGGCGACGATGTGTGTCTACCGGCACCGGGCGCTGGACCTCATTCTCGGATTTTCCAGCGCCTGGACCAGCCCTCGGATCCCCGACGCCGATTCCCTGGCCGGGGTGTATGAACGCGCCAGCGGTAGATCCTTGCGACACTGGGACGCTCACGTGGCGCTCGCCTACTTCAAGCTGGCCGTCATCGCCGCCGGCATCGACCACCGTCACCGGGTCGGCGGCGGCCATGACACCGGATTCGACAAGGCCGCCGAAGCGGTGCCCGTCCTTCTTCAGGAGGGGTTGGACCGCATCACCGCAGCACGCCGCTGACACTGCCCAACAAAGACCAGTCCCGTGCATGCTGTGGCAAGCATGAACGGGACTGTTCGTCAGGCCGACGATGCGCAGTCAGCTCCCCACCATTTCGATGTCGTCGCGGTACGTCTCCCGCGCTGCGGCCACCGCGACCAGGGTCAGAACCGCTGCCACAGCCAGATACGCGGACAAGGCCCAGGACCCACCGGCCCAGGTGAAGAGTGCCGCTGCAATGAACGGAACGGGGCCCGCGTTGACCATCGAGCCGATGTGATACCCGATGGCAGATCCGCTGTAGCGCATGCGAGTTTCAAACAGTTCGGGCAAAAAGATCGCCATCGGTGCGCCTGTCATCCCATAGATCAACGACACCGCGATCACCATGGCGAGTGTGATCGCCAACGCGTTACCGGTGTTGAGCAGCCAGAAGAACGGGAAAGCGAACACCAGCATCAACACCGTGCCGGTCAGGATGATGGGCCGACGACCGTAGCGGTCCGACAGTCGGGCGAAGACCGGGATGGTGAAGATGAGCAGTCCCAGCGAGAACGCGACAGCCGACAGCACCGTGGTGCGCGACGCCCCGGTCTGTTCAACGGTGTAGCTCAAGGCGAACACCACCGCCATGTAGAAGCCGGCACAACTGGCCGACATCGCGAAAACCGCGATCAGCACGCGCTTCTTGGCGTGCCGGAAGACGTCGAGGCTCGGGTAGCGGGCAATCTTGTGTTGCTCTTGGACTGCTTTGAACGCTGGCGACTCGGGCAGTTGAAGACGGATGTAGAGGCCCACGAGAACCAGCAATCCACTGGCAAGGAACGGAACCCGCCAACCCCAGCTCATCACGACGTCTTCGGGGAGCAGCATCACCAGTGCGAACGACCCGGTGGACAGCAACCAGCCCAGCGGCACGCCCCGCTGCGGCCAGCAGGCGTAATAAGCGCGTTTGTCAGCGGGGGCGTGCTCCATCGCCATCAGAACGGCGCCGCTCCACTCGCCGCTCACCGCTAGCCCCTGCAGAAGTCTGGAGAACACCAACAGGATTGGCGCCCAGATCCCGATCTGTGCGTACGTGGGCAGCAGCCCGACCATGGTGGTGCTGACGCCCATGAGGATGAGGGTCAGAGCCAGCATTCGCTTGCGGCCGATGCGATCTCCGAAGTGGCCGAAGATCATGGCGCCGAGCGGCCGGATGAGAAAGGCCACTCCGAAGGTTGCGAACGCCGCGAGGATGCCGACGCTGGGGTCCAGGTCGGGGAAGAAGATGTCGTTGAAGACCAGGGCTGCGGCGGTGCTGAAGACACCGAAGTCGAAGAATTCGATGGCCGTTCCGATGAAACTGGCGACAGCGACCTTGCGGGCCGAGACAGGCGGGGCCTCGGTTTCTGATTGAGTGGCCATGAACGGCGCCTTTCATGCGGTCGTATTGATCTGTCGTGCTCGGGGTGATTGGTGGTGCTGCTACTTGCTGCGCAGGTCGAGGAGACGGCGGACCTTTCCCTCTCCTCCGAGCCTGGTGAACTCGGTCAACGTGCCTGCGTCGACGATCTCGACGCCGACGCGGACGTTCAGGACGGTCTTCAAGGCCCTTTCGAGATCGTTTCGCAGTGTGTCGGTGTCGATGCCAGGTCCGCGGCGCTCGACCCGGACGGTCATCTCCGTCTTTTTGCTGACGCCCGCACCGTCGCTGGTCAGAACGCACAGGAACTGTCCGTTGGTGCGCGAATCGGCGCGCACCGGGTCCTGGCATGCCATCGGAAAGACGCTCTGGCCGCGGAGTTTCACCATCTCGTCGCTGCGGCCCTGCATGCCGGACAGCCGGGTGGTCCGTAACCCGCATTCGCAGCGCGCGCGTGGCAGGATCGCAAGGGCGTCCTGCGTGTTGAACCGGATCAGCGGGGGCACGCCCCGGTGCAGCGACGTCGCGACGAGGTCGCCCACCTGGCCGGGGGGTAACTCACGTGTCGGGTCGTCGATGTCGACGGTCTCGAGGTAGGCGGTGTCCTCACTGACGTGGCGCCCGTCCTGCATCCTGCACTCGAACGCAATCAGTCCGATCTCGTGAGTGCCGTAGGTGTCATAGACCGGAGCACCCCACGCCTCCTCGAGCGCCCTCCGCAGTTCGCCGGCGCCGTCGTTGCCGAGAAGTGCCTGAATGTACTTGGTGGGCAAAGAATGCAGATCGAAGTTCATCGAATCGGCCACTTCGACGAGCCGGCCGAGGTATTCGCCGTGTCCCATCCACCCGTTCGTGCCGTATGCCGCCGCCAGTTCGAGCTGCCGCTCCGATGGCGTCACCACCCCGGATCCGGTGGTCACCGGCACACCTCCCAGCCAGTGATGGACGCCGATGTAGTAGCACCATGCCGCGTTGGCCAGGGAGGTGGTGAACGGAATCTGGATCACGTCACCCGGCCGCGCCCCCATCGCCCACAGGCCCCGGGCGGCTTGGATGCCCTGGACCTCCCAGGCGAGGCTGTCGAATGCGGTGGTTCTGGGCAGACCGGTGGTTCCCCCACTCGTCTGCAGCTTCAGCGGCAGGTAGTCGGCCATCGAGTTGCGGTCGAACGGGTGGTGCTCACCGAACGGCGGCCTGGCGTCGATCGCGGCCTTGAGGTCGTCGCTAGTGAAGGTGGGGATGTAGCGCAGGTCGTCCAGCGACCGCACCGAGTTCTCATCCAAACCCGCTGCCCACCAACGCTTTCGGTAGAACGGCACCTTCCAGGCATCGCGGACCCGCGCGAGCACCCGCCTCTCCTGCAGTTCCCGCCACTGTTCATCGGTCCTCACCGCTGCGGCCCGCTCGAACAGCGGCGGTGGCGGATAGTCCGCCATCAACGCGTTCCAGTCGAGTGCTTTCCAGTAGTAGGGAACCTCGTCACCCACAGACCGCTCCTTACTTCTACCAAACGATTGGTAGAAGTTACTGTAGCGCACGTCACGCAGCGGGACAAGAGCGGGAAGTACCACAATCAGCGTTCACGGGAATTGTTCTGGACCCAGGCCGCCGTGCAACAGGCGTGTGCCAGGCGAACCGCAGTGCGGGCCGGCGATGACATGGTTTGCGCGCGGCAGGGCGCAACGCCTCATCACAGGTGGGGCCAACTTGCTATTCTGCCAATCGATTGTTTGGTGAACCACGAGGTGCCACATCGGCAGGCTTATCGGGCACCGGAAGGAGGCACCGTAATGGCTACCAGGCGTCCCACGGCGTCGCAGAAATCGAACAAAGCGAACGTTCGGCGCGCCGAGATAGTCAGCGCGGCAACCCAACTGTTCATCGAGAAAGGCTATGCAGCGACCAGCGTGCAGGACATCGCCGAAGCGGTGGGCTTGCTGAAAGGAAGCCTCTTCTACTACATCTCCGGCAAAGAAGATCTTCTGTACGCGGTACTCGAGGGCATGCTGGCCACCAGCCAAGCGGACATCGAGAAACTGAGCGCCCTGGAGATCGCGCCACTGGACAAGGTGCGCCGCATCGCCGAGGCCCACGTCCGCTACGTCTTGGCCAATCGCGACCAGGCCACGGTGTTCTTCCGGGATTTTCGTTCACTGTCCGATGAGCGCGGCAGAGAGATTGCGGCCGAACGCGAGAACTACGCCCGCCGTTTCACCGATGTGCTACGCGAAGCTCAGGATGACGGCGCGGCGTGTCCCGACATAGACATCCGGCTGGCGTCGGGTTCGCTTCTCGGCATGTTGAACATGGTCCACGAGTGGTACCCCCACGCCGACGAACGGCACGTGAACCGATTGGCGGAAGAGATCGGCGATCTCGTCGTCGCCTCGCTGCGATGCGATCCGTCGACACACCAACCCGGCCACCGCGGGCGCGACGGGCGGGCCTGAACACTGGCCGCCTTATTCCGACGTCGACGTACCGGTGTCGATCTGCCGACCCCGCAAAGTGCGCACGCCCGTTCACCAGTCGCCCGCCAACTCGACGCACGCTTCTGTCGCCAGGGTCGACAACGGCACTTCGAGACTCCGTACAGCAGCCGCGGCAATTAGTGAGGCCGAGGCGCCGGCTCAGCGCAGTAGTGCGCGGCTCATCACGACGCGCTGGATCTGGTTGGTGCCTTCGTAGATCTGGGTGATCTTGGCATCACGCATCATCCGCTCGACGGGGAAGTCGACGGTGTAGCCGGCGCCGCCGAAGAGCTGAACGGCATCAGTGGTGACCTCCATGGCGATATCGGAGGCAAAGCACTTCGACGCCGCCGAGATGAACCCCAGATTGCCTTCACCACGCTCCGCCCGGGCGGCCGCGCTGTACACCATCAGCCGGGCGGCTTCGACCTTCATCGCCATGTCGGCCAGCATGAACTGCACACCTTGAAAGTCACTGATTGCCGAGCCGAATTGCTTGCGGCCCTTGGTGTACTCGATCGCCGCATCCAACGCACCCTGCGCGATACCGACAGCCTGCGCACCGATGGTGGGGCGAGTGTGATCCAACGTCGCCAACGCAGTCTTGAACCCAGTACCCGGCTCACCGATGATCCGGTCCCCCGGGATCCGGCAGTTCTCGAAATACAACTCCGTGGTGGGGGAACCCTTGATCCCGAGCTTGCGCTCCTTGGGCCCGACCGTGAAACCCTCGTCATCGACATGGACGATGAACGCCGAGATCCCGTTGGCACCCTTGTCCGGGTCGGTCACCGCCATCACCGTGTACCAGGACGACTTACCACCGTTGGTGATCCACGCCTTCGTGCCGTTCAGAATCCAGTCGTCACCATCGGCTTTGGCCCGGGTCCGCATCCCGGCTGCGTCACTGCCCGCCTCACGTTCCGAAAGCGCATACGAGGCCATCGCCCCGTCCGCCAACGACGGCAGGACCTGCTTCTTGAGCTCCTCGGAGCCGCGCAGGATCAGACCCATGGTGCCCAGCTTGTTCACCGCCGGGATCAACGATGCCGACGCATCAACCCGAGCGACCTCCTCGATCACGATGCACGCGGCCACCGAATCCGCACCCTGGCCGCCGTACTCCTCAGGCACGTGGACGGCGTTGAAACCCGACGCGTTGAGGGCGCGCAACGCTTCTTCCGGGAAACGTGCATTGGCGTCGACGTCCGCCGCGTGCGGAGCGATTTCCTTCGCCGCCAGCGCGCGCGTCGCCGCGCGCAACTCTACATGCTCCTCCGGCAGCGCAAACAGATCGAAATCCTTGTTCACCAGCATAATTCCTGACCCCTTACAACTTGTCCGTTCCCGCCGGCACGAGTACGCGGGTGGCCCTCGGCGGCACGACGAGATCTTCCAGACATTCCCGACTCCTGGTACTGAATACCATATAATCGGTACTCCGTACATAACGGAGACTAAACCAATGCCTGCTTCAGAGACAACCCGAGAGCGCCTGATGAGCGCGGCGTTCGCCTTGTTCGAAGAGCGGGGTTATGAAGCGGCGAGCGTTGAGGACATCGCTGCCAGGGCAGGCGTGGGCCGTACCACCGCGTTTCGCCAGTTCGGTTCCAAAGAGGCATTGATCTTTCCTGATCACCGAGCCCTGTTGCGGAGAGCCGATGCCAGACTGTCCGCCGCCTCCGCAGAGGCCATTCCGGCGGAGGTAATCTCTGTTGCGACCTCTGTCTTCGATCACTATCTCGCCGAGGGCGACAGAGCGCGTGCACGGTACCGGCTCACGACCTCGGTGCCAGTCCTACGCGACTTCGAGACCACCACCGTATCGAGGTACGTTCGCCTATTCTCCGCACATCTCGACCGAGCGATGCCAGACGATTGGAACGGCTCTCTTCGGGCCGAAATGTTCGCCAACGCAGTTGTCACCGCACACAACCACGTTCTTCGTCGATGGCTCCGTGGTGACACGGACGATCCGAAACCCGATTTGATGGAAGCTCTAGCCCTCCCCTGGACAATCCTGCACGGGACTCCCAAGGTGCAGACCGCAGTAATCGTGATGACTACCGACGAACCAATCGAATCGCTCGGTCCGCGACTGCGCACTGTCATCGCTGACGCAGCGCCGAAACGGCCGTAGCTGGCGTAACCCCGCTAGACCACTCGGCCGATACAGCGGCCACGTGCGCTCTGGTCGGCCGCCGTCGCGGAAGCTGCTGCGGTACTGACACACTCCCGCAGGAGCTCCATCGCATACGCTACCCCAGACCAGATAGCGTCGACCCCATCAACGTTCATTGCCAAGGGGCCCACCACAACTGGCGAGGCGGATCACTAAACCTTGAGTGGGTCCGGCCCGACCAGACCACCGCCCGTCGACATCCTCGATAGGCTCCTGCACCACGCCACCGGCACGTCAACATGGTCATTGATGTTTCGCTGGTGCGTGCACCCGAACCATCTAGCCGTCGGTATGACGCGTCGGCGGGTCGAAACCGACGCTGGTGTAGGCCTCATCAGGGACTCGGCTGGGATCTTTGTAGATCGACCATGTGCAGACCGCTGGCGACTGGCCCTGCGTCGGAGGTTTCACAACTCTGAGTGGGAAACCGAGCCGGGCAATAGGGGCACGTTGTTGCAGTTGACAACAGTGTGCGCAATACAGGCACACCCCTGGGGTATTCCATGCCCAGTCATGTCGTTCCGTCGTCACGCGAGGCGACACATCAGTTGGCTCCACCTCGTAGGTCCGCCCACCCGATCCGCATGGAGCGAACGTCATCACCCATCGATCGGCGTCTTCCGTGACGGAGAACGACCCATCGCGCCGTGGCCCAGTGAGATGGCCGCGCGTAGCTTCCGCGATGTCGAGGAACAGGCGCTCCAGCGACTGGGCCCACGTCCGTGTTGCGGGGTCGTACACCGTGGCGGCTCGGTCGTACAGCCTGGCCAGCAAAATATCCCACAGCTCTCCAACGAAACCCTCACCGAGTTGCGTGGCGGCCAGTCCAAGCAGCGCGACGATGCTGTCGCACGCGCGATCATGGTGGTGTTGCCAGGTCCGGCGCGCTTCGGCGAGCAGATTCCGCGCGGCGTCGGCGTCATTGTCCTGGCATGCCTGGGTGAAGGTCTTGATCAAGTGCTGATAGGTGGCCCACCCAGTGTCGAGGTCGTGGTCTCCTATCCTCGCCGTTGTCTCAGCAAGCGATTGCTCGAGAACGTCGGCGCTGATTCCATTGTCAACCAGGACATTCGGAATCTGACGGAGCCACGTCGCGTAGAGCTCGTACGCCTCCGACGCCTCTTGCACTGTCATCGCCGCGTAGTCCTCGGCGCTCGCAAAGTCGGCGGAATCCACCGCCCTCCTTGCCAGGGCATAGCTGGACTGTCCTTGAGCCAGCCAAGAGTCAGTCCGGACGAGGTGGTCCAGCAGGCTGTTGTAGGCCAATACCGTCGACATGATGTCAGGTGCGTTCGAAGTAGCGGCGTTGTTCCCAATCCGTCACCGATTGCGTCAGGAATGCAGTCAGTTCCCCGCGGCCAACGGTGAGCAGGTGATCGTGAACCTCGCGACCGAATGCGTGCTTGGCGGGTTCACTGTTCCCGAAGAGACCCAAGGCCTCGGGTAGGGAGGTGGGCAGCTGGGGCAGGTCGTGGCGGGTATAACCGTTGCCGTCGACGAGTTCGGGGAATGGCTGTTCGTTCTCAATACCGTTGACGCCGGCCGCGACCGCAGCAGCAATGGCCACGTAGGGATTGACATCCGCTCCCGGTATGCGGTTCTCGACCCGGCGGGTCGGCCCATCCCCGATCACCCGGAACGACATGGTGCGGTTGTCGTTCCCGCAGGCAACCGTGGTCGGTGCGAACGAGTTGGGTTGAAAGCGGCGATAGGAGTTGAGGTTCGGCGCGTAGAGGAGGCACATCTCGCGGGCATGTCCCACCAACCCGGACACGAAACCGTCGAACAGCGCATCGTCACCCAACGGGGTCGCACCGTCCAGCGACCAGAGGCTGGTGTGGATGTGACAGGAACTGCCCACATCGCCGCCGTCCCACTTCGCCATGAAGGTGGCCGACTTCCCCATCCGCGTCGCGATGGTCTTGACGCCGAACTTGTAGATGAAGTGCCGGTCAGCCATCTCGAGGGCGCTCGTATGCGTCAGATTGATCTCCTGCTGGCCGATACCGTACTCGCAGGACAGCGCCTCGATCTCGACGCCGGCCTGCTCCATCTGCTCGACGACCGCGTTGATGAACGGCTCATTGCCGATAGCGGCGAGGGGATCGTAGGCCGCCTTGAACCGCGAGGCTGGGGTGAGCTTCTGATACCCGGCGTCCCATCCGGTTTCGTAGCTCTGGTCGAACAAATAGAACTCCAGTTCGGAGGCACATTGCACCGTGGCGCCGTGCGCGGCGAGCCGAGCCAGCTGGCGCTTGAGGATTTGCCGGGGAGCGAGCTCCAGGACTGATCCGTCGGGCAGAATTGGATCGCAGATGACGAAAGCGGTATCGGGAATCCAGGGCAGGACGCGCAGTGTATTGAGGTCGGGCTTGAGGAAGCAGTCCGGACCGCCGTTACTGAGACCACCGACATGCTCAAGATCGGGGTTGAGGTCCTGCTCGATGTCCAGCTGCCACACCATCAGCGGGATGCGGAACGCGGTCGGGTCGTCGACGTGGTCGAGAAACCGGCGGGCCGGGAAGTGCTCCCCGAGTGGCCGGCCGATGTTGTCCGCGGCCACCATCAAGACCTTGGTGATCCTCCCGGCGTCGACCGCTTCCCTCAGCGCGGACACTGACCACACGCCGCGCGGAAGACGCGCACCGTTGGAGCGGGCCGGGCTGCTGGCGGTCGAGGATTCGAATCGGACTGTCATGGCTTCTCCTGAATCGTCGAGTAGTCACTCGGCGGATGTCGGACGAGTGCTTACTTAAGGTCTAGTTTATAGCTGTTTTGTGATGTGGGTCAAGGTTTGGGCCCATTGGAAGAACGTCACCGCGGCGAGACGCGTGACCGAACCGACTGCGCTGCTTGACATATTCGATCGCGGTCGCCAAAGCGCCCCGCGCGATCCCGACACGCGTCGTTCAAACTGATGGTGCTTTCGCGATTCTGGTTGGAGTGTTAGCTGAGCTTTGTTGCCAGCCGCCGGAGCAACCGCATGGCCAGCAGGTACAGGGTGGGGCTGGTCGGCCACTGGGAGATCACTTTGCCCGTTCGGTGCGAACCAGCACGGAAGTAACTCTCGGTGGTGGCCCACACCGTCTTGCCCAGCAGGTCCTGGATCCAGTCGTTGTAGATGTAGAACGCGGAGCGTCGAACATCGATGCGCCGCTTACCTTGACGCGCCGCGCTGGCGATGAGACGGGCTGAGAAATCAGCCTGTGCTTCGTAAAACGCAACCAGAGGAACGATGTTGGTGTTCGGGCCGAACATCACGAAGAAGTTCGGGAACCCCGGCACCATCGTGCCGAGGAACGCTTCGGCCCCTTCGGACCATCGGTCGTGGAGGTCCACCCCGTTCTCGCCAGCCACCCGGTAGGTGCTCAGATACTGGTGGGCCTGAAAACCCGTTGCGAGCACGATCAAGTCGAGCGGGTGCTCCTCACCGTTGGCGTCGACCGCTCCGCGTGCCGAGAGTCCCTTCACTGCATGGGGTATCAGCCTGACCTTCGAACTCTTCAGCGCCCGGTAGTAGGTGTCACTGATGACGGTCCGTCGCCCTTCCATTGGGAATTCGGGCGTCAGCAACTCGAGCAGATCCGGCCGGTCGGCCATCTCCTGATGCAGGAAGGCCAGTGCCGCCTGCCGCCGCTTGCCGTTCAGGACGCGATCCTGCCGCGCATGGCGGGCCTGGAGCTGGCGCAGATCGTAGTCGAGGTAGAGCTTCCACCGCCGATACATGTACACCGGCGAGAGGTTGTTCAGCCGGCGTTCCAGTGGGCTGAAGTCTCGAGCCTCCTTGGGCAGCATCCAGTTCGGCTCGATCTGGAAGACGGTGACCGAGGAAGCCACCTTCTCGGCTTCCGTCACGATCTGTACGGCCGAGGAACCCGTGCCTAGAACTCCGACGTTCTTGCCCGCCATGTCCAGCCCTTCGCGCCATTCTGACGTGTGGCACACCGGCCCCGCGAAGTCGTGCTGATCCCGGACGAACGGTGGCTTGGCCGGGGTGTTCAGGAAACCGACGGCGCTGATGACCGCGGTGAACCGGCCATGGTCTTCCTGCGAAACGGTCCGGACTGTGTAGTCCTTCCGTTCATCTGACCAGCTGACCTGTTCCACCGGCTCGTTGAACTTCATGTGCGACAAAAGGTTCCACTTTGTTGCCACATAGTGGAGATAGGTCAGCAACTCCTGCCATCCGGCGTGGGTGCGCGTCCAGTCGTACCGCTCGAAGGAAAACGAGTAAATGTGCGATTCCAGATCCACTTCGGCACCGGGGTAGGTGTTGTGTCTCCAGGTGCCACCCAAGCCCGGGGAACGTTCGAAGATGACGAAGTCCTCTATGCCCTGTTTCTTGAGTGCTACTGCCGCGGCGATACCGCTGAATCCGGCACCGATGATTGCCACCCTTGGCTGGTACGCCACATCTGTTTTCATTGTGATCACTCGCCTTGTCGTTGAAATGTGAGGAGCTGCAGTCTGATTTCCAGTCACAGAATCGCTACTTGAGCTGCGCCATCCAGCCACCGTCGACGACGATCTCCGCGGCGGTGATGAACGATGCTTGCTCTGAGAGCAGGAAGCTCGCGGCATTGGCGACGTCTTCCGGTGTTCCGAGGCGCCCCAGCGGTGTGCGGCGTTCCATGTCGCTGCGGCGCTCCGGTGACCGGTCGTAGATCGGCGCGATCATCGACGTCAGGATGGCCCCGGGGCACAGGGCGTTGCAACGGATCGCTTCGCTCGCCAATCGCAATGCGACGGCGCGACTGAGCGACACCACGGCGGCCTTGCTGACTTGATAGGCGTCCAGCGGCGAATCCATCCCGCGGAGGCCGGCGACGCTGGCGACGTTGACGATGCTCTTGCCGGCGCCCTTGCGCAGGTGAGGCACCGCGGCGACGATTAGCTTGCGCACTCCGTGCACGTTGACTCCCAGGGTGCGTTCCCACACCGCCTCGTCATTGGTGTCCACGATGGAGCCGTCGTGATCCATCATCGCCAACCCTGCGGCGTTGACCAGGTAGTCCAGTCCATCCCCGCCGACCGCGGCGAACAGGTCGTCGAACCGCACCTCCTGGGCCAACAGATCGAGCGGAACGTAGTCGGCAATGGCCGCAAGGTTGGGTGCCGGTTCAGCACCGACGTCTGTGGCTACCACCCGGATACCCTCGTCACACAGCCGGCCGGCTATCGCGCCGCCGATTCCACCGTTGGCCCCAGTGACCACCGCAGTGAAGCTCACGAGCGCCGCTCCAGTGCTGCGGCCAATCGGCGACCGGCGTAGGTCATCGCGTCGGTGGCGAGCGGAAAGATCTCGTCGAGTCCAAAGAAGCCGTGGACCATTCCCGGATACTCGCGACTTTCGACATCGACGCCTGCGGACTCCAGCGCCCGAGCCAACAACACCCCCTGCGGCTTGATGGGGTCGCACTCGGCGAGAATGACGGTGGCAGAGGGCAGGCCGTCATGGTCGGCATTGAGGATGGAGGCCCGCGGGTCCGCTGCGTCCTCCGGCTTCTCGAAGTAGTTGCGCTGGTGCCATACCAGCTCGTCACGCTCGAGCATCACACCCTCGTAGGCGTCGTCGAAGCCGATCGTCAAATCACAGGTCGCGCTGGGATAGACCAACAGCTGGTGCCGTAACGGTGGGTGTGTGCCGGCATCGCGTGCGGCTACGGCCACTGCCCCGGCGAGGTTGCCGCCGGCGCTGTCCCCTGCGACCGCGACCCGTAGGAGGTCGATCCCCAGCTCCCCCAGCTCTCGGGAGCCACCCCGGGCCCAGCCGAGGGCGTCGATCGCATCGTTCACGGCCGTGGGAAATCGGTGCTCCGGCCCGCGGCGATAGTCCACCGACAAGACGGCCGACCTTGATGACGTGGACAGCAACCGCGTCGTCACGTCATGCGAGTCGATGCTGCCGAGCAGCCAGCCACCGCCGTGGTAGTACACGGTCAGCGGCAAATCACCGGAAACATCGGGCAGATAGACACGGCCGCGGATGTTCTCACCGTTCCGCGTGGGTATCGACACCTCGAGGACCTTGGCAACCTCGGGCTTCGCCAGGGCGGCGAACGTGTCCTCGAAATTGGCCCTGGCGGTCTCGACGGGCAGCAGATGGGCGTTGGGCCGACCCGACGCCCGAAAGTCGTCGAGCATCTTCTGTGCGGTGGGGTTGATGGGCATCAGACGTCCCTTTCGTCAGGTGGTGGCGAGTCCGCCGTCGACACGGATGTCGGCGCCGGTGATGTAACTTGCTTGGTCACTAAGCAGAAACGCAGCCGCATTGGCGATCTCGTGTGATTGGGCCCACCGCTTGACTACGGTGCGGGCGGCCAATTGCGGCGGCAGCGCAGCGCTGTCCCCATGCTGGGCCGCCATCGGAGTGGCGACGAAACCTGGGGCGATGCTATTGACCCGCGTGTGGCCTCCCAGTGCTCTGGCTGCGCTGCTGGTCAGCATCGCCAGGGCCGCTTTGGAGGCGGCGTAGTGCGGATTGGGATCGGGGTTGGTCAACGCGATGACACGGGAGGCCTCCATCGAGGTGATGTTCACGATGGCAGCGGGATCGCCGGCGCCGAGAAGGTCTGCGCAACTGTCGATCACGTTGTAGGCCCCGACCAGATTGACCTCCAGAATCGAGCGCCACTCCCCCGCGCTGACACCGCGGAACCCGGTGTGGGCGGCAATGCCGGCACAGTTGACGACGTAGTTGAGGCGCCCATCGGGAAACGTCTGCTGCAGTGCGGCTTCCAGTGCGGAGCGATCCCTGACGTCTACGGCATGTCCGACCAGTAGATCGGTGGTCTCGCACCGGTTCGCCGGAACATCGAGGTCGAGGGCCAGGGTCCGGATTCCGGCTGTCGCCAGCAGATGTGCGGTGGCTGCGCCGATACCTGAGGCCGCCCCGGTCACCACCGCATTCGCACCGGCGAATGTGAGCGCGAACGAGCGCGCACCCGAGCTGGTCATGATGCGCCGTAGGCAGCGGTGTGCGCGTCGAGAGCCGCCTGGAAGCACTCGCGCGGTGCACGGATGATCCCGGCACCGATCTGCCCTCCGTCGCGGCCGGCCAGCCCCACATCCATCACCGGCAACACATCGGTGGACAGGACCTTACGGGCGTCGATTCCCGTCGGGGTCCCTTCGAAGGCGAACAAGGGGATGCGATAAGAACTGTTGGTACCGTGGGTGATCCGATACATTTCCCGGTTGCGTTCGATCATCACCTCTGGCGAACCACCCTGGTAGTCCTGCAACGACAGTGCGCAGGCCTGGGCGAATCCACCCAGACCCACCGTCTCGGTGATCGGTGACTCGCCTCCCATCCAGGTGATCTCGTCGTCGGTGTGACCCTGAAAGAGCTTGCCCTCGTGCAAGGGCGGGGGTCCTTCGAACCAGGTGTTGCCGAGACCGGCGAGTTTGATGGCGAAACCTCGGCAACTGAACGCCATTGCCGAGACCAGCGTGGATCCGGGTACGACCATGGCATCGGCAGAGGCCTTCGCTGCCGCCATGGACAACCGGAGGAAGAAGTAGTCGTTCTCAGCCAGGTGCAGCATGGTCTCGCGCACACCCGCGACGCCGTCGGCAACCATGTCGAGGACCGCAGGCAGGATCTCCCGGTTGAACAGCACCGAGGCCGCGGCGTTGCGGCTGTGCACCTCATCCCCCATCCGGAGCGCGCGGGCGATCACCGGCTTGAGCGAAATGCCGTTGCGGCGCCGGATCGCCTCGCCCACCACGGGGGCGAGAACCGTGTTGACGTGCAGAAGCCGTTCGTGCACGCCGGGGTCGTAACAGCCGTAGTTGAGCCGCCGCGGCTCCTTGCCCTCGTAGAAGTTGCAGAATCCCGTGTTGCCGTGTGCGCGGTTCTCCACGACGAACACCGGCATGGACGCGGTGTAGATCCCCGCAAGCGAGCCCACTGCCGCATAGTCGTGGCAGCTGCCGATCTCGATGCGCCCGTGAGAGAACCCGGTGATCGCATCCTCGCGACTTGTCGCCAATCCCTCGAAAAGGGCTCCGCCGATGAGGGCCTCCCGCTGGCCGCCGGTGTAGGCCTCCCACGGCATCGGGGCTCCCGATGTCAGCACCAGATTGGGGTGATATCCCGGCAGCACCTCTCCGGCTGGTGCGACATCGACAACCCAGGGATCCGCGGCGTCGAGCCGCCGAAAGGATTCGTCGTTGGCTGCCCCGATGTCGATCGTGTCCCTCGAGACCTCGGTTGCACTCACCATGCGACCGTGCCCCCGTCAACCAGGAGGGTTTGTGCGGTGATGTAGGACGCCCGTGTCGACAGCAGGAACTCCACCGCCTCCGCGACCTCTTCGGGTTCACCGATCCGCTTCAGCATGGCGTGCCCGGCGCTGGCCTCCTCACCTCCCGAGACGCGGGCCATCGAAGGGCTCATCGGCGCCCGGATGACGCCGGGAGCGACGTTGTTGACGCGGATCCCGCGCGGGGCCAGCTCCTCTGCGAGATACCGTGTATAGGTGGCGATCCCGGCCTTGGTGGCACCATATACCGAAGCGCCGCGAAACCTGCCGAAGTGCCCGGTGAGGGAGCCAACGTTGACAATGGCGGCGCCGTCGGCCAGTCGTGGCGCGACGGCATCGGTTACCCGCGCCATTCCGGCGATGTTGACCTGAAACATCAGCTCCAGCTTGGCTTCGTCGAGCTCCCCCAAGAAGGAATCGCGCAGCACTCCAGCACAATTGACCAACCCTGCGAGCTGCTCCCCGTCCTCTGCGATCTCGTCGACCGTCCGACGGACCCCTTCGGCATCGGTGACGTCCAACGACGCCGAGCCGACTGCGCCATCGCCGGTATCCACGCCGCTAAGTGCGTCGGGCAGGTCAGCCGCAATCGGGTGATATCCACTGCGGGCCAACCGATGACAGATGGCGCTTCCGATGACACCAGCGCCGCCTGTCACGATGACTTTGCCGTTCACTGACAACTCCTTTCAGGATCTCCGGCGCCGTGCGCCTGGATCAAGTGTGGACCACAAAACCACTAAAGGACAAGTCTTTAGCCCATATTGCTGAGCCGCATCTGACATGGCCGCGCCAAGGCGGGCACTTGGTCCAATGAATGATTCAAATGCCGTTTCCTGCGTCACGATCGGTTAAGGTCGAGGTCAAGACGGAAAGGACGGCCGCAAATGATCGATTCGGCACACCTCGAACTCAGTCGTGTGCGGCAGATCCCCGCCCACGAACTGGTGGTCGAGCAGATTCGCCGCGCCCTGGAGCTCGGTCGTTTCAAGGTAGGCGACAAGTTGCCGCCGGAGCGGGAGCTCTCCGAGATGCTGGACGTGTCGCGCACCGTGGTGCGTGCGGCTATGACTATTCTGGATCGAGACGGCCTGGTCTCGGTGCGGCGCGGCCGCAACGGTGGCGTCACGGTGGTCTCCCCGACGCGCGATGAGGCCGCCACACGGAGGACGTTGCGCGATAACCGGGTTTCGTTGGGCGCGGCGTTCGACTACCGCGTGATCGTGGAGTCGGCCGCGGCGCGGTTGGCGGCGGAGCGCAGGCGTGTCGCCGACGTCAGCCAGCTACGGAAGCTCCTGTCGGCGATGGACGCCCACATCGCCCGAGCCCAGGAGCACGAGCCCTCACCGAATCTGGTCACTGAGTGGCAGTCGTTGGACTCGAATTTCCACCTGAAGATCGCCGAGGCCTGCCGCAATGATTACCTCTATGACGCCGTGGCCAACGCACGCCGGGCGATGTGGCTCCCCGTGGGTGCGATCTTCCATCACATCGAGCCGAATGCCAACGACTACCACGACGCCATCGTCGACGCCATAGATGACCGCGACGCCGAGCGGGCGGCGGTGCAGATGACCGAGCACATCAACACCACCCGCCACACCCTGGAATCGTGGTTGCGTCAGCGCTAGCCTGTCGCCCGCGCACCAGCCCTCCGACTCAGTCTCGGATCAACGTGCGCCCTACGCCGTTGCCGTCCCCCTCCGGCACCGCCGCATCGGCATCACCGTCATCGAAAACCGTCCGACCGATACGGCCATACACCTCGGGTTTGGCGTATCGCAGGTAGGCCGCAATGCCCATGGACCCGACGAGCAGTGTCACGACGATCCACGGTATGGCCTTGAACAAAAGTGACTGCGATGCGGCGCCGGCCGCCACCGCCATGTTGGAAGTCATCAGATAGATCACGAACGCCATGCCTAAGCCACCGACGATGGGGCACAACAATGTTCGGAGAACTCCCGCAGTCTCCGGATGGCGGCGTTGGACGTGGAAGTAGGTGATCACCGAGATCGAGCACATCACCTGCACCACGAGTAGGCACAGCGTCGCGAGGATTGCGACCAGTGTGAACAGGATTAGGTATGGGTCTGCCGCAGTGACTATCGCAGCCACCAGGATCACGACGGTAAATGCCGACTGAGCCAGCGATGCGATCCACGGTGAGCCGTGGCGCGGATGCGCCTCGCCCAGTCGGTGCCACAGCAGGCGGTCGCGGCCGAAGGCGAACAGATACCGACTGGCGGCGTTGTGAATGGCCAGCGCGCACGCGAACGTACCACCGAGCACCAGCAGCTCGAAGGCCGTGACTGCCCACGGCCCGACGTACTCGCGGGCGGGTGTGTACAGCAGCTCGAAGGGACTGGCGCTGGAGGCGAGGTCTACCGATCCCCGTGGTCCGTTGGCGCTAACCACGGCGAACGCGATGAAGGTGTAGAACAACCCGATCCCGATCACGGCGATGAGCGTGGCCCGTGGCACGACCCGCTTGGGGTTCGTCGACTCTTCGCCGTAGATTGCGGTGGCCTCGAAACCGACCCAGGACCAGAACGCCATCAGCAGACCGAGTCCGACGGCACCGTCGGCCACCCCATTGGTGTTCAGCGCCGCCGTGGGAAGCAACGATCCCCATTCGACGCCGTGCCCACGAACCAACCCGGCCACCGCAGTGATGGTGAGGATGGCGATCTCTGCCACGAGCGCAACCCCAAGCACCTTGGCGGCCAAAGAGACGTCTCGGTGCGACAGCAGCGCAATCGCGGCCACCGCGATTAACCCGTAGACCCACCATGGGGCATCGAACCCCAGGTATGTCGACGCGGCCTGTTGGGCGAACGTCGAGAACAGGCCGACGACACCGGCTTCCATGATCATGTACACGAACATCGACATGACACCGGCCGCCAGGCCGGGGATCCTCGACCACCCGCGCGACACGAAGGTGTAGAACGCCCCAGCTGCCGTGATGTGGCGGGCAAGCGCGACGAACCCGACACTGAAGATGGTGAGCACCATTGTGGCGATGATGAAGCCGGCAGGTGCTCCGGCGCCATTCCCGAAACCGACGGCGACCGGAAGATTGGCGGTCATGGCGGAGATGGGCGCCGAGAAGGCCACCACCATGAACACCACCCCGAGCACTCCGACGGCCCCACGTTTGAGGGTGGGCGAACCGTCGCCCGTATCGAACGCCGCTCCCGACCCTGTCCTATCACCGTTCACGTGAATCCTCTTCCTCACTGGGCAGACGGCCCGACTTTTGGACTAAAGAGAGGATTAGTAGACCATATCTGCAACTTGGTACCTAGGGTTTTCGGCGTTAAACCACTATTGACTAGTTATTAGCCCTTTACGTACGCTGAGCCGATGCCCGCAACGCACCACCTGATGGAGGGACCTGGCGTGACGAGTACCCGGCGGCCTGTAGTTGCCGTCACGATGGACTTTGACGTCTTCAATCACTACCACCACTGGCGCGAAATGCTCACCGGAGTGCTCGTCGCTGGCGCTGCGCCACTGACCATCGACTGCCGTTACCCGAGAACAGATCTCGAGAAGCTAGTCGGCATGTCGGACGGCTTGCTGCTACTAGGTGGGGCAGACGTCAACCCCGAACTATACGGGGGTGATAGCGCCGACCCGCTGGTGCAAGCGGCGCCTCGCGCACTGGACGATAACGAGATCACTGCATTGCACATCGCTCTGCGGCGCGGCATCCCGGTGCTGGCGGTGTGTCGTGGAGCGCAACTAACCAACGTGGCGCTTGGTGGCACCCTGTTCGCCGACCTGGAACGCGACCGGCCGGGGACGGGAATTCATCGTCTGCCGCAGGAGAGCCTCGACGGGGCGGCACACGAGGTCGACGTCGCGTCCGACACGCTGCTGGCTTCGTGGCTCGGAAGCGCTGGCCCCATGGCGGTGAACAGCTACCACCATCAGGGCTTCGACACGTTGGCCCCGGGTGTCCGGCCCTCAGCCACGGCCGACGACGGGCTGATCGAGGCGTTCGAAATTGCCGCTGCGCAGCTAGTCGCCGTGCAGTGGCATCCGGAAATTCTGTGGCCTCAGGACTTCCACTCCGCCAATCTGATGCGCGGTTTCGTCGCGTGCTGCGCCGACCGATCGTCCCTGCAGGGCGCACCGTGCTGAACCATCGATGAAAGGACACCCATGACCGGCCTCGACTT
>NZ_JBEVLO010000009.1:0-17876 GCF_040509115.1 Mycobacterium sp. | reverse complement strand
CTCACCTGCTGCCCGAGTGGCCTCGACGGCGATCCGCGTCGACCGTTTGAAGCTAGGGGCGCAAATGCAAACACCACTTGTCGCCGTCCACGAAGCGACTGTACAGTGCAGTGCAGTCGATCGATCCAGCTTCGTAGGTCCGTCCACTCACATCCCTCGCAGTTGATCTCAAGGAGAAACGCCATGAAGGTTGGTTTCAAGGACGATTCGTTCGCGTTCGAACTCGTCCGCAATTTGGGTTTCGTGTACTACGGCGGTTCTGACATCGGTGAACTGTTCGCCACCGCGGAGAACATCACCGAAGGCGACTTCGACAGTTGGTACGAGGGCTGGCACGCCCGCGGCGAGCGCGTGCTGGGACGCGCGCAGGAGTACCTGTCCACCGGTCACCTGGTCAGCGCTCGGGAAGCCCTGCTGCGCGCGTCGAGCTACTTCCGGATGGCGGAGTTCTACCTACACGGCACCCCCGACGACCCGCGGATCATGGCCGACTCCAAGGCCTCTCAGGAGACCTACGCCAAGGCGGCCGAGTTGATGGGGCCGACCTGGGAGCCGGTCGAAATCCCCTACGAGGGAACGACGTTGCCCGGCTACTTCTACAAGGCCGACGAGTCCAACGAGCCGCGCCCCACCCTGATCTTCCACGGTGGTTTTGACTCGAGCCTCGAGGAGTTGTACTACTTCGCCGCCGCGGCCGCCGTCCGTCGGGGCTACAACTGTCTCACGTTCGACGGCCCGGGCCAGGGCATGCCGCTTCGCGAACAGAAACTGGTGTTCCGGCACGACTGGGAGAAGGTCGTCACCCCGGCCGTCGACTACCTCCTGACCCGGCCCGACGTCGACGGTGATCGGCTGGCGCTCAAGGGCATGAGCCTCGGCGGTTCTCTCGCTGCCCGCGCAGCCGCTTTCGAGCCCCGGTTCAAGGCGGTCATCCTCTACGACGGGGTCTGGAGTCTGTACGACAGCATCGTGAAGATCATGGGGAAAGAATCGGCCAAAGCCCTGGAAGACGAGAACCCCGACGCCTTCAACGAACTCGCCCAAAAGGTCATGGATGCCGACACCCAGATGCGCTGGACCTTCACTCAGGGCACGTTCAGCTTCGGCCAGAAGACGGCCTACGACTTCATGGTCGAGTGCAAGAAGATGACGCTTGACGGTGGCATCCTTGAGAGGATCCAGTCCCCCACCCTGGTGATGGAGGCCGACGGCGACCAGTTCTTCAAGGGTCAGCCGGAGGCCGTCTACGAGGCATTGACGTCGGCGCCGAAGACCTTCGTGAGCTTTAGCGAGAAGGACGGCGCCGAAAACCATTGCCAGTCGGGCGCCTTGGCCTACAAGGACGAAGTCGTCTTCAACTGGCTCGACGACACGCTAAAGGCCTAACCCCCGCGACATCTGATCCTGCGAAGGATGCATATGACGGATACAGAATCGTTGCTTGGCGGTCGACTGCCGCTGATTGACCCGGCTACGTTGACCGGCGCCCAGAAGGATCTGTACGGGACCATGCGCTCGACCCTGATCGCGTGGGCCGACAGCTACGGCGTCCGAGGAATGACCCACGACGGCAAGCTCATCGGCCCGTTCAACCCATGTCTGTACAGCACCGGCATCACCCCAGGCTTCCTGGCGTGGATGCACGCCGACTCGACACGCACCACCCTGGACAAGCAAACCCACGAAGTCGTGATCCTCACGGTCGGAGCCATCTGGAAGTCACCCTTCGAGTTGTACGCCCACTCGGCCGTGGCACGCACGGTCGGTCTTCCCGAGGCCGCCGTCGAGGGTCTCTGCCGCGGTGAAACGCCCCCCGAGTTGACTCCCGGTCAACTGCTGGCGCACGAGTTCGCACGCCAACTCACCCGCGAGTACAAGGTCGACGACGACCTGTACCGAGCGGCCGAAAAGCACTTCGGGCCAGCAACGTTGGTCGACCTCGTCTACCTGGTGGGGCTCTACCTGCTCACCTGCTCGCTGCTCAACGCCTTCCAAATTCCCAAACCCGATGTGGCCTGAGCCGTCCACAGCGAGTACGTCACTTGGACCGGCGAACGAGGCCCACCCGCTCCGGAGGTGGCCGCGAGGAAAGGACTCAAAGGATCTTTTCCCACAAACGGTAGATAGCCACGTCGAGAAGCGCTCTCTTACGGGGAAACTGGTTATACAACGTCCGTCGGGCCGCGCCAGACTGCGAAGCAATCTGATCCATGCCGGAACCTTCGTAACCATGGGCGAGGAACACCGCCCACGGAAAGGCCTCAGGAGTGATGGAGCACGGCCATCAGGTCCAAGTCAGAATGTGCAGCGGCGTGACTGCAAACTTCCCGGCTGGCGGAAGTTTCGATGTGCCAGAGACGGATTGGACGATCTCAGCGCTGAGAGACTCCTGCAATGCGTTGCGCGGATAGCACGACCGCGGCTCGGCGGCGGGCGTGCTCGGCATCGCTGTCGAGGCCGCTGATCATGCGTGCCACCTGGGGAACCGTGAACCACCACCCAGCAAGGGACAGGACGAGGAACGTCAGGTGATCGGCCTCGATGTCGCGTGTGACGGCGCCTCGGTCCTGGCCGTCGGCCACGGCCGAAACCTTCTGTGCGTAGTGCATTCGGCGCTGCGCCTCGTCGGGCACCTCCTCGTCGAAGGCCAAACTCTCCCAACGCAATAGCCGAGTCAAGAATGGGCGTTGGCGGTGGTAGTCGTAAACCCGACCCGCGTACTCACCGATGTCCTCCTCAGCGAAGGAACTGGCCGGCACCGCCTCCGCCACAGCGGCGAGTTCCTCGCTGAGGACGCGGTCGAACAGTTGGCGCTTTCCGCCGAAGTAGTTGTACACGCGTTCCTTGTTCACCCCTGCTGCGGCCGCTATGCGCTCGACGGTCGTGCCGTCGAGCCCGCCGGCGGCGAACTGTTCGACGGCGGCGCGGAGAATCCTGCGCTTGGTCCCCTGCGTGTCCCACGCCATATTTCCGTCCACTTTCGGAGTGCATGCCAGCGTCGCGTCAATTCCAACGCTCGCGTTGCGGATCGCCCCAAACCTTACTACGGTAGAACCAACGTTTGCGTTGGAGATTCTGGTGCCCGTGCCAAGAAGCGGACGTGGCCTGCAACTATCGCGCCGGCATGCTGGACGCGACGCTCATCGAAGGGAACAGCCCAGTGAACGAGTCGGCAGAGCACACCGAACCGGACGTCGCCGAGCTGTACCTCCGGCGGCAAACGTGGGTGTCAACGACCCCAGAATCCGTCTATGCGTTGGTTAGCGATGTCAGCGCGATGGGTCCCTTGAGTCCGGACGTGGTGTGGGCTCGCTTCGACGATGGCGACGGACCGTTCGTGGGCAGCTGGTTCACCGGCCACAACAGGGGATCCAAGGGTGAGTGGGAAACGAGATGCAAGATCACCACAGCCGTACCAGGTGTGATGTTTGGCTGGGCGGTCATCGTTGACGCTGCGATCATCGGCCATTGGACTTATGAGCTTGCTGCCCAGGACGAGGGCACGCTCGTTACCGAGACATGGCAAGTGCACAACTGGATACCGGTTCTGGGGGCGAGCCAAGACGAGCTGCTCGAATTGCGCTCGCACACCGCACGAAGCATGGAACGAACACTGGCGGCGCTGGCTACGTCATTCACCGCTACGTCATTCACCGCTGCACCGACTGAACGCTGAGAAGTCAGCGGCTCACAGCCGACTGCGGTGGGGCTGGTGGCTCGCACGCCGTTAAATGTCACCCGGGTGGGTTATTTCGGAGCTCTCGGCTTGTCGGGACCACGGCCGCAGTAGGGCTTGGCGGGCACCGTCGGGCGGTGGCTGCGGTATCGCCTCGGCGGTCCACGTCGAGAGGTTGATTCATCTACAGCCGTCCTCATGACGTGCCTCGACGTTCGTTGCACCTCGGTTCGTCCGGGTGTTGGCGCCGCGCGAACGAGAGTCGGCAATGCCTATTGACAAGTGGCGCAGAACACTCTTACCGTAGCCCCACTACATCAGCTCGGTTGATTTTTGTAGTGTCACGACAGGATCGTCGGTCACCCCAACGATGTGCTCGTGACGCCGTGAATCACGCCGTGACGACGAAATGGAAATAGCGTGGCGAAACCAGCTTCCAAAGGCGCCTTGGCCGTGATCCGCGCCCGCCTCAATACGCTCTCGAGTTCTGAGCGACGGGTGGCCGGCTACGTGACCTCGCATCAGGAGGATGCGGCCAAGATGTCGATGCTGCAGGTGGCCAAGGGTGCCGGTGTCAGCGATGCCACGGTGCTGAGGTTCACTCGCGCACTTGGCTACGACGGATTCAACGAATTCAAGATCGCACTGGCTGCGGAGTTGCTCATCCCGGGCGAGGAGACATTCGCAGTCCTCGACCAGCAGGACTCTTACGAGCACGTCCTCGGCAAGGTCGTGTCGACCAATGTCCAACTCCTGCAGGACACCCAGGAACTCCTCGACGCCGAGGAGCTGCGCCGAGCCGTGTCCGTCATCCGCGGCGCGCGTCGGCTCTACGTGTTCGCGGCCGGAACCTCGACTCCAGTCGCAGAGTGGGCCTATGACCGGCTGTTCCGGCTAGGGCTGCCGGCGGCCGTGCTCACCGACCCGTACCGCCAGGTAGTCCAGGCTTCGATCTGCGAGGACGACGACGTCATCATCACCATCTCGCGCTCGGGGACGCCCAGGCATCTCATCGAGGCCCTGCGGCAGGTCGCCGATGACCGCCCGGCGGTCCAGCGCATCGCGATCACCGCAGACCCACGTTCGCCGATCGCCACCCTGTCCAACGTCGTGCTGGTCGGGGCCGCGCGCGAGGTGCGTCCCGACGTTGCGAGCTCGATCGTCGCGTTGTCGACGATCGTCGACATCGTCTACACGTGCCTGGAATTGGAAGACCTGACCGGCACGGTAGCGCGCCAGCGTTCTGCCTGGGAGGCGATCGAGCCGCTGCGCGTGCCCGACAGTGAAGGCTCCCCGACCTGAGGCCCGCCCTGCTTGGCGGGTGCCATCCGTCGCTGCCCCAGCACATTTCATCCGATTGGAGAACCCCATGACCTCACCGACAAGGTCCGCGCGGCCGGAGAACGTCACGTCGGCGGAACGCGGAGGACACGCCACCGAGTACGACCTGCCCGGGTTGCCGAAATACGCGCTGCTGCCCGGTGACCCAGGCCGCGTCTCACTCATGGCCTCACAGTGGGAGAAGGAATCGGTCCAGGAGTACACGTTGCGGCGCGGCTACCGTGGTGCCATCGGCGAGTACCAAGGCGCCCGTATTTCGGCCTTCTCCACCGGCATTGGCGGTCCGAGCGCCGAAGCGGTCGTGACCAAGCTCGCCGGGGCCGGGGTGGACACGATGATTCGAGTGGGTACGACCGGCACGATTCAGGAGCACATACAGGTCGGCGATCTGATCATCAACGATGCTTGCGTGCGCATGGACGGAACGTCGAATCTCTATGTGCGCCCAGAGTTTCCGGCGGTTGCATCATTCGAGGTGACTTCCGCCCTCGTCGAGGCGGCAGAGGCGCTGGGCGTCCGCTATCACGTCGGTACCGGCTACACCGCAGGCTCGTTCTACACGGGGCAGTTCCGGCCCACGCTCGGCGGCTATCGGCCCGCGCGACTCGACGGCGACTTCGAGGACATGCGTCAGGCCGGCGTGACCAACTTCGAGATGGAGGGCGCGACGATCTTCACGCTCTCCCGGCTCTTCGGTCTGCGCGCAGGAATGTGTGCGGCGGTGGTGGCGCACCGGATCCTGGGCGAGTGGGACACGGAGGCCACGGGTGAGGCGAACGCGTGCCTGGTCGCCGCCGAGGCGGTGCGACTGCTCACGAGCTGGGACAAGGCACGGCAGAAGGCGGGACGTCGGTACTTCTCCCCGGGGGCACTGGCTGCGGCCGATGGGGATGCGCGATGACGTCCGAGATCGATGTCGACGGTGTCACGTTCCGGTACCGACGCGCGAAGACGTCGGCGTTACGTGGCCTCGATCTGCACATCCCGGCTGGGCAGTTCGTCGCCGTCGTCGGCCCGTCTCAGGCAGGCAAGTCCACGCTCTGCCTGGCGATCAATGGACTGATCCCCCAGTCGGTGCCCGGAAAACTGACAGGGGAGGTTCGCGTCGGGGGCCGGTCGACGCGGACGACCCCGATGAAGGAAATGTTCACATCGGCAGCAATCGTCTTCCAGGACTTCGAAAGTCAGCTGTTCGCCACGAGCGCGGCGTTGGACGTGGCATTCGGTCCTGAGAACCTCGGGCTGCCACACGACCAGATCGTCGAGCGCGTCACCCGCTACCTCGGTCTGGTCGGGCTCGAGGGTTTCGAGCGGCGCGAGCCGAGTTCGCTTTCCGGCGGGCAGAAACAGCGGCTCGCGCTCGCCTCGGCGCTTGCGCTCGAGTCATCGGTGCTGATCCTGGACGAGCCCACCACGGACCTCGACCCGGTCGGCAAACGGTCCGTGTTGGAGGTTGCCGAGCGCCTGCGAAACTCCGGTGAGCACACCATCGTCTGCGTCGAACACGAGATCGAGGAACTCGTCTCTGCCGACCGGGTCGTGCTGCTCGACAACGGCGATGTCGTTCTCGACGGCACACCCGCCGACGTGTTCAGCCAGGTCGATCTCATGCGTCGGCACGGGGTGATGCCGATCGGGGCATGTGATCTGTTCGCCTCACTGGGCCTGCCCGCGACGGCTCTCGGCGTCGACGACGCGGTGGCCCAGCTGACCGCGCACGGATACCGCGTCGATGCCGCGGCGTTCCAGAAAATGGTCCGCCGGGACGATGAGCGGCGCGACCACTACGGCGACGTCCTCATCGATGCCGAGCATGTCGGCTTTTCCTACGACGACGACGGGCCGAAAGTCGTCGACGACGTCAGCCTGCAGATCCGTACCGGTGAATTCGTCGCGATCCTCGGTCAGAACGGCAGCGGCAAGACCACTTTGGCCAAACAGCTCAATGGATTGCTGCGCTACACCGCGGGCAGCATCCGGGTTCGCGGCGAAGAGGCTCGTGAGGCCGGGATCCACCGGCTGAGTCGGACGATCGGGTACGTCTTTCAGGACCCGGACAGTCAGATCTTCGCCGACGACGTGTTCACCGAGGTCGCCTTCGGGCCCCGCAACCACGGGTTCTCTGACGACGAGGTCCAACGCTCAGTGGCCGCGGCACTCGACGCCGTCGGCATGGCGGGCCGGGAGAAAGACGACCCGTTCAGCCTGACCAAGGGTGAACGGCAGCGGGTCGCGGTCGCCTCGGTCCTGGCGACCCGACCCGAGGTCCTGATCCTGGACGAGCCGACAACAGGCCTCGATTACAACGAGCAGATCGGCATGATGCGACTGCTCCGCGAACTCAACGAGGCCGGCTCGACGATCGTCATCGTGACCCACACGATGTGGGTCGTCGGAGCTTATGCCCACCGAGCTGTCGTGATGAGCGATGGCCAGCTCGTGCGCGACGGATCTGTCCGGGACGTTTTCGCCTCCGAGGACGAGCTCACCGAGCTCTGCCTCATCCCTCCGCAGATCACTCGCATCGGAAATCGGCTCGGCGCAGCGCTTTTGACCGTTGAAGAGGCTTCTGCCTGTCTGACGCCGGCCAATTCCACCGAGCCCGATCTGGTCACCTACCCACCTTCCATCCAGCCCGCCCGCCACCGGGCGGAGAAATGAGTTCTCGCATCGTGAACACGACTCCCACGACCGACGACAGCACGGGTCTCCCCCTTCTCGACGGGCCGCTCTTCGAGGGGCTACCTTTCCTGGTCCACCCGGAGAACGTGGTCTGGTACGAGCCGGGCCGCGTGCATATCCTCGACCGTCGCGTCTACCCCTTCGAGACCCGATTCGTGAGCTGTGAGAGCTACGAGGAGGTCGCGGGCGCGATCACCGATATGGTCACGCAGAGTGCCGGGCCGGCGTACACGGCTGCCTACGGCATGGTGGTCGCGGCGCATTCGGTGCGCGACAAGCCGGCGGAAGTCATGCAGGAGACCTTGCAGAAGGCGGCCAGCGTACTCGGCAACGCGCGGCCCACCAACCGGAACATCTTCTATGCCGCCACCGCGCTCCTCGAGGTCGGCGAGGCCGCAATTGCAAACGGTTCCGATCTCGAGCACGCGCTACTCATGGCGGCCCGGCAGCGAATTGCTAGTGACTACGAGCTCGCGCGTGTCCGCGGCGCTCACGCGGCCGAGCTCATTCCCGACGGCGGCACCTTCCTGAGTCACTGCTGGCCCGAGACCCCGCTGGTCTACGCGGCGATGCTCGCGCGCCGGCAAGGCAAGGAGATCTCCGCCTTCTGCAGCGAGACCCGTCCCTACCTCCAGGGCGCACGGCTCACGGCCGACGCGATGATCGGGCTCGGCCTGCCGACGACTGTGCTCACCGACGGGATGCAAGCGCACGCCATGAGCCAGGGAAGAATTTCCCTGGTCCTCACCGGTGCGGACCGCGTGACGATGGCGGGCCACGTCGTCAACAAGATCGGGACGCTGCAGGCGGCGCTGTCCGCGAGACACTTCGATGTTCCGTTCTATTCCTTCACCCGCGGCCCCGACCCCACCTCGCGCACCGGCGACGACGTCGAGATCGAAGAGCGTTCCGGCGACGAAGTCCTGACCTGCCTCGGCGTGCGCACCGCAACCGCCGGCGTGGCCGGCTACTACCCCGCATTCGACGTCACGCCGCCCGAGCTCGTCACGGGCCTGATCACCAACGACGGTGTGGTCGCCCCCGCCGACCTCGAGGCAGCTTTCTCCCGGTGACTGACCAAGGACGATCATGATCAAGTACCTCTACGTGGACGGTGATTCGTTCTACCACCGCCTCGACCCCCGAGCGAAATTGCTATTCACGCTGGCACATTTCGTTGCTTGCGTAGCGCTCATCTCACAGGTGTGGCTCGTCGCCCTCTTGCTGATCGAGTCGTTGGTGATCACCCAGCTGTCCCATACCGCCCGCAACCTCCGGCGGTTTCGCCCGCTGGTCATCTCGATCTTCGTCCTCGCACTGCTGTCGTGGATCTTCCTCGGCGCAAAGATCAATCACCTGTGGGGGATCTTCTACGAGGAGAACGTCGGAATGGGGATGTCGGCCGGGATTCGCTCGGTGATCGCGGTCGTCATCTCCATTCTGTTGCTCAGTACGACGCGCAACGAGGAATTGGGTGCAGGATTGCGCCGGTTGGGGATTCCCTACGCCGGAGTTTTCGTGCTCACCAGCGCGCTGAGGATGGCACCGGTTCTCATCGGCTCCTCGCTGAGCGTCATGGAGGCACAACGTTCGCGTGGCCTCGACCTCGACAGCGGTCACGCGCTGAGCAGACTGCGCCGATCGTTGCCGCTGCTCGTTCCCGCGTTCCTGCGCACCATGCGCTCGACCGGCACGTTCTCGATGGCCATCGAAGCCAAGGGCTATGGCCACAACCCGCGCTCGCGCGGCAGCTATCTCGTGCTACGGATGCGCGCCACCGACTACGCCTGGTGTGTGGCGGCGCTTCTCATCATCGCCGGATCCATTGTGATCGGTGTTCAAGGACAGTTCGAGGCATTTAGCACTCGCTGAAAGAAAATCAACCTGCATTCGGATACGGAGACGTCATGAAAGACATCCTGACGATGTGGCGCTATCCAAAAATGGTGGCGATCACGGCACTATCGGCGGCGCTCTATGCCGCAGTTCTCATCCCCTTCAAGGGAATTCAAGTATTACCGCACATCGATATGCGCATTGCTACGGCAATGGTGCCGGCCATGGGCATCATGTTCGGTCCGGCAGGTGCCTTCGGCGCCGCTATCGGCAACCTGATCGGTGACTTCTTCGGAGGGGTCACTCTCGGGTCCGCCTTCGGAATGATCAGCAACTTCTTCTTCGCCTATGTTCCGTACAAGGTGTGGTACGCGACGCGGGGCGACAACAGTCCGCGGACCAACACCACGCGCAAACTCATGAAGTACGTTGTTGCGAGCTTGGCCGCCACGCTTGCCGAGATGTCCATTCTCTGCGCAGGTATCGGCGGGGTGACCCAGTCGCTTCCCTACACGGTCCTGCCCCCGGTCCTGCTCGTCACGAACGGCCTGGTTCCGCTCGTTTTGGGCGGCGCGCTGATCCAGCTCTTCGGGCCGAGGCTGGAGAAATGGGGGCTGCTCTTCACCCAGATCATGTCTCCCGACGATGTGCCGCGACGGCGACGGACCAACATGCTCGGGGTCGTCCTGATGGTGGCCGGTTCGGCCGCGTCGATCATCGGCGGGCTGTACATGAGCCTCATCGTTCACGAGCCGGTGGGCTTGCCCCTGCTCGCCGCCACCGGCCCCTTCCTGCTGGTCTTCCTCTTCGGGAACTTCCTCGTCGGAGTCGATCGCAAGGAATTCGAAGACGAGGACGACGACGAACTCGACGAACTCGACGAACTCGACGAAAAGATCAATCGCGTAGCGCCCCCACCGAATTCATCGCGTGCGCAACGCGGCCGACCGGAGGAGAACATTCGATTGAAGGAAGAACTGTGACACTGACCGCAACGGCAGACGACCTGATGGCCCAGTTGATCGACGCCGGCAGCACCGCCGTGCACAGCGGGCTGGTGATTGCCAGCGGTGGCAATCTCTCGGTCCGCCTGCCCGGCGATCGAATTGCGGTCACAGCGCGCGGGACGTGGCTGGACCGGCTGGACAACGGTTCGTTCAGCATCCTGGACCTGGACGGAAACGTCGTGGACGGCAATCCGCACCCCTCCAGCGAATGGAAGTTGCACCAACGCACCTACCGAGTTCGGCCGGACGTCCACTCGGTCATTCACCTGCACCCGCAGACCGCGGTCCTGCTGGACGCGCTGGGCGAACGGATCCGACTCCTGACGCTCGACCATGCACACTGGGTGCGCTCGATCGGACGGGTGCCGTACTACCCCAATGGCTCCGACGAGCTGGCCGACACGAGCGCCGAGCAGTCCCGTACCCACAACTGTGTCATCCAGGCACACCACGGCTGCTCCTGCGTCGGCGGCGATGTGGCGATGGCCCTACGCCGGGCCATGAGTCTCGAGCAGGCCGCCGCGCTCACCTACCAGGCTTTGGCGTTGGGAGACAAGCACACTGCGTTCCCACGCGAGGCGCTGGCGAGCCTCACCCACGCGTGACGACTCACTTCGATTCCGAAAGAGCGAGGGAAATGATCGATTTCGACATGCTTCGCGCGGCGGCGACCGACGCCATGCGGACCGCATATGCGCACTACTCCGGATTCCCCGTCGGTGCGGCCGCCCTGGTCGACGACGGGCGCGTGGTCACCGGCTGCAATGTGGAGGTCCAGCTGCGTGGCCTCACCATGTGCGCGGAGAACACGATGGTCGGGCAGCTCGCACTCACCGGCGGTGGCCGGCTGGTGGCCTTCACATGCGTCGACCCCGCTGGCGAGATCCTGCTCCCGTGCGGGCGCTGCCGGGAGCTGCTGAACGAGTTCGGTGGCCCAGACCTGCCGATCGAGACACCTGACGGCGTCCGGCCGCTTTCGGAACTGCTCTTCGGCGCCTGGGGGCCGGGTTCCTCCTCACGGGTGTCCGCCCGACCGGCGGGCACCGTGCTCTTCCGCCCTCAGCCGATGGTCGAGTCGGCCGAATGAGTGGGGACCGCCCCCTGATTGGAGCCCAATGGTAATCGCTGGCGATGAGCCCCGTGGCGTCATGTGGATCGGCGCGGACGAGGTCGCAGGCGGTGGTCCTGCGATCCGCTCCATGAACCCCCGCACCCGGATACCGCTGGAACCGGTCTACCGATACGGCGTGGCCGACGAGGTGAAGCGGGCCGCGTCCCTGGCCGAGAAGGCCTTTGACGAGTTCCGCGCCACCTCCGCTGAACAGCGCGCCGTGTTCTTGGAGATCATTGCCAGCGGAATCGACACCGCTGCACCAGAACTCATTGAGCGCGCGCACCTGGAGACCGCGCTGAACCACACGCGGCTCCAGGGTGAGGTCACGCGCACCAGCAACCAGCTGCGGCTGTTCGCCCAGGAGCTGCGGTCGGGTCTGTGGCAGGGCGTCCGCATCGACGGAGCTCGCCCGGACGAGACACCGCAGCGGCCAGAACTCCGGCAACGACGCGTGCCGCTCGGCCCGGTCGCCGTCTTCGGAGCCTCGAACTTCCCGTTCGCCTACTCGGTCGCAGGTGGCGACACCGCATCGGCTCTCGCTGCCGGCTGTCCGGTGGTGGTCAAGGCTCACGACGCACACCTCGGTACCTCGGAACTCGTCGCCCGGATCGTGCGTGCGGCGGTGGAGGAATGTGCGCTGCCTGAGGGCACGTTCTCCGTGCTCGTTGGCGACGGACCCGACCTGGGCATCCGCTTGGTCGTCGATCCGCGTATCCAAGCAGTCGGATTCACCGGCTCCCGGTCCGGGGGACTCGCGCTCGTCAAGGCGGCCGCCGGCCGTGACCAACCCATCCCGGTGTTCGCCGAGATGAGCAGTGTGAATCCGGTTGTCCTGCTCCCCGGGGCACTCGATGCCGGTGCCCAGGCCCTGGCCGCCGCGTTCGTCGAGTCGTTGACGCTGGGGGCAGGCCAGTACTGCACCAATCCGGGCCTGGTCCTCGGGATCGACGGCCCGGGACTGGATGCGTTCGTCGAGACCGCCGCCAGGATGGTCGCCGCGGACGGCGGAGCCGTCATGCTCAGCCCCAACATCGGCGACGCCTACCGATCGGCGTGTGAGCGGACCGCGTCGGGTGACGGCGTCACAGAGCTGGCGCGGGGCAAGTCAGCCGATGCCAACGCCTCCGCCGCGGCGCTCTACACGGTTTCCGGCGTCGACTTCGTCGCGAACCCGGGCTTGCGCTCGGAGATGTTCGGCGCCGCGTCGCTGGTGGTGCGATGCCGCGACGCCGCCGACATCGACGCGGTACTGCACAGTCTCGACGGCCAGCTCACCGCGTCCCTGCATGTCAGCATGCCGAACGACCGGGAACTCGCCGCCGCGATCTTGCCGGTGCTGGAACGGCTCGCCGGCCGCATCGTCTTCAACGGATGGCCGGTCGGCGCCGCCGTAGGGCACGGCATCGTGCACGGCGGGCCGTTTCCCGCCACCTCGGACTCCCGGACCAGTTCGGTGGGCTCACTGGCGATCGACCGGTTCCTGCGCCCGGTGGCGTACCAGAACGTCCCGTCGGAGCTGCTCCCGGACGTGCTGCGCGACGACAACACCGAACACGTCTGGCGGCGGATCGATGGACAGCTGGAGCCCCCGGCATCCGAGCCTGGCAGACCCGTCTCCTCGCACTTGGAAGTAGTCCGATGACCACGCAACTCATTCACGGCGGGACCGTGGTCTCATCGACCGGTCGCCAGCACTTGGACGTGCTGATCGACGGGGAAAGGGTGGTGGCTCTGCTGGAGCCCGGCTCGAACGCGCTGGGCGCGGACTTGGGCGCTTCGGTGGACGTGCGTATCGACGCCACCGGGATGTACGTCATCCCGGGCGGGGTGGATGGCCACACCCACATGGAGATGCCCTTCGGCGGCACGACCGCGTCGGACACGTTCGAGACCGGAACGCGGGCCGCGGCCCACGGCGGTACCACCACGATCGTCGACTTCGCGATCCAGACGCCCGGCCAGCGGGTGCAGGACACCCTGGCCGAATGGCACCGAAAGGCGGAGGGAGAGTGCGCGATTGATTATGGCTTCCACCAGATCCTCGGGGACGTCACCGACGACGCACTCAAGGCGATGGACGAACTCGTCGACGAGGGCGTCACCAGCTTCAAGCTTTTCATGGCCTACCCGGGCGTCTACTACTCCGACGACGCTCAGATCCTGCGGGCAATGCAGAAGGCTGCCGGCAACGGCGCACTGATGATGATGCACGCCGAGAACGGCATCGCGATAGACGCGCTCGCGGCCCAGCACCTCGCCCGTGGCGAGACCGACCCGATCTACCACGGCATCTCCCGGCCCTGGCAGCTCGAGGAGGAGGCGACGCACCGCGCGATCATGCTCGCCGACGTCACCGGGGCTCCGCTCTACGTGGTCCATGTGTCCGCCCGGCAGGCACTGGAGCAGATCGCCCAGGCGCGCGGCCGTGGGGCGAACGTGTTCGGGGAGACCTGCCCCCAATATCTGTACCTCTCGCTGGAGGAGCAGTTGGGCGCACCCGGGTTCGAAGGGGCGAAGTGGGTCTGCTCGACTCCGCTGCGCTCCCGGGAAGAGGGTCACCAGGACGAGCTCTGGCGGTACTTGCGCACCGGCGACGTCGCAACGATCTCGACCGACCACTGCCCCTTCTGCATGAAGGACCAGAAGGAGCTGGGCCTCGGCGACTTCTCCCGCATCCCCAATGGCATCGCCGGCGTCGAGCACCGCATCGACCTGATGTACCAGGGTGTGGTCGACGGCCGGATCAGCCTGGAGCGCTGGGTCGAGCTGTGCTGTACCGCGCCGGCGCGAATGTTCGGCATGTACCCGCACAAAGGCCTGATCACCCCCGGGGCTGACGCCGATGTCGTCATCTACGACCCTGCCGGGCGCACCTCGATCGGGCTGAACCAGACCCACCACATGAACGTCGACCATTCCGCGTGGGAAGGCTTCGAGATCCGGGGTGCGGTGCGCACCGTGCTCTCTCGCGGCCGGTGCATCGTCGACCGTGGCCGCTACCTGGGCGCCAAGAGCCACGGGCGCTACGTGCGCCGCGAGCTGTCGCAGAACCTTTTGTGAGCTCGCCCCCCGATCCTGAAGGAAAATCATGGATTTCGGCATCGTCCTGCAGTGCAACCCGCCCGCCTCGCGGGTGGTCGAGCTGACCGTGCAGGCGGAGAACCGTGGTTTCAGCCACGCCTGGACCTTCGACTCACAGGTGCTGTGGCAGGAGCCGTTCGTCATCTACAGCCAGATGCTGGCCGCCACCCGGAACATCACGATCGGCCCGATGGTGACCAACCCGCTGACCCGCGACTGGACGGTCACCGCGTCCGGGTTCGCGACCCTGAACAGCATGTTCGGCAACCGCACCGTCTGCGGCATCGGGCGGGGTGACAGCGCCGTGCGCGTCCAGTCCGGTGCTCCATCCACGCTGGCGACACTGCGGGACAGCGTCGGCGTGATCCGCGATCTGGCCAACGGACGCGTCGCCGACGTCAACGGGACCCGGTTGCAGCTGCCGTGGGCGGCCCGTTCGCGGCTCGAGGTGTGGGTCGCGGGCTACGGGCCGAAGGCGCTCGACCTCGCCGGCCGGCACGCGGACGGCTTCATCCTGCAGCTCGCCGACCCGGTGATCGCGAAGTGGGTCATCGAGCGCGTGCGCAACGCGGCAGCCGACGCCGGGCGGGACCCGTCGGACGTCACCATCTGTGTGGCCGCCCCGGCCTACGTCGGCGACGATCGTGACCACCAGCGCGACCAGTGCCGCTGGTTCGGCGGCATGGTCGGCAACCACGTAGCAGACCTGGTGGCCCGCTACGGTTCCGAAGGTGGCGTGCCCCACGAGCTGACCGACTACATCTCCGGCCGCGAGTCCTACGACTACAACCAGCACGGGCGAACGGGCAACGCGCACACCACGTTCGTGCCGGATGAGATCGTGGAGCGTTTCTGTGTGCTCGGCGACACCAGCGACCATCTGGCCAAGCTGTCCGAGCTGCGTTCGCTGGGAGTCGACCAATTCGCGTGCTACCTGCAGCACGACGGCATCGACCGAACCCTGGCCGCGTACGGCGACGCCGTGATTCCGGCGCTCGACCCGAGCCCCCAAGCGATCCTGCGCTGATCCCGTCCCCGACTACCTGGGAGTCCCGCATGACTTCATCGACCGAACGGCCCGTCATCCGGGTCCCTCGCGACCCTGCCGCCGACATCGCGCTGCTCGACGACTTCGCCGACCTGTCAACCATCGGCGCGACTCCCGCGGGCGGTGTCGAGCGGCAGGCCGCCACCGCTGAGGACGGCCGCACCCGAGAGTGGTTGCGCGCCTGGCTTTCCGCGCGCGGCTTCACGGTCGTGCAGGACCGTGTCGGCAACCTGTTCGGTCTGCTCGAACTCGTCCCGGGAGCGCCATACGTCGTCGCGGGCTCGCATCTGGACAGTCAACCGCGCGGCGGCCGCTTCGACGGCGCGTATGGCGTGCTAGCCGCCGCGCATGCCGCCGACCGGCTTCGCAGGCACTACGCTGCCAGGCCGGGCCGGCCGCGCCACAACGTGGCCGTCGTCAACTGGTTCAACGAGGAGGGCTCGCGGTTCAAGCCGTCCATGATGGGCAGTGGCGTGTTCGTCGGAACCCTTCCGCTGGAGCGGGCATTGGCCACCACGGACTCCAGCGGGGTATCCGTCGAGGACGCTCTCCGCGCGATCGACGGACTCGGCGAAGACGACGTCTTCGGCGAGGACGCGCGCAGGGTCGGAGCATACGCCGAGGTGCACATCGAGCAGGGCCGGGAACTCGACAAAGCGGGAATCGGGATCGGGCTCGTCGACTCGACGTGGGCCGCGAACAAATATGAGATCGCTGTGCTGGGCAGCCAGGGGCACACCGGTGCGACCGCGATGGCCGATCGGCAGGACGCGCTCTACGGCGCGGCACTCGCGGTGGTCGCGGTCCGGGAGCTCGCCGGGCGCTACGGCGAGGACCTCCACACCTCGTGTGGGCAGCTGACCGTGTACCCCAACTCTCCGGTGGTCGTGGCCCGTGAGGTGCACATGCACCTCGATCTGCGCTCCCCTTCGGACGAGCTGCTCGCCGAGGCGGATGAGCTGCTGCGCAGGCGATTCGCCGAAATCGAGGTACAGGCGGACGTCAAGGTCGAACCCACCTTCGCGCACAGCTGGCAGGGACATACCTACCACCCAGAGGGCGTCGAACTGGCTCGCGCGGTCTGCGAGGACCTCGAGTTGGCCAGCATGACGGTGCGCACCCGGGCGGGGCACGACTCGACCAACATGAAGGACCTCGTGCCCACGGTGATGCTCTTCATCCCCAGCGTGGACGGGATTTCGCATGCCGAGTCCGAGCTCACCAACGACGAGGACATGTGCCGGGGCGCGGATGTCCTCACGGAGACGTTGGCACGCATGGTGGAGGGCGCGTTCGACTCCTGAGAGCGGAACCCGCTAGCTCGCACCGCGCCCGATCGCGAAGCCGTTTTCCCCGTTCATCAAACCCCAAGTGAGGCAACTAAATGTCTGAGCAGGAGCTCACGTCCGCGGTCGATGCGAGCCGAACTTCGTATGGCGACGAGGGGTTCAGCCGGTTCCTGCGCCGCGCGTTCCTCGCCTCCCGCGGCTTCGACGACGTAGACCTCGACCGGCCCGTCGTCGGCATCGCGGTGACCACTTCGGACTACAACACCTGTCACCGCGACATGCCGGCCCTGGTGGACGCCGTGCGACGAGGCGTCCTCGAAGCGGGCGGGCTGCCCTTGGAGTTCCCGACGATCTCGCTCGGCGAGATCCTCACCTCCCCGACCACCATGTTGTTCCGCAACCTGATGGCAATGGACACCGAGGAAATGATCCGGGCGCTGCCGATGGACGCGGCCATCCTGCTCGGCGGCTGCGACAAGACCGTGCCCGCGCAACTGATGGCCGCCGCGTCATCGGACAAGCCGGTGCTACTCGAGGTCGTAGGCCCGATGATGACGGGCAGCTGGCGTGGCGAGCGCCTCGGCGCGTGCACCGACTGCCGCCGGCTGTGGGCGAGCCACCGGGGCGGTGTCCTCGACACCGCAGCAATCACCGAGGCCCGCAGCGAGCTGGTGACCACCGCAGGCACCTGTGCGGTGATGGGGACCGCGTCGACGATGGCGTGCCTGACCGAAACCATGGGGATGATGCTGCCGAGCGGCGCCACCCCCGGCGCATCTACCGGCGCCCGGTTGCGACACGG
>NZ_JBEVLO010000008.1:0-20474 GCF_040509115.1 Mycobacterium sp. | reverse complement strand
GCGCAAGCTGCGTGTCGGCTTCGCGAAGGCGGGCAGGCTGATGGACCTCATGGAGACGCGCAGCATCGTCGGCCCCAGCGAGGGGTCCAAGGCGCGCGAGGTGCTCGTCAAGCCCGACGAGTTGGCGGGCACTCTGATGTTGATCCGCGGTGGCGCAGATGCCAACGGTGGCGACCTCGACGACGAGGACTGACCCGCTGAGCGGGACGCTCAAAAGAAGAAGCTGAGCGGGACGCTCAAAAGAAGAAGCTGAGCGGGACGCTCACAGAATCAACAGCATCCGCGAATTGCCGAGGATGTTGGGCTTGACGTAGGACAGATCGAGAAACTCGGCCACGCCGATGTCGTAGGACCGACACATCTCCTCGTACACCTCGGCGGTGACCGGGGTGCCCTCGATCTCCCTAAAGCCGTGCCGCCCGAAGAACTCGGTCTCGAACGTCAACACGAAGATTCGCTGCAGGTGCAGATCCCGTGCGACGTCCAGCAGCCGCTCCACCACGGCATGGCCGACGCCGCGGCCGCGCAGCCGCGGATGTGCCGCGACCGTGCGCACTTCGCCGAGGTCAGCCCACAGGACGTGAAGAGCGCCGCAGCCGACCAATTCCCCGTCGAGCTCGGCGACCCAGAACTCCTGAACCGCCTCGTACAGGGTGACGAGGTTCTTCTCCAACAGGATCTTGCCCGCGTAGACGTCGACGAGGGACTTGATAGCTGGCACGTCCGAAGTGCGGGCACGACGGACCACCAGCCCGTCCGGATTGGGCGCTCCGATCACAGCTGCGAGGGTATCGGGTTCATCAACCGATATTCTGATGCCGTGCCGGGCCAGTCTGAGGTCGATCCGTTGGTGCCGCGCGCCAGCGTGGCGAATGTCGCCAACGTGCTGACAGGACTGCGCATCGTCCTGGTGCCCGTCTTCCTGTTCGCGTTGTTCGTCGGTGACGGGCACGAAACGTATTGGCGGCTGGTCGCTTTCGCGGTCTTCGCGGCCGCGGTCATCACCGATCGAATCGACGGCGCCGTCGCCCGCAGTTACGACCTGGTCACGGAATTCGGCAAGCTCGCCGACCCGATCGCCGACAAGGCGCTGATCGGCGCCGCGCTGATCGGGCTGTGCATGATCGACGTTCTCCCGGTCTGGGTGGCCGTGGTCATCTTGATCCGTGAGATCGGCGTCACGATTTTGCGGTTCGCGGTCCTCCGGCGCGGAGTGATCCCCGCCAGCCGCGGCGGCAAACTGAAGACCCTGGTCCAGTCGGTGGCGATCGGCCTCTTCGTCCTTCCGCTCGGCGGGATGTGGCACACCGGCGCCTGGGTGTTCATGTGGGCGGCGATCGTGCTGACCGTCGTCACGGGCGTCGACTACGTGGTCTCGGCGATCCGGGTCGCCCGCATTCGACCGTGAGTTGAGCCGTCCCGGGAACCATTCCGGCTGGTGTGGGCGTTCTGGATGTAAGTGAAACCCGTTTTGTCTCATCCAATCCGCTTGACCACGTCTTTTGTTGTGAGGAGAACGCTATGACGACATTGCTTCGCGAAGTCATCGGCGACGTATTGCGGCAGGCTCGCATCTCGCAGGGCCGCACGCTGCGAGAGGTGTCGGACCATGCCCGAGTCAGCCTCGGCTACCTCTCCGAGGTCGAACGGGGACGCAAGGAGGCGTCGAGCGAGCTGCTGAGTGCCATCTGCGGCGCCCTCGAGGTCCCCCTGTCACGGGTGCTGTCCGATGCCGGCGAAACCATGGAGCAGCACGAGCTGGCCAGGCGACCTGTCAGCGCAGCGAACATCGACGTGTCTACCAAGGTCGTCATTCCGCAGGTCGTTTCCATGGCGGTGGCCTAGAGCCGCTCGAGGCGCGCCCTGGGAGTTCGGAAAAGCCCGCGGGGGTGTGGTGATCTGCGCTGAACCGATAAGTTGGCAGGTAGCGAAAGCAGCACGATCACTGGAGCCCATCCGGGGACAGGCGCACTTGCCCCCGATCGAGAACACGAAGGCGGAATGAACCGATGGCCAATCCGTTCACGAAGGCGTGGAAGTACCTCATGGCGCTGTTCAGCTCCAAGGTCGACGAATACGCCGACCCGAAGGTGCAGATTCAGCAGGCCATCGAGGACGCGCAGCGCCAGCACCAGGCACTGACGCAGCAGGCCGCCCAGGTGATCGGCAATCAGCGCCAGTTGGAGATGCGGCTGAACCGTCAGCTTGCCGACATCGAGAAGCTCCAGGTCAACGTCCGCCAGGCCCTGACGCTCGCCGACCAGGCGGCGGCCTCGGGTGACGCCGCCAAGGCCACCGAGTACACCAACGCCGCCGAGGCGTTCGCCGCCCAACTGGTCACCGCCGAGCAGAGCGTCGAAGACCTCAAGACCCTGCACGACCAGGCTCTGCAGGCGGCCGGTCAGGCGAAGAAGGCCGTCGAGCAGAACGCGATGGTGCTGCAGCAGAAGATCGCCGAGCGCAGCAAGCTCCTCAGCCAGCTGGAGCAGGCCAAGATGCAGGAGCAGGTCAGCGCATCCCTGCGCTCGATGAGCGAGCTCTCGGCGCCCGGCAGCACGCCGAGCCTCGACGAGGTGCGGGACAAGATCGAGCGTCGCTACGCCAACGCGATGGGTTCGGCCGAGCTGGCGCAGAACTCCGTGCAGGGCCGGATGATGGAGATCCAGCAGGCCAGCGTGCAGATGGCCGGCCACTCCCGGTTGGAGCAGATTCGGGCCTCGATGCGTGGTGACGCCCTTCCGTCCGGAGGAGCGGGCGCACCCACCACGCCGGCCACTCCGCTCTCGAAGCCGACGGCGGCGCCGGAAAACCCACTCTCGCAGTAGCTTTCACGCGATCCCGAAACGGCAGGTAAAAAGGACACCATGGCAGCGACGGGACGACAGGAGGCATGGCGCTCGCTGGTGCAGCGTGGCGTCGACACCGCCGCGGAATTCTCCGACGTGGTGGCGCAGAAGCTCGGTACCGCCGCTGATCCGAGAGCCAAACTCCTGCGCAAGCGTCGGTGGGCGTTGAGGGCCGGGCTGTTCTTCACGTTCTCCACCGGGTTGTGGATCGTCGTGACCGCCATCCTCGGCTCTTGGGACGTCATTCCCGCCTGGGTGCTGCCGATCCCCGGCGCCATTGCGGTCGGGGCGGCGTTCCTCGCGACGCTCTCGTTCCTCAGATACCGATGGCTCAGGGGCGAACCCCTGCCGCCGGAGCGCAACCGGCGTCGCCTGCCCCCGTGGGGATCGGCGGCCCGTCAGCCCCTCGCGGCGCTGGCAGCCGCGGAGCGCGGACTGTTCTCGTTGCTGGGTGTGATGGAGCGCGGGCGAATGCTGCCGGCCGACGAGTTGCGCGAGGTGATTGCCGCTGCCAACCACACCGCGGCCACCATGGCGGCCACCGCCAACGACGTCGTGTCCATGGAACGGGCCGTGAACGCGGCCCCGCAGTCGCGGGCCCACCTGCAGCCAACCATCAGGGCGTTCACCGGCCAGCTCGACGCCGGCGTCCGGCAATACAACGAAATGGTGACTGCGGCAGCTCAATTGGTGTCCGCTGCGAACGCCGGATCGATGTCCAGCTCGCCCATGTCGGCGCAACGCCATCGCCACGAACTCGGGGCGGCAACCGACCGGCTCGCTGGCTGGGCCCAGGCCTTCGACGAGCTGGGCCACCTCCGCGGCGCCTGATTGGCGGGCGCCTGATTGGGCGGGCGCCTGATTGGGGGAGAGTCAGATGTCCTGGCTGCTCGTCGGACCGGAACGCGGCCCGTACTTCTCGATGTAGGCCTCGTGCATGGGCGCGTTGCGCTGCCGCGCCAGGTAGTCCACCAGACCGGGATCCAGCCCGTGCTTGCGCAACATGTGCCGCCGCCACACCTTGTTCAGCGCATGCGAGAAGAACACGAACGGGATCAGGATCGGCAGCGTCGTCGACATGTGCAGGTACAGCGACATCGGGATCAACCAGAACGGCAGCAGGATCAGCACCGCAGGGATGAACACTCGCACCATCATCCGGACGGTGGCGCCCGGACCCGCGAGATCGTCGGCCACCCACTGCCGCATCGAGTTGGGCAGCCGCCGCCCGTAGCAGTAACCGATGTACTGCAGAACGGTCGGCTTGGTGCGTTCGCCGGTCACAGCCGGGGCTTCAACGAGGGCACGGCGATTGCCGCGACACCACGGACGATGGACTTGGTGAAGTCGAAGAAGTCGAAGTAGTCCCGCCACAGAGTGATTCGGCCGTCGTTCACCTCGAACACGCCGCACACCCAGAACTGCAGCCGCAGCGGGCCGATGACCAGCGCGTCCGTGCGCTCCGTGAGCACGGCGCTGCCCTCGGCGGCGGCGCGGTGGATCTTCACCTCGAAACCGAGACGGCCCTGACCGCTGCGCATCAACTTCACGATGCGTTCGCGGCCTGCGATCGTCGGCAGCCCCACGTTCTGCCACTTCACGTCGTCGGCCAGCAGCGCGTGCACCGTGTCGAAGTCCTCGTCGGCGACGGCGAACAGGAAGGTCTCGACGGTGAGGGTGTTGCTCGCACCCGTCACGGTCGACGTCGGGTCGGTCATGGGCCCAAGCTTAAACCTCTGCTCGTCGCGTCAACGCTCATCGCCGGGTGTGCGAGGGTAGGCCGATGCGCGTCGCCGTGGTGGCAGGTCCAGACCCTGGACACGCGTTTCCGGCGATGGCGCTGTGCCTGAGATTCCTGGCCGCCGGAGACCAACCGACCCTGCTGACCGGTGACCGGTGGCTGGCGGCGGCCCACGCGGTGGGTATCGAGGCGCTGCTTCTCGACGGCCTCGATCCCATCGACCTCGACGACGACACCGATGCCGGTGAGAAGATCCACCGACGCGCGGCCCGCATGGCGGTGCTCAACGCGCCACGGCTCGGCGACCTGAATCTGGACCTGGTGGTCTCCGACGTCATCACCGCATGCGGCGGCATGGCGGCCGAACTGCTCGGGGTGCCGTGGGTGGAGCTCAATCCCCACCCGCTCTACCGCCCATCCAAGGGTCTGCCTCCGCTCGGTAGCGGTCTGGCCCCCGGCGTGGGGTTGCGTGGCAGGCTGCGCGACGCGGTGATGCGGCAGTTGACCGCCCGTTCCGTGCGTACCGGCGACCGTCAGCGTTCGGCCGCCCGGCTCGAGATCGGATTGCCCGCAACCGACCCCGGACCGCTCCGCAGGCTGATCGCCACCTTGCCCGCCCTGGAGGTGGACCGTCCGGACTGGCCCGACGACGCCGTCGTCGTCGGGCCGCTGCACTTCGAGCCGACGTCGACCGTTCTGGAGATCCCAGAAGGATCCGGACCGGTGGTGATGGTCGCCCCGTCGACGGCGACGACGGGGATGCTGGGCATGGCCGAGGTGGCGCTGGAGACGTTGACCCCCGGTGAGACCCTGCCACCGGGCTCGCGAGTGGTGGTGTCGCGGCTCGGCGGGCCCGACGCGACGGTGCCGCCGTGGGCGGTCGTCGGTCTCGGGCGTCAGGACGAGTTGCTGGCCCGCGCGGATCTGGTGATCTGCGGCGGCGGGCACGGCATGGTGTCCAAGGCGTTGCTCGCGGGCGTCCCGATGGTCGTCGTCCCCGGCGGCGGCGATCAGTGGGAGATCGCCAATCGCGTTGTGCGCCAAGGCAGTGGGCGGTTGATCAGGCCGCTGACGCGGGAGGCGTTGGCCGCCGCCGTTGACGACGTTCTGGCGTCGCCCGGCTACCGGGAACGAGCCCTGCTGGCGCGTGTCGGCATCGACCACGTGGCCGATCCGGTACGGGTGTGCCATGACGCGCTGGCGGCGTCTCGGTAGTTTGGTGGCGTGCGGTTGACGGAATTCCGGGAACTCGTCGAGGGACAGTTCGGCGAGGTGCGAGGTGGGTCCCTGCTCGTTGATCACGTCCTGACCGGTCTGGGCGGTCGCACCGCGGCCCAGGCCATCGAGGCGGGGATCGAACCGCGTGACGTATGGCGCGCGTTGTGCGCCGACTTCGACGTTCCGCGAGACCAGTGGTGATCAGGCCCTTGCCGCGTTGACCAGATCGAGGGTGGTCTCGGTGGCGTGTGCCAGCGCAGCCACGTCGTCATCGGTGAGTACCCCGCAGACCCAGTCCCAGTGCGCGGACACCGTCTGCCCAACGGCGGGGCGCGGCGCCAACGAGGAGCCGTCCCGGCGCCACCGCAGGCGTTCGTCGACCGGCGCCCCGAGCCGCAGCACGCGCTCGCCGAACGTCAGCGGGGCTGCGCTGACCACGGCCCAGTCGTCGTCGACCTCACGGACGACGCCCCACCGGATCCGGCAGGCTTGCATCACCTTCACCGGCGTTGCGGGATCACGATCGAGGAACCGCACCCACGGATAGACCGCGAACACGTGAAAGCTGTGGTGAGCGAGCACACCGCTCGGACTCACGTCGGCCAGAACGCCGGTGACCTGCCCGGCGAACGCCGACCGCAACGTCGACAGCAAGGTGTGGGAGTCCACCCGCCGAAGGAGTGGACCGCCCACCCAGTAACTGCGGACCACCTCCTCCTCCAGTGGCTCGGTGGCACCCACCGCATCGGAGATCGCCGTCAGATACGGCCACGCGCCCTCGAAATCCTTCGCGTGGGAGGCGACCTCGGCTGCATTCTCAACTCGCAGGAGGACGTCGGCGTCGGCGGGGCCGCAGTACCCCAGTTCGTTCGGCGGGAACGCATACCGCGCGAACAAGGCATGGCCCGCGGGCACCTGCTGCTCGGTGGAGACGGTCACGTCAGCAGATCCGCGGGAGTTGTTCACCGATCGGCAGGTCCACCACGCGGGTGCCGCCGAGCGCGGTCCGCGCGACCACCATGCCGCGATGGTCAGTCACGCACCGGCCAATCACCGCGGCGCGGATGCCCAAGGGATGGTTTCGCATCGCGGCCAACACACGATCGGCGTCGTGGGGCGGGACGAACGCCAGCAACTTGCCCTCATTGGCCACCTGCAGCGGATCGAGGCCCAGTAACCCGCACGCATCGCGCACCTCCGCGGGGATGGGGAAGGTGCGCTCGTCCAGCGCCACGCCCACGCCGGCGATCTTCGCGATCTCATTCAGGGTTGCGGCGACGCCACCGCGAGTGGGGTCGCGGAGGACGTGCAAATCCGCGCCGGTGTCGATCATGGCCGCCACCAGCCCGTGCAACGGCGCGGTGTCGCTGGCGACGGTGGTCGCGAACTCGAGTCCCTCACGGCAACTCATGACCGCCACGCCGTGTACACCGATGTCGCCGCTGACGATGACGACGTCACCCGCCGCGGCCCGGTCGGGACGGATGTCGACGCGTTCGTCGACGACGCCGATTCCAGCGGTGTTGATGAACACGCCGTCACCGTGGCCCGCGTCCACCACCTTGGTGTCGCCGGTGACGAGCCGCACCCCCGCCGTCAGCGCAGCCGTGCCGAGAGTTTGAGCCACATGCGCGATCTCGCTGAGCGCGGTGCCCTCTTCGAGAATGAACGCCGTCGACAGCACCAGCGGGCGGGCGCCGGCCATGGCGAGGTCGTTCACGGTCCCGTTGACCGCGAGATCGCCGATCGTACCGCCAGGAAATATCAGGGGTTTGACCACGAATGAGTCGGTCGAGAACGCCAGGCGCACCCCGTTGACCTCGATGACGGCCGCATCGCCCATGCCCGCGTCCGCGGCGCCGCCGAACGCAGGCAGGAACAGATGCTCGATGAGTTCACCGGACATCGCCCCGCCGCCACCATGTCCCATCACGATGTTGGGCGAGTCCCGAAGTGGCATGGGACAGACCCATGCCTCCATGTCGATGGTCGCCCCGTTCTCGGCCGACGTATTAGGCATGTGTCACCTCGAGCCGCCGGTAGAGGTAGTAGGCGGCGCAGGCGCCCTCGGAGGAAACCATCGTCGCGCCCAACGGATTTCGCGGTGTGCACTCCTTCCCGAAGGCGGCGCACTCGTGCGGCTTGATCATGCCCTGCAATACCTCACCCGAGCGGCAGATGGCCGACTCGGCGGTGTGGATTCCGGTAACCGAGAAGCGGTGCTCCGCATCGTATTCCCGGTAGGCGGGGGACAATCGCCAGCCGCTCTGCGGGATGGTGCCGATGCCCCGCCACGCACGGTCGGTGACTTCGAAGACATCCTCGAGCATCGCCTTGGCGGGCCGGTTGCCGGCTGCCTGAACGGCGCGCTGGTAGGCGTTCTCCAGTTCGTGGCGGCCGGATTCGAGCTGAATCACGGTGCGCCGGATGCCCTCCAGGATGTCCAGCGGCTCGAATCCGGTGACGACGATCGGGATCTGGTACTTCTCGGTGAGTTCCGGGTATTCGTCGGTGCCCATGACCGAGCACACGTGGCCTGCGGCGAGGAACGCCTGCACCCGACAGGTCGGAGACTCCATGATCGCCGCGATCGCGGGCGGTACCAGCACGTGGGATACCAGCAGCGAGAAGTTCTTCATCCCAAGTCGTTTGGCCTGATACACGGTCATGGCGTTGGCCGGCGCGGTGGTCTCGAATCCGATCCCGAAGAACACCACCTGCTTGTCGGGGTTGTCCTTGGCGATGGTCAGCGCGTCGAGTGGCGAGTACACCACGCGGATGTCGCCGCCCTCACTCTTGATCCGGAACAGATCCTTCTCGCTGCCGGGCACGCGCAACATGTCGCCGAACGAGCAGAAGATCACGTCGGGGCGCGAGGCGATCGCGAGCGCCTTGTCGATCATCTCCAGGGGAGTGACGCACACCGGGCAGCCTGGGCCGTGGATCATCTCGATCTCGTCGGGCAGCAGCTGGTCGATTCCATGTCGGATGATCGAATGCGTCTGCCCGCCACACACTTCCATGATGGACCAGCGGTGGCTGGTCGCGGCCTTGATCTGAGCTATCAGCTTGCCCGCCAAATCCGGATCGCTGAATTCGTCCAGGTACTTCATGTCCTCACCCCTGCCTGCCTGGCGGCAATCTCGAAACCGTCGCCGAACTCCTCGTCGAGCACGCCGAGGTGCTCGAACTCGGCCAGCGTGCGTTGTGCAGACTCCTCGTCGAGTCGCTGGATCGCGAAACCCACGTGGACGACCACGTATTCTCCGACGATCGCGTCGGGGATGTACTCCAGGCAGACGTCCTTCTGAATGCCGCCGAAGTCGACGAGCGCCATCAGCGCACCGTCGCGGGTGTTCATGCTCAGGATCCTTCCCGGAACCGCAAGACACATCAGCGTTCTCCCTTCCTCATGACGAGTTCCCCACCAATAGCTGCCCCAGCGCGATGCCACCGTCGTTCGGCGGGACCCTTCGATGGCTGAAAACCTCGAAGCCCTTGGCGCGCAGCATGTTCAACGTGAGCATCAGTAGCATGCCGTTCTGGAAGACGCCACCGGACAGCGCGATGGCGCGGTCCGATCGCGGGAGGTAGGTCTCGGCGAGGTCGGCGATCAGGCAGGCGACCGCCCAATGGAACCGCGCCCCGATCACACCTACGGGCACGCCCGCGCGGACATCGGTGACGACCGCCGACAGCAGGGGAGCGGGGTCGATCGACGTCTCCTGTTCGTGGGCGTCGATCCCAAAGGCGTACCGGGTCGCGCCCGTGTCGACGTCGCGGGACAGGCCTTCGAGTTCGATCGCCGCCTGTGCTTCGTACGTGACCACCTGACGCACGCCTGCCAAGGCCGAGACGGCATCGACGAGTCGACCCATGCTGGAGGTCGGCACGCAAGCCAGCCCCGTCTCGAGCTGATGACGTAGCACCCGACGTTCGTCATTGGGGCACGCCCGCACCGGCGCCAGGTCGTCCTGCCACGGAATGCCCGCGGCATGCAAGTGCGCCAACGCCATCCGGTAGGGACGTAGGACGCTGGCATCGCCACCGGCCAGCGGCACGTACTTCAGGTGAGCCAGGCGTTGATAACCCTTGTAATCTGCCATCATCACCTCGCCGCCCCACACCGCACCGTCCGGGCCGTAGCCGGTGCCATCGAAGGCGAACCCGAGCACCTGTGCGGTGCCGTCGAATCCGTGCTCGGCCATCACCGCGGCGATGTGTGCATGGTGATGCTGTACCCGATGGACCGGCTTCGTGTCGCAGTTGCGATCCGCCCAAGCGGTGGACCGGTAACCAGGGTGGGCGTCGGCGACGATCACCACCGGTGCCACGCCGGTCAGCGCGCGCAGATGCCGTTCGGCGGCGTCGAACGCCGACAGCGTGGCGAGGTCATCCATGTCGCCGACGTGCTGGCTCAACCACGCATAGTTCCCTTCGGCGACCGCCAGCGTGTTCTTCACGTCGGCGCCCACCGCCAGGGTCGGGGGCACGGCGACCGGCAACGCGACCGGGAGGGGCGCGTAACCGCGTGAGCGCCGCAGCGGTAGTTCATCGCCGTCGACCACGCGGACCACGGAGTCGTCGCAGGGCACCAGGATGGCCCGGTCGTGCAGCAGCCAACCATCGGCGAGGTGCGCCAGCCGGACCAATGCGTCGTCGTCGGTGAAGCAGATGGGCTCGCCACCGAGGTTTCCCGACGTCATCACCAACGTCTGCGGCCCGAGTGGGTCGCCGCGCAACCCGAAGAGCAACGTGTGGATGGGACTGTAGGCCAGCAGCACACCCAGGTCGGGGTTGTGCGGGGCCACCGAGTTGGCGACCGGCGCGTGCGGTGACCGCGGCATGATCACGATCGGACGCTGAGGGCCGCAGAGCGCCCGCGCGGACGCGATGTCCACCTCGGCGATCGTGCGTGCTGCCGCTACGTCGGGCACCATCACCGCGAACGGCTTGGCCTCGCGTCGCTTGCGCCTGCGCAGCTCCGCCACGACGGCTTCATTGCCCGCGTCGCAGGCCAGGTGGTAACCACCGATGCCCTTCACGGCGAGGATCCCGCCGTCGCGCAACAGCCTGCGGGCGTCGGACAGGCCGTCCTCCGCAGTTGCGGTGACACCCGTGCGGTCCCGAAAGCGCAGGGTGGGGCCGCAACTGGGACAGCAGATGGGTTGAGCGTGGAAACGCCGGTTGCCGGGATCGACGTACTCGCGCGCGCAGTCGGCGCACATGGGGAACGGCGCCATCGTGGTGGTGGCACGGTCATAGGGGAGCGAGGCGATGATCGTGAACCGCGGACCGCAGTTCGTGCAGTTGACGAACGCATGCCGGAAGCGCCGGTCCGCCGGATCGCGCAACTCGGCCGCGCAGTCCGCGCACATCGCGACGTCGGGGGAGGCCAGCGTTCGGCCACCCTCCGACCGCAACGTGTCGGCGATCTCGAATCCGGTGCCACCGACGAGCGGAACATCCCGTTCCTCAACGGTTTCGATGACCGCGAGCGGCGGCGGCCGCTGCGTCAAGACCGTCAGGAAGGCGGCGACGTCCCGCTCGTCCCCCTCGACTTCGATGATCGCGCCGGAGCTGTCGTTGCGCACCGAGCCAGACAGGCCGTTGGCGGCCGCCGCGGTGTAGACGAACGGCCGGAATCCCACGCCCTGAACGACGCCGTGAACACAGATGCGCTTCCTGCACCGCAGGGTCATGGGAACGCCCGAGGGTCTGAATGGGGGTCATCTCCCGTTTCGGAGCCCCTGCCCATCAGCTCCAGCCCGGCCATCGCGGCCGCGGCGCCTGCCCTGTCGGTCTTTTCGACGACGAAGCCCATGTGAATGATCACCCAGTCGCCCGGGCTGAACGTCTCCTCGGGCAGCATGCCGATGTTCACCTTGCGGTTCTCACCGGCGACGTCGACGAGTGCCAGCTGGTCGCCGTAGCCCTCCAGCATTCCGACCACCTGCCCCGGTATGCCAAGACACATGATTCAGCCCTTTCGCGCCAGGGGCGTTGCCCCGGCGGTCAGGTCCGACAGCACGCCGTCGAGCGCCGCCACGGCGTCCGGCACCGCTGCCGCCACCGGCTCCGACAGACCCATGCCCTCGTCGACGTTCGCCACTTCGCAACCAATCACGAACGTGGTGGGCGCAGTACCGCCCAACGCCGTGAGCGTCCCGAACACGGCGGCGGGGTCCATGCTGTGCGACTCGAGACCCGTGGTGGGCGCGAGGGTGTCGTGGTCGGCCTCGAAGACGTGCAACCGGCCAGGATGCCCGCGGTCCGGCACGGCGTCGACGAGCACCAGGGCGTCCCAACGCTCGAGGAGGTCGTAGGCGAGGTGCATGCCGCGGATGCCGTAGTCGACGACCTCGACGGCGACGCCTGGAAAACGGCGTTGCGCCAACGGCCCTGCGGCATGGCGAATGACCTCGGATCCAAAGCCGTCGTCACCGAGGAAGACGTTGCCGATGCCAGCCACCAGAATCCGGGTCGTCATGAAGCCGACGGCCCGTTCTACATGTTCCGCATCTTCACGTACCGCTGGACGTCCGGAATCGACCTGACGCCGACCACCACTCCTGCCACGATGACGACGGCGACGACACCGGTGGCTATCCAACCTATTGCGTCCATCACGAACTCCTATCTGGGCTGACGACACGTGCTGCGAGTGGTTCGACTTCCTCCGGGGCGAAGTACAGGTAGCGGCCGTAGGAATCGGGCATTTCGACGTCGGGGTCGTCCTCGACGATGACGCCGACGTACTGCTGACCGTCGACGTCCTCGTGCACGGAGGTGACGCGGGCGGTCCTTCCCGCGAAGAAGATGTCCTGAGCATCGGCGCGCCGACTCGGCCGCAGCCGCACCCGGCTGCCTGCGGCCACCCGCACCCCGTCCACCAGCACGGCGTCGACGTCGGGACGGACGGCAGTGTCGGCCAACGGGTCCCACCAGTCGACGCCTTCGGGGATCTCCGGGATCAGGCCCTCCGCCCTCATCTGTTCGTCCAATTCGCCGAACTCGGCGCGTTCGCCTGCGTGTGGGTTGCGCAGGATGCCGTGCAACTGCTGCATCGCCTCGGGCGACATCGAGTCGCACCGGTCGATGAGCTGGGCGGCGAGCGGATCGGTCGCCCTCGCTTGGGCCTTCTCCTCGTCGGTCATGGTCATCACGCGCAGCGTCAGGATCTCGTCGATCTCGGTCGAGTCGTACAGAGCCCCCTCGCTCTGTTCGGCGATCTCGGGATGGTCGTAGAGGATGATGGGGGAGATCAGGATCAGGTCGCGTTCGCCCGGTCGTCCCGCGAGTACCGGAAAGCAGCGGTGCTGCCCGCATCGCGACACCGCGGCCGCTGCGAAATCCGGTGGTTCGAGCAGCGAAACGAACTGTCCGCCAACCACTTCGCCGATCACATGGGTGCCGATCAGGGACGCGGCGATCGCGGTGTCCTTGTCGCTCGCGGGGGCGCCGGTGTTTCGCACGGAGACGCTCACCCGGTTCAGCCCTTCGTCGCGCTCGACGGCGATGCCCAGTTCGGCCCGGATCGCGGCCCTGGTCCGGATCAGTCGACCGCCGTCGACGGCTTCTGTCTCCTCACCCGCGGCGACCGTGACCGGCAGGGTGCGTCCCTGCCCGAGGTCGGCGAGGTCGAAGGGGCCGAAGGTGAGCTCGCACTCGACTGCCTCGTCCCAGGTAACCCACGTCTGCGCGCCGCTGGCCAGTTGGTCGACGGGCTCGAATCGTGCACCGCCGGTGGCGCGTTCGACGCGGCGGTGCTGCAACTGGAGGAATCGCACGACGAGGGTGAGCAGGCTGTCGCCGTCGATCAGGAACTGAGCCGACAGCGTGTCACTCTCGCCGAGGCCGGCGGCGGATGCCCCAGGCGGCCCGACCACCCCGAACTGCCAACGGGTTTGATTCTTGCTGGACGTGGCACGGTAGGGATACAGCAGGTATCCCTCGTACAGCACCGCGTCGGCGATGGCGCGAGCGCGGTCCCAGGTCGGTGTCACGTGACCTCCTCGCGCCGTGACTGGATGCCTTCCTTGGCCTCGGCCAGCAGCGTGGTGACCGCGTCCTCGAAGTCCAGCATCCCCCGGGCGGACTTGTAGGCGGCCAACGCGGCGACGGTGTCATGGCCGAGCCGCACCCAGCCCGCGTTCGGATAGTGCTGCCGGGTCAGGTCGTTCCAAACCGTCACCGGCATGGCGTACTGCGCCTCGCACTCCCACGACACCTGTCGCACCGAGAACCCGCGTTCGCCAGGAACGAAGACCGTCCCGCTGAACAGGAACAGCAATGGAACGGCGCCGCCGCGCAATGCGTGCAGGTACTTCGATGCCGCGACCTCGAAGTCGTACGTGCACTCCAGCGGCAACGAGATCTCGGTGGCACCCGAGAAGCCCTGCACCATCGCGGTGCTGTGCTGCCACAGGAACGTGCGCTGGGTGTTCATCCATCGCTCGCGCGGCCCGAACAGGTCGACAAGGCCTTCGGCCTCCTCGTCGGTGTATGGACGGCGCATCGGTTCGATGCGGATTTGGCAACGCAATGCGATGGCCTGTATCCGTTCGTCGTCATCGGTGGCGATGCCGACGCGCGCCACGAGTCGCGGAGTGACCGAGAACTGTTCTGCGGTCACGTCCGTCACGGTGAACGTCAGGTCGCTCACGCTCGTGCGCTCATGTGCTGGCCACCTTGCTGCGCGCGTTGATCCGCTCGAAGAACTGGTCGATGAAATCGCGGACTTCGTAGCCGCCGTCGAAGCCGCGCCACAGCATTCGCAGCCTGCCGACGAACTCGTAGCAGGCGTCGATGGGAACCAGGTAGCACTCGGCTTCGGCGTTGAGCTCGGGGTCCGCGTGATCGCGATCGGGCACGCGCACCAGCAGTGCTTCGACGTCGTCGGCGAGCATGTCCAACCGAGAGTCGGCGCCGCTGATGGTGCTCCACGCGTCGAGGTCCAGCTCGGACTCGGTGGCACCCGCCGGACCCGGGTAGAAGGCGACGGTCTTGTCCATGTCCGAGTTGTGAAAGAAGAATGCCAGCCCGACGGGTATCTGGAGCGCTTCCCAGGCGCGCCGGTCCAGCTTGAAGTCGGCGAACGTCAGGTATCGGTCGGGGACCGCGCGGTAGCGAAGCTTGGCGTGCGGATCGGAGAACAACAGGTAGCAGCCCCGACACGTGCACATCAGTTGGCGTGCTGCGACGTTGACGACGTGCTGGTGTTCGTCGGCGATCGGCTCGGCGCACATCTCGCAACGCTCGCCGGTGGCCTGAACGGGCCGCTTGCTGGCCCGGATCCGCGCCAATACGTCATATGGCGTTCCTGTGCTGGGGGTCCCCCCGCTTGCGGGGGAGAGCGCAGCGACCCGGGAATTGGCTTCGGCCATCACATCACCCCGGAGGCCTCGGCCAATACCGCTACTGACACGACGCCATCGCGAACCAGCAGCGGGATCGGGTCGAGATGTGCGGACGAGTCGCGGTGACCGTCCACGCCCACGCCGGCGTGGATGGCGTCGAAGTGGGCGTGGCAGCGCGGACAGCGCAGTACGACCTCGCCCGTCCTCGCCCCCAACGGCCGGTGCAGAGCGGCGCCCGCCATGGACTCCTGGCAACTCCCGCACCGGTCGTGGTACGCGAACAGTTCGTCGCCGATGCGACAGGCCAGGATCGGCACCCCCGCCACCAGGAATCCGCCGACCTCACCGGGGCCGAGGTCCTCGAGGTCCGGAAGTCGATGCCACCCGGCACTTGGGGTGTCCCCCTGGCGAATCCGGCTCATCAGGGACTCCACCGAGATCAGACCCGATGACGAAGTGGCATCGGGAGCTTCCGCTGCGACGACGTGGATCGAGGTGATCTCGGGGGCGGCGGAGCGGACGGCGTCCTCGACGGCGAACTCGAGGGTGACCGCCGACGACGGGCAGCTCTTGCAGCTACCGGCGAACTGAAGACGCGCGGTCATTCCGTCCCCGTCGTCCGTGACGTCGAGCAGTGTGACGTCACCGCCGTGCGACCCGAGGTACGGCCGGACACTTTCCAACGCGTCCTCGATCCGCCGCTCCACCCCGTGGGGGTGGAGGTCGTGCACTAGCAAGAGGCTGGCCACTAGCTCGTCGGCGGCGAACCGGCTGATCAATTCGGGAGCCGACGCGGCCGCGATGGACACCATGCGTTCCAGCGCCGCGCCATACAGATCCGTCAGCTCGCCGGCCAGCTGCTCGGTGCGCTCGCGCACCACCGTCCCACTGCCTGCGCTGGCGTCCAGCAGAGTCTGGATTCGATCACCTGCCGTGCGCCAACGCGCGTCGTCTTCGAGTGCCTCCGGGCTTACTGGTCCTGGCGAGGCCATGTATCACTCCCCAGTGACGGATTGCGTTGGGGAGTGTAGCTTCTCGAGCGTCTTCCCCTCGCCGAGGTACATGTGCACCCCGCAGGGCAGGCATGGGTCGAAGCTGCGGACCGTCCTCATGATGTCGATGCCCTTGAAGTTCTCCCGATCGTTCTCCTCGAAGATCGGTTGTCCCTGGACGGCGTCCTCATACGGCCCCGGTGTTCCGTAGCTGTCGCGCGGATTGGCGTTCCACGGGGTGGGTGGATAGGGGTGGTAGTTCGCGATCTTGCCGTCGCGAATCACCATGTGGTGGCTGAGCACACCGCGGACCGCCTCGGTGAAGCCGCACCCGATGGCCTCGTCCGGCACGGTGAACTTCTCCCACGTCTTGGTACGGCCGGCCCGGATCTCGACCAGTGCCTGCTCCGCGAAGTGCAGGGCGCAGGCGGCGGCGTACGCCTGGAAGTAGGTACGGGCCCGGTTGCGCTCGATGGTGTTGCTACCGTGTTCGGGAATCCTCCACTCGAACTCGACGGGACCCTTGAGCGCCGTCTTGGGCAGGTTGATCTGCACGCTGTGTCCGGTGGACACGACGTAACCGCCTGCGTTGACGAGGCCGGCCAGGGCCGTGCTCCACAACCGCGCCAGTGGGCCTCCGCCGGTGTCCAGGGCCAGATGGTCCTTTCCGTCGAACCAGCGCGGTGACATCACCCAGCTGTACTTGTCGTCCATGTCGCGTTTCTGCGGCTTGGGATTGGTGTGCTGATTCCACGGATGGCGCCGGTCGACCGGGTTGCCAAGCGGGTCGTTGCGGACGAACATCTCCTGATCGGTCCAGTCGTCGTAATACGAACTGCCCAAGAGGATTCGGATGCCGAGGTTGATGTCGACCAGGGAGTGGGTGACCAGCTTGCCGTCGACCACCACGCCGGGGGTCACGAACATCGCGTCGCCCCACTTCTCCATGTCCTTGTAGGCGAAGTTGCAGACCTCGGGATCTTGGAAGGAGCCCCAGCAGCCGAGCAGGGTGCGTCGCAGGCCGACCTTCTCGTACCCGGGAAGTGCCTCGTAGAAGAAGTCGAAGAGGTCGTCGTGCATCGGGACGACCTTCTTCATGAATTCGACGTAGCGCATCAGGCGGGTGATGTAGTCGGTCATGAGCTGGATGGTGGCGACGGTGCCGACGCCACCCGGGTACAGGGTGGAGGGGTGCACGTGCTTGCCCTCCATCAGGCAGAACATCTCTCGAGTCCACCGGCTGACCACGAGCGCTTCGCGGTAGAACTCGCCGGTGAACGGATTGAGGGCGCGCATGATGTCGGCGATGGTGCGATAGCCGTGCGCATCCGAGTTCGAGGCCAGCGTGTTCTCGGCCTTGGCCAGCACACTGGGGTTGGTCTCGGAGACCATCTTCTCGCAGTAGTCGACGCCTACGAGATTCTCTTGAAAGATGTTGTGGTCGAACATGTATTCCGCGGCTTCGCCGAGGTTGACGATCCACTCGCCCAGCGCGGGCGGCTTGACGCCGTAGGCCATGTTCTGCGCGTAGCACGAGCAGGTGGCGTGGTTGTCGCCGCAGATTCCGCAGATGCGGCTCGTGATGAAGTGCGCGTCGCGAGGGTCCTTGCCCTTCATGAAGATCGAGTAGCCGCGGAAGATCGACGACGTGCTGTGACACTCGACGACCTCGCGGTTCTCGAAGTCGATCTTGGTGTAGATGCCGAGGCTGCCGACGATCCGGGTGATCGGATCCCACGACATGTCGACCAGCGTGCCGGGGTCCTTCTTGGTGTGCTGGGGTCCGGGAACTGTGGTGGTCATTGAGTTTTGCCTTTCCGTGCCACGTGCACCTACCAGGTGCGCGTGGCTCCTGTGGTCAGTTCCTTGCCCCGATGGCGCCACTTCGGCTCCTTGTCGACGGTCCGTCCGGTGACGTGGCGCAGATTGCGGATGACGGAGCCGTACAGGCCCGACGCCGCCGTCGAGATCTTTCCGCCGGGCGGTTCGTCCATGAAGGGCATGAACTTGTCGGGGAAGCCGGGCATGGTGCATCCGATGCAGATGCCGCCCACGTTCGGACAGCCGCCGACACCGTTGATCCAACCTCGCTTCGGCACGTTGCACTTGACCACCGGACCCCAGCAGCCAAGCTTCACAATGCATTTCGGCGACCCGTATTCGGTCGCGAAGTCGCCCTGCTCGTAGTAGCCCGCCCGGTCACACCCCTCGTGCACGGTGTTGCCGAAGAGCCACTGGGGACGCAGCGCGTCGTCGAGCGGGATCATCGGTGCCTGTCCGGTGGCCATGTAGAGCAGGTACGTCAACGTCTCGGAGAGGTTGTCGCCCTGGATGGGACAGCCGGGCACGCAGACGATCGGAATGTCCGCCTTGCTCTTCCAATCCCAGCCGAGATAGTCGGGCACGCCCATCGCGCCGGTCGGGTTGCCTGCCATCGCGTGGATGCCGCCGTACGTCGCGCACGTGCCGACGGCCACGATCGCGGTCGCCTTCGGAGCGAGCCGGTCGAGCCATTCGCTGGTGGTGATCGGCTGGTCGGTGGCGGGATCGTTGCCGAAGCCGCACCAATACCCCTCGTCGTGCAGGTTCTCGTTGGGGATCGACCCCTCGACGACGAGGACGAACGGTTCCAACTCACCGCGGTCGGCCTTGAAGAACCAGGCGAGGAAGTCGTCCGCGCCGCCAGTCGGTCCACACTCGAAGTCGATCAACGGCCAGTGCACCGCAATTTGCGGCAAGCCGGGTAGTGCTCCTAGGGCAATCTCCTCGATGCTGGGTTGGGTGGCGCCTGTCAATGCCACGGAATCGCCGTCACAACTCAGTCCGGCGTTGATCCACAGAACGTGAATCAAGGTGTCTTCCGCTTTTTTGGCAGCTTCGGTCGGCATGCTGCACAGCTTCCCGGGACCGGGCTGGGGTCCCTACGGCGCAGGAGTCGCCCCTCGGCCCACTTGCGCGTCGCTGGTTCTCGGTCTACTCCCGCGAAAGTGTGTTGTCAATCACATCTGGGCAATCGTCACCGCACATGCTCGGCGCGCTGGTCAATCCACTGAAACCACGCCTCCATGCCGTCGCCCTTGGTAGCAGAGACGGCTACCGTTTGCGCTCGCGGGTTGACCGAACGGACATGGCGCGCACACAGTTCGAGGTCGAAGTCGACGTATGGCAGCAGGTCGACCTTGTTGATCACCACCAGTTCCGCCGCCGCGAACATGTGCGGATACTTCAGCGGTTTGTCCGTGCCCTCGGTTACCGAGATGACCACCACCTTGCTGTCCTCGCCGAGGTCGAACAGCGCCGGGCAGACCAGATTGCCGACGTTCTCGATGAACAGCAAAGACTCGCGTTCCGGCGCCAAGGTGCGGAGTGCGCGCTCGATCATGTCGGCGTCCAGATGGCATCCGGCACCCGTATTGACCTGGACGGCCCGCGCTCCGGCGGCGGAGATTCGGTCGGCGTCGAGGAGGGTCTCCTGATCGCCCTCGATCACCGACACCCGGTGCTGGGTGCCGATGCGCCGGATCGTGTGCTCGAGCAACGTGGTCTTTCCGGCGCCCGGTGAGCTGGTGACGTTCAGTGCCAGGATTCCGCGCTCGGTGAACCATTGCCGATTCCGTCGAGCGAGGGCGTCGTTCTTGGCGAGCACCCTCTGCTCCAGGGTGATCGTCTCGGTCCGCGGCCGCTCGGCATGTGGGTGCTCGTGCGGGTGCGGGTGATCGTGCGGGTGCGGGTGGTCGTGGGGGTGCTCGTGGGGGTGGTCGCGCTCGGGCGGGGCGTGGCCGCCGGCCATCGTGATCACCGCGCCGTCGTCACCGCAGCCGCAGGTTGCGCACATGTCAGCTCACTTCCATCGAGAGAATTCTCAAATCCCGACCTGCCACCACGTCGACGTCGGCGCTCCCGCAGGGGCACAACAAAATCGAGTCATTCAGCACGAACTCGGCGGCACAGGTGCGGCAGCGGGCCACGCCGGGTCGAAGGTCGAACTCCAGCTGAGCGCCGTCTGCCACGGTGCCTTCGGTGGCCAGCTCGAAGCAGAACGCCATCGCGTCCGGCACCACTGCGCACAGCGCGCCGACCTCCAGCTTGACGCTGCGCACGCGCCTGCCCGCGGCGTGTTCGCATACGGCGTCGACGACACTTTGCGTCAGCGACATCTCGTGCACGGCTGCCCCAATCTGGGCGGGATGTCCTCACGATAGGCCGATGAAGGTCCTTTCGGCGAGCAGTCCGCTAGCGGGGCCTCGGCCAAATCACCGCGACGCGCCTCGTGAAGGTGAATTTCGATGGATCCGCGTGCGGACTGCTGGCCCGAACT
>NZ_JBEVLO010000007.1:0-7559 GCF_040509115.1 Mycobacterium sp. | reverse complement strand
ACACCGCTTCTCAGCCACAGGCTGTACTTGTTGCCGTCGCCGAAGCCACGCAGGTCGGGGTGGCCGGCGGGGCCGTCGGCGCCGTCGAAGTCGTAGGTGTGGTGTAGGCCCAGGGGCCGCAGCGCCGCGAGGTAGAAGGCGTGCGAGCGGTACATGTCGGTCACCGTCAAGAAGACGTGGTCGATCATCATTTTTGCCTCGGTTTTGGTCGAAGGGTAGATCGGCTTGCGGTTAGGTCGCATCGCGCCGCGGGATGCAGGCGGGCCTGCCCGCGCTGGCACGATCATCAGTCGGGACGCTGCACCGGTTTCCGCGCAGACGCGGGTGCGCACGTCCAGTTCGGCCGGGGTGCGCCTGATGTGGCATCCGAATCATGTCGTCTCCGGTAGAGCGCTGGTCGGCGTAGCGGCCGTTGCCGACTGCACCGAGGTGGACGGTGATGTCGCCGCCGGCGCCGCGACGCCGCCGAGCCAGTCGAAGATGACTTGGTGGGCCCGGGGCATCGCGCCCACGTGGCAGTGCTCGCCGGCGCCCTCGTCGATGGTCAGAGTGGCCAAGGTGGCCCAGGTGTCGCCGATCGCGCGGACCGTGCTGAGGGCCTGTCCGTGCAGGAACTGATCGTTTTCCGCGTCGAGAACGAGGGTCGGTATGCGGATGCGTTCGGCGACCTCAGTCAGCGAGTAGTCCAGGAAGGCGCGCGTGAGGTCGGCGGGCGTGCTGGCGCCCATCGACCACATGCCGTGACGCATGGCCCAGTTGAATCTGATGTCGGTCGACATGTGAAGCGCCAGCACGGGATTAGCTGACTCGTCGTGTCGTCGCCGAATCCAGTCAAGGAGGAAGGGCGGCAGGACACGTTCCACCGCAGCGCGGAAGTCACAGATGCCGTCGTTGAGGATCAATGCGGCCAGGCGGGGATCGAATGCCGCGGCTCGCGCCGCCAGGTAGGCGCCCAAGCTGTATCCGAATCCGATCAGCTGGTGTGAGGACAGCTCGGGTCGGCCGATCGCGTAGTCGATGACGGGTGCGACGACGGCTTCCCAGTCTGGCCGGAACATCAGGTGGTTCTCGCGCAGCGTGGCGCCTTGGCCGGGACCGTCATAGGCGAGCACGTTGTAGCCGCGTTCCAGCGCTGCGGCAGCGATGGCGAAGTAGGACTCCTCCAGCGTGGAGTCGAGGCTGGCAGTGACGATGAGGGTGGGACGCGGGCGGCCCGAGCGGTCGACCGTGTGCACGTAACCGGGCAAGGTGGTGCCCTCGTAGGGGATCTTGATCTGTTCGAATCCATTGCCGGACAGCGCCATTGCGGCAAGGAACGCACAGCGGCTGCGACGCGACAAGGACACGACCTCCGAGTCGTTGGACGGATCGTCGCGTCGGAAGTACTCGGCGCATCGGTAGTAATTCGACGCCCGTAGCAGCGAATGCCGCGCGCTAGCCGGATTGCAGGCATCCAGTGACCGTTGTGCGAGTTGTTCCTGGCGCTCGGCGCCCGCCTTCCATTCGCGGTGCCATGCCAACTCGTCACCCTCGGGGATCTTGCGCGTAATCATCAGGACTTCACCGATGTCGGCGCCGCCGTAGCACGCGTACCCCATCGCGCGCAGCGTCTCGCGGCTGAACGCGTCGTCACCGAAGATGAATTTCATGCCGATACCTCGGCGACACGGGCCACGGCTCATTTCAACCGGTGGCAACGGACTCGCCGAGGACGGCCCGGGAGACACTCGTTGCTGCCGTGGAATTCGCACCGAGAGCGCAATATTGGCGACATCATGTGCGTCTCCTCGCGGGTAGCGGGCGGGTGCATCATCTGCACCGCGGGGGCCGCACTCATCGTGGTCCGCGTAGTTGCTGGGGGCATCCGTCGAATGACTCACGTGTGGTCCCGCCGCGAGCGGGCGGACCACCAGTGCTTGGTAGCTGAGCACGGGGTCCCCGAGGCGTCTTCGATCTCGCGACTTCGAGTCGTTTGACGGATGTGCCTTCTGCAACGAGCAGAGACGGTGATCATCGACGCTTGTCTCTTGAAAGTGCGGACCTGCTACGAGCGGGCCAGTCCACCTGCCCCAGGGCACGTTCGAGCCAGCCAGTGCGCGGAGAGGACGTCATGCCCACACAGGTGACCGTGGTCGGTGCCGGACCCACCGGGCTCACCACTGCGGCTGCATTGTTGGCTGCCGGGGTGGACGTGGCAGTGCTCGATGCCGCGCACGGGCCGGCCATGACCTCCCGCGCCCTCGGGTTGCAGCCTCGCGGAGCGGAAGTGCTCAACCGGGTCGGTGCGCTGGCGAACCTGCCCGACCGCGGCATGAACGGATGGAACATCATGGTGTCCGCCGGGGGGCGCACCCTGTTTCACAGCCGGGTCGCTTCCTCCGTCTCCGCGGATGCGCCACCTGGGCAACTCATTTCGCAGGTCGACGTCGAGGCGGCGTTGCGCAGCCGCCTCACGTGGCTGGGTGGCACGATCCAGTGGAATCGGCGGGTGGTCGACGTGCGAGCCGATACCGACCAGGTATGCCTGCAGTTCGCCGACGGCACCGAACACCGCACCCAATGGGTCGTGGGCGCCGATGGTGCGCACAGCACGATCCGAAAGGCGGCCGGTATTGGGTTTCGCGGCGCACCGCTGCCGGAGCGCTTTCTGCTCGCCGACGTGCATGCCGACGTGACCCGGGCACGCAACACTATCTACGCATGGTTTCGCGACGGCCAGTTCCTCGCTGCGATACCGCTTCCTGGTGCCGATCTGTGGCGACTGATGGCCCCGGACGGCGATGTGGGCAACGCCGAACTCACCGACGACGACATCGTCGCGCGGCTCGGCGAACGCCTGACCGTCGAGGCCGGTGTGTCCATTCGGGCCACGCAATGGGCGTCGTCGTTTCACATCCAACGCCGCCTGGCCGACCGGTATCGCCACGGCCGCGTCCTGCTGGCCGGCGATGCGGCCCACATCCACAGTCCCGTCGGCGGGCAGGGCATGAACACCGGGATGGGCGATGCGGAGAACCTTGCCTGGAAATTGGCATTGGTGGTCCAGGGCCGCGCCGAAGAGAGGTTGTTGAACTCCTATCAGGACGAACGCCGCCCCGTTGCTCGCGATGTGCTCGACACGACCACTCGTGCAACGCGGCTCGTGTTCGACGACGGGGTGGTGTCTCGCACGTTGCGCGAGTTGGCGGTGCCGCTGGCGCGGTGGGGGTGGGCTCAGCGCCGTCGCACGCGCAGCTTGTCACAACTCGACGTCAGCTATGCGCGGGAAAGCTTGGGATCGGCCGGCTGGATTCGGTGGCCCGGCCTCACCGGCGGGGACCGAGTTCCCAATCGACTGTGCACCCGTGCCGATGGAAGCTCCGTCCGTCTGCACGACACACTGGGGCCGGGGTGGGCGCTGGTCGGGTCCAAGACGATGGCCGACATCGCCCGTGAGCGGCTCGGTGACGTGACGTGGCTGCGCGGTGACGGCAAAGACATGCTGGTGCGGCCCGATGGCCATCTGGGGTGGCGCGGATCAAAGGACGCGGGTTTGGTCGCGTGGCTGGACCGATTGTGCGGTTCGTGATGTCGGGGCCCGCCGCTGTGCACCTCAAGGCGCTGAATGCTCGTCAGTGAGTTCGACGAGCGCCGCGTGCAGCGCAGCGCGCGACGTGACGCCCAACATGGGAAAGATGCGGTACAGGTGTCCCCCGACGGTTCGGTGTGACATGTGAAGACGTTCACCGATTTCGCGGTTGGTCAGGCCCGCAGCTGCCAGCATGGCGATCTGTCGGTCTCGGGCGCTCAACTGCCTGGCGGCACCCCCGCGCCATCCTTGGGTGGACGCGTGCGTCGCCCGCAGACCTTTCGCGGCGCGCGCCGCCCACGGCTCTGCTGCCAGGCCCTCGAAGGTGCGCAGTGCCACGTCGAAGTGTCGCGACGCCTCGGTCAGCGATTGCCTGGAGCGCAGATGTTCGGCATAGGCCAGTTGCACTCGGGCATAGTCGAATTGCCATCGGGATGCGCCCGGAATCGCCAAGGCTTTGTCGAACATGGCGCGGGCTTCGTCGCTGGGCCCGGTCATTGCGGCACAGGCGGTATAGATCAACGCGAGGCGGGATGACAGCCGGGCGATGTTCGCCCGGCGCATGGCGTCCACGTGAGCACGACCTTGCTCCACGCGGTTGGTCTTCATCGCTGCTTCGACCAAGTCGAACAGCACCCACAGGGCGTGCGGCGCGTACGGGGCCAGCTGGCCCGCCGCACTGATCGCATTAGAGTGCAGAAACGCCGAATCGAAGTCGCCACGAGCCGAAGCGCTCAGTGCGAGCAGGTGATGGGCGAAGGCTCCGGCGATCTCGGTACCGGTCTGGGCTGCCAAGGTGGCCAGACTGGCCGCCGCAGCGGCACTGCGGTCACCATCCCCACGCGCTGCGGCCACCAGTGCCCCGATGTAGTCACCCAACACGAAGGAATACCGGCGATAGCCATGCTGGGTGGCGAGGAGTACCCCTTCGGTGACCGCGGCGTGCGCCTCGGCCCATCGCCCGGCCTGCCAGTCGTCGACGGCACTTCCGACCAGGGCGCTGATCGCCAGCGCTACCGCGCCGCCATCTCGACCGTCTCGGATCACCCGCTTGAGCGCTTCACGGCAGTGCCCGACCCGGTCGAGGTACACGCACGCGAGATGGACGCGGATCACGACGACCGGGTCGGACTCATTGGACAAGTCGTCCACCAGCGCGTCAACACAGCGGATCAGCTCGTCGTCCCCGCGTGCCGGATCGCCCAACGTCGCCAGGCACGACGTCAGCAGTGTCGATGCGTCGGGTCCCAGACGCTCGATCACCGACTCCACCGGGCGCCAAGTCTGTGGGCCGCCGCCGCGCATCCAGCAGATGATGATCAGCGTGTGCAATGCGTCGAGCAGCGTTGCATCGCAGGGTTTCTCGTCACCGGAGTGCTTGTTCAACGCAGTGACGAGCAGATCGTAGGCGACGTCGATGCGACACTCGGCGTTGGTGAGAACGTGCACCGCGGCCAGGGTCGCGGCCAGCGACTCAGTCAGACCGGGCTCGTCGATCAAGGCCGCGGCGAGTGTCTCCGACGCGGCACCCAGGTCGCCGGTGACCTCGGCGCGCAGGGTCGCCGCTTGAATCATTCGTCGGCTCCGGTCGGCGGAGCCGACACTGAGCCGGCTGGACCGGACCATCAGGTCCAGGGCGCGCAGCGGATCCCCGGCGGTCATGCTGCTGCGCGCCGCATCCTCCAAGAGGTCAGCGACGTGGGCGTCGGGACCGATGCAGGCGTCGGCGAGATGGGTAGCCTCCCGCTCCGGCTGCCCGCGCACCGCGATCGCTAGCGCGTGATGCGCTTTGCGCCGCTCGAGGTCGTGGGCGAGTTCGACGACCGTGGAGCGAATCATGGGATGGCTGAAGGCTACGGTGTGGCCGTCCGGGCGGATCGACACCAGGCCATCGCGCTCTGCGGGCGCGAGACTCGACAGGACCGCACCCTGGGCAGCGATGCTCAGGACTGATAGTTCCCCGCCGCTGTTGAGCGCGGCGAGCAACAACGTTTGCCGAGTGGCCGGCGGAAGCGCTCGGATTCTGTCGACGTACATCGATCGCAGAGGTTCGTCGAGGACCGGCCATGCCACCGCCGTGCCCGCCCCTGCCAAGGGCTCCTCGCCGACGGCGCGGGCAAGTTCGAGTAGCGCCAACGGATTGCCTCGGGCCTCGGCGAGAAGTCGCCGTTGCGTTCGGGCGGTCAATGCCGGAAAAAGTGCATCCATCAGTTCGGCGCACGCGGTCTCGGAGAGCGGGCGCAGGTGGTGCCACGGCAAGCGGGTTCCGCTCCAAAATGGGGACCCCGTGTTGGTGGCGCCGAGAAATTTCACGCCGTTGCCGGCGCGACGCGCCACGAACGACAGCGTCCGCGCGCTGGCTTCATCCAGCCAGTGCAGGTCGTCGACCACGACGGCGACCGGTTGCTGCGCAGCCAGGGCTGCGAACCCGGCCAGTGCTGCGTTGGCCGCCAGCAACGGCGTCGGAGCACCGCCGCGGCGCACACCCAGAACCACCCCTAGCGCGTCGCGAAGGGGTTCGTCGACTGCGAGGGCAGTGTTTACTTTTGGACCCAAAAGATCACTGAGACAGGAATACTCGGCCTCGGCGGTGAACCGATTGCCCGCAGCCCTCAGCACCTGATATCCGCGATTGCGGGCCCGCTTCGCCGACGCCTCCAATAGCGCGGATTTGCCAACCCCCGGATCGCCGGTCACCAGCAGAGCATCCCGACGTGCGCGACTGTCGAGTAGGTCGTCGATCACGTTGAGGTCGGCGCTGCGGCCGACGAGCATCGCCGCTGGTGCGGTCATGACACGCCGTCGCGGGCGGCGTCGGACAACCCGCTGATGACCTCGTGTAGCCGGGCGCGAGAGTTGATGCCCAACTTCGGCAGTACTTGTTCGAGGTGAGCACCCACGGTGCGATGCGACAGCGACAGGCGCTCGGCGATCGCCTTGTTGGTCAACCCGGTCGCCGCAAGCCGAGCAACCTGCATTTCCTGCGGAGTCAACGCCCCCATGGGGGAACGGGCGTCACCGCCGCGGTCGCGTTGACCCGTAGCGTCGAGTTCTGCCTGCGCGCGTGCTCTCCACGTTGGGGCGCCGAGGGCGGCGAATCCGTCGACGGCCCGGCGAAGATGAGCCCGCGCCTTGCTGATTCGTCGGCAACGACGTAACCGCTCGCCGCAGACGAGGTTCAGCCGAGCCTGCTCCAATGGCCAGTCCGATGCGCCCGGCGAGGCCAATGCCCGGTCGAAGAGGTCGGCGAAGTCGGCGTCAGAAGCCACCATCGCCGAGGAGCCGGCGACGATCAGCGCGAGTCGCGGTGAGAGGAGGTCGAGTCGGGCATCGCGCAGGGCGGCGGAGTGCGCTGCGGCTTCCGCGGCGTGTCCGGCGCGCACGGCGGCCTCGACCAAGTCGAATGCAGCCCACAGCGCATGCCCGACGTTGGGCTCCAGCACTCCCGGGGCGCTCACCGTTGAGGCGTGGATGTAGGCGTCCTCCCAATTGCCCTGCGCCAGTGCGGAAGAAGCCAGAACCTGATGGGCGAAGCGGACGGCACCACCGGCGCCCGACGCCGACGCCCACCGCAACACCTCCGTGCCGATCCGCCGTGCCGCGCCATCGTCACCGCGGGCGCCAGCCAGCCAGGCGGCGGCGAGGCGCACCGGCCACGATTGCATGAGAAAACCCGTCTCCCGACACAAGTCGAGGCATTCGGCGATGAGCCGGTCGGCATCCTCCCAGCGCCCGGTGCGAACATCGTCGATGCACACGGGCATCAACGCCGAGATCGCCAAGCTCAAGGCACCTCCCTGGCGCGCGTTACGGCTGATCAGCAGCAGATCGGGCCGCAGCACCCGTACCCGGTCGACGTAGTGCGATGCTGCCGCGACAAGCGTGACCAGCGTCGGATCCTTCTGCGCCTGCAAGTGGCCGATTGTCTCGTCCAGCTGCCCGACGGCGTCGATCGCGGTACGGGCGGGGTCGGCCACCAACCGCGTGCGCA
>NZ_JBEVLO010000006.1:0-28970 GCF_040509115.1 Mycobacterium sp. | reverse complement strand
CCGAGCCAGTGGATCGGGGATCAACCGCGCCAGCGTCAGCGCCTCGCGATTCTTGACCGTCGTACGGTCGGTGACCTGGCGGTCACTCCAATCGGGTCCGTCATGCCATGCGACGGCATCACGCGCATGGTGCAGGACGGCCCCGTTGACCACCGCACGGTGCGCGAATTCCCAGTCCTCGCCGCCGTACTCGCGGAACGTCTCGTCGAACCCGCCGATGTCGTCGAACAGCGTGCGGCTGCAACACATGACGGCACTGATCACGTGACGGTAGGACCGCTCGTCGGCGTTCAGCAGGTCTGCGCTGACGGCGTAGGCATGCGTCAGCCATTCGGGTTCGGTAAGCACCGGGGGACGTGCGACACCACACCACCAGCTCTCGAGCATGTCCGGTGTCCAGTCCGTGAGATCGGCGTGCCGCCGCCTACCCACCGAAACCGCGTCGGGCAGGATCGACGCGAGCCGAACGAGGTTGCGAACGTAACTGGGCTCGGGAATGGTGTCGGCGTCCAAGAAGCAGAGCAGCTCCGCGGAGGTGGCGGCGGCACCGAGATTGCGTGCGGCGGCAGCCCGAAATCCCAGATCCTCCTGTCGCAACACCGTCACGTCCAAGGATGAGCCCGCGACGACCGGGGCGACCCTTGACCCGTCGTCGGCGACCACCACCTCCACCAGTTCGGCCGGATGATCTTGGAGCTCGAGCGCGCGCACCACCATGGCCAGCTGGCGCGGTTGTTCGTAGTGGGGGATGATCACCGCGACGCTGGCGGGGCGAAGGGGGTTGCCCGCCACCAAATCCCATCGGTTGGCTGGGACGACGAAGCGACCGTCGGTCAACGTCATCGCGGTGGAGCTCATCGGTGCACACTGCGCAAGAGGTGGCCGTAGTCGGCCGCGGCGGCTGCCGGGGTCGGCGAGCACACCAGGCCCGGCGGCAGCCACGTCGCGGATGGTTCGTCGAGCGCGGCGCGGATCGCCGCAGACAGGCTCGGCCGATCATCGTCGTGCAGCCACAGTGCACCGGGGTTGCGCTCGGCGAGCTCACCGATGTAGCGGGTCGCCGGAACCAACGGTCGCCGACCTGCCGTGATCCACGAATTCAACGACCCGGATGCCGAGACGTGTCGATGGTGCACGACCGGGACGGTCACCGACTGCAGCAGCGGCACCAGAGCGCTCTCCGAGACGTGCCCCGTCAGCGTGAACGGTCGCCCCTGGGCGCGCGCGATCACCTCGAGCTCGTCGACGAGATGACCGTGCCCGGCCGACGGTTCGCCGACGGCCATCATGCGTACGTTGCTCGGAAGATCCGCCATCGCATCGAGCACCTCGACATGGCCCTTGCCCGGATAGACGAACCCGAACACGGCCACCGACGGCGGCAGGCGCGACGCGGGGGGACCGCAGACGGGCGGAGCAATGGGCAGGGGGATGACGGCAGCTCGCTGCTGAACGCCCATGTCGTACAGAATCGTTCGTTCGTGTTCGCTGCTGACGGCGACACCGTCGAGGACAGACACCAGCGACGCGTAGGCGCGAGCTCGGATGCCGTAGTTGGCACCATCGGAGGGCTGGGGAAGGTCGTGCAGGGTCGCGGTGACCCGTCCGCCACCACGGCGGACCTCCGCGGCCAGCTCGCCGACGGCTACCACTGCCTGACGGGCGTCGGAGCCGAAGAGTCGATCGGTGAACTGTAGATGCACGCCCTGGCCCGACCTGACGGCGCGGGCCCGCGCAGCACGATGGTCGGGGGCCCGAACCCGTTCGATGTTGACCCCGCCCGCTTCCAGGGCGGCCTGCAATTCGACGCCGAAGCGCACGACGCCGTGGCGTTCAGGGCCAACGATGAGGTGTACGACCGGTTCCCTCACGCGAGTCCCAGCAGATCCATGGTGGGCCGGTGCCGGTCGACGGCAAGCTGTAGGAAGTCGAGATTGTCGCGGTACCAACGCATCTGGACCTGATGGACCTCGTCGGGGTCGAGTACCTCGCCGTGAAACCACCACTGTGTACGGGCCTGCCCGGCGACGCCAAGCGCGTCGAGCACGCGCTGTTCCAGGGGAACGTACACCGATCCGAGGACGGGATCTTCGCCGAGGCAAACGCTCCCCGGCACGTCCATCGCAGCGAGAATCCGCTGCGCGAGCGTCGCCAGCACGGTGTTGCCGGGATGGTTGATCGCATGTGCGGCATCGCTTCCCGCCGCGGCGAGGACGTCGGATACGCCGACGTCGGTGTCGCGCCGCTCTCGTTCGGCCAACGAGGACGCACTCGCCTCGGCCACCGCGCGAAATCGGTTTGGCTCCACGTCGACGTCCCAGGGCTCAGATGGCGGGCGGTTTGCGAGCGCCGCCGCGACGGTGCGCAGGTCGTGATAGGGCACCGGCGGCGGAACGACGGACCTGTCGGCGGGGCGACGGACGATCACCTGGAACGGGTAGAGACCGGCGTATCGGATGACCGGCCACCGCAGCACTGCCGCCCCGGCGGGCACGGCGGCGGCCAGCTGGCCGGTGCCGAGCGGGAGGTCGCGGTAGTCGGGCCTGATGGGTTGACTGAGCAGTGCCGCCGTCTGGCGCAGGAGCTCGTCGAGGTGGGGGAGGTCGCAGGCGGCGAGCTCGTGGACGGGCGGCACCCGCACGGTCCGAAACGGGCGATCGGGCACCGAGTCGAGTGCCTGGCGCAGGGCCTCGGCCTGGCAATTGCCGATGACCAGCCACAATGGCCGGGTATCGTCGCCGGTGGGCCAGCCGTAGAACTGCCCGTAGTGTCGGGTACGGCCGGAATCAGTCACGCCCGACATGTTCACGGCGGGGGGGCCTGGTAAACCTTGCAGAGCGCAACCCGTCTAGACCAGGGCGATTGATTGTGCCCGCCTTCGTCCGATTGGCAGACCGTGTTGACCGTCGCTTCGATCCCCGCCGCACATCCGTATGTCGTCTCCGTCGTCGACACCGCAAGGGTGACGTTGCTGCCCGACCCGACCCCGCCGGGGGCCACCGAGCCGGGCCAGTGGTGGCCACCGCGGCTGCTCGATCCCGCCTATCTGCGCCACCAGCTCGACGAGATCGACGTCGTGCACGTCCACTTCGGATTCGATGCGATTCCGCCGGACCAACTCGTCGACGTCGTCGACCTGCTCACCGAACACGACGTTCCCCTCGTCGTCACGGTGCATGATCTCGAGAATCCGCACTTCACGGATCAATCCGCGCACGAGGAGCGCCTCGGTGTCCTGCTGCCCGCCGCCACGAAGGTCGTCACGCTGACCGACGGCGCGGCCGACGAGATCGCCAGGCGCTGGGGTCGGCAGGCCCTCGTGCTGCCGCACCCCCACGTGTTGCCGCTCGATGCCATCGGCGCCCCGCGAGCAACGCGGAACCACACCGTCATCGGGATCCACGCCAAGAACCTGCGCGCGAACGTCGACCCGTGGCCGTTGGTCGAGGCGCTGATCGACTGCCGAGATGCGGGCACGATCGTGCGACTGGACCTGGACGACGAAGTGCTGCGCTCGCCGCGAGCCGGAGAAGTTTCCGCGCAACGCCTCGATCGACTTCGGCGCGCAGGCGTCGACGTGCGCATGCACGGTCGTTTCACCGATCGGGAGATGGTCGACTACCTCTCCGAGGTGGACGTGCTTGTCCTTCCGTACCGGCACGGGACCCACTCCGGGTGGATCGAGGCGTGCCACGATGCGGGCGTGCAGGCCGCGGTACCCGACTGTGGCTACTTCCACCGGCAACATCTCGATCCCGTATTTGGTTACGGTGCTGGGCGTTTCGACGCGGACGGTTTTCACGCCGCCGTCTCCGAGGCCGTTCGGCTGTCGCGCGGGGCGTCGGCTGCCGACGGACGTCGACGTGCGGCGCGCGTGGAGCAGCGCCGTCGTGTCCGGGACGCGACCACGCAGCTCTATCGCCGCGCTCTCACCCGGGCTCGGGATCGCGACCCGATGGCTGGGGCGGCGTCGCCGGGTCAGGACACGAAGCGACTGTGATGCCCCTCGTCATCCATGTTCCACTGCTCAAGGCGCACGGCCCGGATTCGGATGACGTCACCGCCGGAACGCTCGGAAAGCTCTGCAAGGCCGTGGATCTCAACGCCGCGGCCTTGCAGTTCGGGGAATCCCCGCAACGGGGACGACGGGTCTTCGACGACGAGTGACACCCTGGGGTCACGGCGGGCGTTGCGGTAGGCCTCCGTCTCGCGCAGCCTGGCTCCGCCGATTTCGACCGATCCGGCCGCACGGTCGACGGTGAAGGCGACAGCATGGACCTGCGCAGCGTCGTCCTGGCCGATGGTCACCAGGCGGCCCTGGCGACGTGAGTCGAGAAAGCGGAACTCGGCGTCGGTGAACACCCTGCCATTGTCGCCGTTGATCGATGCAAATCGTCGAAACCCGCGGGACGGATCAGTCGTCGTCGGTGTCGGAGGGGCTTGACGTGCCGTCATCGGTGTCCGCCCCACCATCGGTGCCGTCTTGCCTGCCCGGGGTCGCTGCAGCCTTGGTTGTTGCCTTCTCGCGCGAGTCGTCCGTCGTGGTCGTGGTGGAGTCGTCGACGGACGGTGCCTGCTCGGTGACGGGTTCGGAGACGGTGGCGGAGACGGTGGCGGCGCTGCTCTCGGGCCGGCTTTGCATCGCCGCGACATCCGTTGGAGCGCTGGGTGTCTCGATGGGTGGCTCGACGGCCGTCGGCTCGACCTCTGGCACCGGCTCGGTGATTACCTCGGGTACTGGCTCGGTACTCAGTTCGTCGACCGGTGGGACGCCGAAACTGGTTAGCAGCGTCGGCTCCGGGATGCTCGTCACGGCCCTCGGACTCGCGGTTTCGATGGACGCGGTTTCGATGGACGAGGGTGCAGGCGTGATCGGGTTGATGACGTTGGCCGCCCCGCCGAGGATTCCGTCCAACCCAGCCTTGGCCGTCGTCACGACCGTCTCGAACACCGCGGAGCCGGCGTTGACGAAGGCCAGTGCAGGAGCGATCGCCAGGGCGCGGACCGTGCCGATGATGGCCTCGACGATCGGGTTGCCGGTGGCGGCACCAATCTGGGCGAGGAGGTCGCCGAGCCGGGTGGCGGCATTGTTGATCTGAAAGGTGAACTCCTGGTTGGCTATCACCGCGAAGTCGAGCACGCCGTCTCCAACACTCTGTACCGCGCGGATGCCGTTGCCTGCGATCAGTTGGCCGCTGGCGACGCCTGCGGAGAACAGCCCGGCGTAGCTCGCGAAGGACAGCGGATCGTTGGCGACGTTGACCGCCGCGATCAGAACGTTCTGCAGCGAACCGGTCAGCGCCGTCGTCAACAGCTGGCCAACCTCTGCGGTCGTCGAGGTGATGATGGGGTTGACCCGACGGAGGTTCTCGGCGAGCTTTGCGAAGGCATCGGAGGACAGCGTCTTCAGAATGGTCAACGACGCGGCGACGTTGGGGTCGCCCGTTGCGTCGATCAGACCCCCGAAGCCGAGGTTGATCAGCCTGACGATGTTGTCCACGGTCCCGATCAGGGCCTGGCCCGGGATGCCGGATGCGCCTGCCACAGCCGTGGAGCCCGCGCCGAGGGCCGCTTGAAGGTTGGCGACGAGCGCCTCGATGTCGGTGGGCGCGACGGCCAGCCGGACGTCGGCCACCGTGACACGCGGAAGGTCCACGCGAAGGTCGTTCGAGGGGATCGCGAGCGGCGTGAGCGCGATCGCGGTCGCCGCGGTCAGCGACATTCCAGCGGTGAGATATGAGCGAGCCGAGAATTCCACGAGTGCTCCTTTGCCGGGCCGAGTCACCGCCGTCGAGTGTGAGCTAGATCATGTCAACGGTTGGTGACTTGAAAGTTATGCGTTCGTCGCCGACATGTCAACAGTTGGTGACTTAGTGCCGTCGGTCGGGCCGGTCTGCCCGTTCCCGCCTATCGCGCCCTGTCAGTACGCGGCAATGGCGTGCTTGCTAGGCCGGAAGGTCAGGCGCGGAGGTGCGTTGTGCTGATGCGTAGGGAAACCGATCGAGATCAAGGGAGCGAAAGATGACGAAGAAGGAACTGGACGGGACCGTCGCGCTAGTGAGTGGAGCGTCCAGCGGCATCGGTCGGGTGACCGCCGGCCGGCTGGCGGACGAGGGGGCGGCCGTGGCACTGATCGCCCGCCGCGCGGATCGGCTCGAACAGTTGGCCGTCGACATCGCGCGATCAGGCGGAGTGGCAGTCCCGATAGCCGCCGACCTCACCGATCCATCTGCTGCCCAAGCTGCGGTCGCCAGGGCCGTTGGGGAGCTCGGGCGGTTGGACACCCTGGTGAACGCCGCCGGGGTGATGCTCAACGGCCCGTCGGAGGATTCGCCGCTTCAGGAGTGGGACCGCATGGTCGACGTGAACCTACGCGGGCTGATGTACGTCACGAAAGCCGCTCTGCCGCATCTGCTCAAGGCCGCAGCCGACAGTCCACGATCGGTGGCCGACGTCGTCAACATCTCGTCGGTGGCGGGTCGCGTCGCGGCGCCACAGGTGGCCATGTACAACGCCACCAAGTTCGCGGTGACTGCGGCGACGGAGGCGTGGCGCCAGGAGTTCACCACCCGCAATCTGCGCTTCTCGGTGATCGAGCCGGGACGTACCGAGAGCGAGCTGTTCGACCAAAAGGACGGCCAGGCACAGGGTTTCACCGAGATGTTCGGTGAGGTCGAGGCGCTGCACGCCGAGGACATCGCCGAGGCGGTCGGATACGTGGTGACCAGGCCCCGCCGAGTCGCGGTCAACGAGATCGTCATCCGGCCCACCGACCAGCCGTGACCGTCGGTCAGCCCAGCAGGGTGCGCAGCCTGTGCTCCGACGGTGAGCCTGCGTCGGCGGTGTAGGTCGAGACGAACACGCCGTCTCGGCCTGGGACGTTGAGGGTTTCGTAGTTCAACGTCATCACGCCGACGGCGTCGTGGAAGAACCGCTTCTTGCCGTGGCCGTGCTCGTAGAGCTGGTAGTCGGCCCAGAAGCGAGCGAAATCCGTTGATGCGCGCGACAGTTCGCCGACCAGCTGTTCGAGTTCCTCGTCGGGGTCGCGTGGGTCGAGGTTGGCTCGCAGCGTTGCAACCACCGGCGCGGCGACCTGATCCCAGTCCGGATACACCACCCGGGCGGCCGGATCGCAGAATATCCACCGCGCGACGTTGCGCTCGGCGGGTGGCATGGCGTCGAAGTCGGCCACCAAGATCCGGGCAGCCCGGTTGGTTGCGAGCACTTCGAGCCGCGGACCCTGCAGGATCGCAGGGACGCCGTGCATCGCGTCGAGCAGCAGCCGCAGCGCCGGTCGGGCCTTCGCCTTCACGGGTGTCGGCCGCGGCGCGTCGCCCCCGGCGATCAACGTTCGAAGGTGCGCACGCTCCAGATCGTCGAGTCGCAGCGCGTCCTCCACCGCGGTCAACACCTGATTGGAGACGTTGCCCACCCGGCCCTGCTCCAAGCGCGCGTAATAGTGCACGCTCACCCCGGCGAGTACCGCGACCTCCTCCCGGCTCAGCCCGGACTTGCGGCGGGCCACCGTCGAGCGCGGCAGACCGACCGCAGCTGGATCGATCGCTCCCCGACGAGAGGTCAGGAACGCTCGCAGACTGGCCGCCTTGTCCATCAGTCCATTGTGATGCGGGAAGGGCAGCCCTACTGACCTCCCGTGCGGCGATGTTGCGTAGCGGACTACTTAGCCCGACGACGCCCAGGAGACCTACGTTGCAGAGAGGGAGTGGAACTAACCGGGGGAAGCACGATGACCAAGACCGAACGGCCCGACGAGGACGAACAGCAGCCGACGTTGCGGCTGGTGAATGAGTGCTCGGAAACGGCGGAAACCGTTCCCGATCAAGATGACTCGACGTTCAGCGAGACTCATCCCATGTGCTGGTGACGCCGGCCGATCAGACCTTGCTCGCAGCGAAGGCCGCAGCCTGGTCGACCATGCCGTTCGCCGTATATGTCGTGTGCGCCGAGCCGTCGTCACCGTCGGAGCAGATGGGGTCGCCGGGCGCGCACAGCTCGAGGGCCTTGGCCGCGTACAGCGGGCCGACGGCGACCGGCGGTTGACCGATCATCTCCATGAACTGTTGGTCCGGTTTGCCGAGGAGAGCAACTGCCGCGACGTGGTCGGCGATGGCTGCGGGCATCGGTGCGGGCACGTCGGCCGGATCAACGCCACCCGGCACGGCGTTCGCGGTCACGAAGCCCATCACGGCCGCCCCCTGCGAGTAGCCGGCAAGCACCAGCTTGGTGTTGGGGCAGCTGGCGGCCGTGGCCTCGATGTGATCGCTGGCGTCCCGGATGCCGTCGACGGCGGTGGGGAAGTCGGTGCTCGCCGGATAGACGACGGCATGGACGCCGAGCGACTTGGCACCGATCTTGGCGCGGAGCGCATCGACGAAGTCCTGACCCGTTCCGCCCAATCCCTGCGGGGCGAACGTGCCGCGGGCGAAGACGGCTTCGACGTCGGGGCAGGCAGCGGCCGCGGCCGAGGGCGCAGAGACGGTGGTGAGCGGGGTGATCAGCAGTGAGGACGCCACGGTGGCGGAGGCGAGCAGCTGGGGGAAGCGCAGTGAGCTCATCAACCCACAGTGACACAGGGTGTGATGGTCACGACGTGTGGTCGAGTTTGGGAGAACCCGTCGTGTGGCATCTTTGACCCATGAGCAGTCCAGAAACTCCTGAAGAGACCGCGGGCGAGTACAGCGTCGATGACGACGACCAGCTCACCCAGGAGGATCAGCTGATCGACCGGGGCGTCGACGACCTGCTCGACGAGGGCTACTCACCACCGGACAGGTGGAAGGAACCCAAGGACAACGAAACCCTCGACGAGCTACTGGCCGAGGAGGAGCCCGACCCGGCAATGCAGCTCGACGACCCCGACGAGCGGCCCGATGACGAGTCCGACGAGGTCGGCGACGACCGGGCCGGTCGACTCGTCGCTACGGACGAAGGCTTCGGCCCGGACGTCGAATCGGAATTGATCGGAAGCGAGGTCGGCATCGACGGAGCCGCGGCCTCCGCAGAGGAGGCCGCGGTCCACGTCATCGACGACGAGGGCTGATCAGGCGCGGCTGATCAGGCCAGAGCCGCACCGCGGCTGATCAGGCCAGAGCCGCACCGCGGCGGCGCCACGTCAGGTCCACGTGCAGGCCAAGGAAGTGCAGGCTGAAGCACCATCTGGGCTCGCTGTCGCCGATCTGTCGGTCACGCATCGACACGGGCTCTCCTCGCGGACGTCCAGCGCTCCAGCAGCACCGAGATGGTCAACACCGCGAGCCCCGCCACCGCCATCAGCGCGCCGGATGCGGCGGGTGCCGTGTAGCCGTAACCGGCGGCGATCACCAGGCCGCCGATCCAGGCGCCGGCGGCGTTGGCGATGTTGAGCGCGGAATGGTTGAGCGCCGCGGCCAGTGTCTGGGCGCCGTGGGCAACGTCCATCAGCCGCGTCTGCAGGGCGGGTGCGATCGCCGAGCCCGATGCTCCGATGAGGAACAGTCCGAGCATCGCGGTCCAAGGATTGTGCGCGGCCGCGACGAACACGGCGGTCGCGAGGCCGAGTGCGGTGATCGAGGCGTACAGCCCCTTGATCACCGAGATGTCGGCCATCTTGCCGCCGACCAGGTTGCCCACGACCATGCCGATGCCGAACATCATCAGCCCAAGTGGGACCAGTCCGCGCGACAGTCCGGAGACGTCGGTCAGCGTCGTGGCGACGTAGGTGTAGACGGCGAACATGCCGCCGAAGCCCACCATGCCGATCAGCAGGGCGAGCCAGACCTGCGGGCGGCGCAGCGCGCTGAGTTCGGTGAGCGGACTCGTGACGTGCATCAGACGCAGGTCGGGTAGCCAGTACCAGATGGCCGTCAAGGTCGCTGCCCCGATGACGACGACCAGCCCGAAGGCGCTGCGCCAGCCGAACGCCTGACCGAGGAAGGACGCCATCGGCACACCGAGAACGGTTGCGATGGTCAGGCCGCTCATGACGTGGGCGACGGCCTTCGCGCGGTTCTTCGGCCCCATGAGGTGAGCGGCGACGAGGGCGGCGACGCCGAAGAAGGCGCCGTGCGGAATGCCAGCGACGAACCGGGCGGCCATCAGGGTCTCGTAGCTGGGCGCCAACACGCTGGCCAGGTTTCCAAGCGTGAAGACGGCCATGAGCCCGAGCAGCAGCGTCTTGCGGGGCATCCGCGCGGTGAGGGAGGCGATGACGGGGGCGCCGACGACCACGCCGAGGGCGTAGGCGGAGATGACGTGTCCCGCGATGGGCTCGGTGATGTTCAGGCTCGCGGCGATGTCGGGGAGAAGCCCCATGGCCACGAACTCGGTGGTTCCAATGGCAAAGCTGCCGACGGCGAGCGCGAGCACCGCCAGCCACCTCACGGCGGGAGGCGGTGAGACGACGGAGATGGGCACAGCGGATCGATCCAGTGATCTGGTCACGGGCTCAACGGTAGCCGCACTTACGCCTATCGACAAACCGACTTATGTACTTTTTAACACATAAGTGGCGTAGCTTACGTTTCTGAGGTTCAATCGGGTGGTGGCGATCAAAGGTGAGCGAAGCGACGGGAGGGGTACCGCTGGCGATGTGCTCGCCCTGATCAGGGCTCGGCGAGACATCACGCGTACCGAGATCGGCCAGCTCACCGGACTGTCTCGCACGGCCGTCGCCGCGCGGATCGCCGCGCTCGAGGTACTGGGGCTCGTCACCGAACGCGAGCAGGCGCCCTCGACGGGTGGCCGCCCACCGACGCTGCTGTCCTTCGACTGCGATGCAGGCGTAGTGCTGTCGGTGGCCGTCGGGATCAGCCGGACCCGCCTGGCCGTGTGCAACCTGGCCGGGGAGATTCTCACCATCACCGACATCGATCAGGAGGTCGCGCTGGGGCCCGACGATCTGATGCCCGACGTCATCAAGCGCCTCGACGTGATGCTGCAGGAACACCCGGGCGTCCCGGTGTACGGCGTCGGACTGAGTCTGCCGGGGTCCGTGGACCGCGAGCGCGGATGCAGCAGGGACTCACCGATTCTACGTGGCTGGGACGGCGTTCCGCTGCGCCCGTACTTCGGTGAACTGCAACGCCTTTCGGGCGTTCCAGTGGTGGTTGACAACGACTCCAACGCGATCGCCGTCGTAGAGAGTCACGGTTATGACGACGTTCTCGTCATCAAGGCGTCGAGTGGTCTCGGGGCGGGAATCGTCGCGGGTGGGGTGCTGCAGCGTGGCGCCGCGCAGGCGGCTGGCGAGTTCGGACACAACAAGATCGCTGCGGCACAAGGACTTCCGTGCCGGTGCGGCGACACCGGCTGCCTCGAAGCCCTCGCGGGTGGCTGGGCAGTGGTGCATGCCCTGCAGCAGCAAGGTCGATCGGTGCGCAATCTGCGCGACGTCGTCGAAATCGCCCACGGTGGCGACGCCGAGGCGCGTCGCATGATCCGCGACAGCGGCAGGTACGTCGGCGAGGTACTGGCCGCCGCGGTGAACCTGCTGAACCCGGCCGTCGTCGTGGTTGCCGGAGACATGACGGGTGCCTACGAGATCTTCGTGGCCGGACTACGGGAAACGCTGTACGGCAACGCGACTGCGCAGGCCACTCGTTCCCTTGCGGTGGTACCCGCCGCGCACGGCAGCCGGTCGGGGGTCGTGGGCGGCGCCGTGATGGTGCTCGACGAGGTGCTGAGTCCCCGGGCGGTCGACGCGTTGGTGGCGGGCGCCTAGCTCGCCTTCGCGATCACGTTCTCCGCGAACCACTCCAGGTTGCGGATCTTGTCGTCGAGCGGCTGGGTGTCGTCGCCCATGATGTAGGGGATGCGGAAGCCGACGATGACGTCGGTGACGCCCTTGTCCTCCAGGCGCCTGACCCCGTCGAGAGTGAACCCATCGATCGAGATCACGTGGATCTCGAATTCGTCGGCCAGCCCGATTCGTTCCTCTTCGTCGCGGAACTTCGCCAGTTTGGCCAGCAGGGGGTCCAGTTCCTCGGGATCGCCGCCACCGTGCATCCAACCGTCGTTGCGGGCGGCCCTGCGCAGCGCGGCGTCGGCGTGGCCGCCGATCAGTATCGGTATCGGCTTGGTGGGCGCCGGCGTCATCTTGAAGGTGGGGAAGTCGTAGAACTCGCCGTGATACTCGAAGTAGTCGCCGGAGGTGAGACCCCGGATGACGTCGATGCACTCGTCCATCCGTTTGCCGCGCTTGGCGAACGGCACGCCCATGATCTCGTAGTCCTCGGGCCACGGGCTGGTTCCGACGCCGAGTCCGAGCCGGTTGTCGAACATCGCGGCCAGCGAGCCCGCCTGCTTGGCCACCAGGGCGGGCGGCCGGATGGGCAGCTTGAGCACGAAGATGTTGAAGTGCAACCGCGTTGTCACCGCGGACAACGCGCCGATCAGCGCGAACGACTCGATGAAGGACTTCCCGTCGAGGAACTCGCGGTTGCCATCCTCGGTGTAGGGATACTTCGAGTCCGAGACCTCGGGGTACGCGACGCTGTCGGGAATTGTCATCGCGTGGTACCCGGCCTCGTCGGCTGCCTTGGCCAACGGGATGTAGTACTTGGGATCGGTCATGGCTTCCGCATAGGTGAACCGCATGACCGCAATACTAGAACGCGTTCTAGTTAGCCGTCACGGGAACGGCGGAGCCCCGTCTCCGGTCACCGAGTGGGTGCCCCACGGGGTGCGTTCGGTGAGGCGTGCGCCTGCCGCGCGCTCACCGACGGCCAGGGTGACCCGCGGTTGCCTGAGCACGTCGTCCGGCAGCGCCCCGAAAATCGTTCCGCGCCAGTGGTACCGGCCGTCGTTCGGATCCAGATGTCCGGTCAGACGGGCGCGCACGGAATGGTCGGTCTCGGCCACCCGGAGTACGGCGGGACCGTCGTAGACGTCCTCGCCTACCTCTCCGACGTCCGTCGTCGCGGCGGCAGCTTCGATGCCGCCGGTAACCGACGCCGCGGGCAGGAAGTGCGCGCGCCGCCACAGTCGACGGGCGATCGGTCCCATCAACCCGACCTCCTCGAGAAACGCGCCGAGCGAGGCGAAGCCGGAGATCTGGGTGGCGTGCCGATGCGGGTTTCTTCTGACGACGTCCCGCGTGGCCTTGCCGGGAAGGCCGACGCGACGATAGACCGCCGGGTTGCTGAACAGGAACTGAAAGAACAACCCACCGACACCGTTGAGATTGGCTACCCACAATCGGTTGAGCCGCCGCAAGCCGCCGACGTCCTTGCGCAGCCCGTCCCTGGCGAACTGGATGTGGCGAGCCTCCTCGGTGACGTGAATGCGCATGAGCCGCTGGATGATCGGCTGCAGCTCGGGGTCGTCCATCATCTGGCGTTGCAGCGAGTCGAAGATCTCCTCGCCGATGAGCGCGGCCACCCACAGCAGCGACCCGCGAAAGGTCAGCGGCAGCATGTTGATGATCATCCGCTGGTATAGCTTGGGCCGCATCGGCTTGGCGCCGACCTTCTCGATCGCCCTGCCAAACATCACCATGTGACGGGTCTCGTCACCCATCTCGGTCAGTGCGTAGTGCGTGGCCCTGGCGGTGGGGTCCTGGTGCATCAGGTCGCGGAGCAGCGCCTGGTTGAGGATGTTCTCGAACCAGATTCCCGCCGAAAGCGTGTTGACGAGTTCCTGGCGGGACAGTTCGATCTGTTGCTCACGGGACATGTTGTCCCACAACGGCGTTCCGTACAGAGAAACAGTCCTCGGCGGGAGGAAGAACTTGTCGGGGTCCAGCGGCGCGTCCCAGTCGATGTCGACGATCGGCTCGTAGGACTTCTTGACCGAGCCCCTGAGCAACCGCTCCGAGAACTCCTCGCGCGTGGGGGAGCCGCTTGGCTTCACCGAGGCTGTCATCGTCGACGTCCCTTCGCTGACGTGGTGTTACGACGGTAATTTGGTCTCAGCCATGATGTCAATACCCCCGGTACCGGATACTCGAGGTTCGACGCGCTTCGATGCCCAAACGCGATGGACGAGATCGACTGCGAAGCCGTGTCTTTGACCTCTTCTTCGGTGGCAGCGACAGCCTTCCCGACGTGAGAGGATCAGCCGCATGGGGCAGTTCCTGGTTCGCGCCGCATTCACGGGCGTGGCGCTGTGGCTGGTGAGTTTGATCCTGCCGGGCAGCATTCAGTTCGTCGGCGGCGAAGGCGACCTGGTCAAGCGGGTCGGCGTCATCTTCGTCGTCGCCCTGATCTTCGGTGTGGTCAACGCGATCATCAAGCCGATCGTCCAGATCATCGCCATCCCGCTCTACATCCTCACCCTGGGCCTGGTCCACGTCGTCATCAATGCGCTGATGCTATGGATCACGTCGTGGATCACCGACACGACCACGGGGTGGGGTCTGCACGTCAACGACTTCTGGTGGTCCGCGATCTGGGCGGCGATCATGCTGTCGATCGTCAGTTGGCTGCTGTCCCTCGTCCTGCCCGACGGCGACCGTGTCAGAACCGGTTGACGCCGTGACATGGACATCTACCCAGGTCGATCGGCACACTGGATGACGTGCCCGAATTACCAGAGGTCGAAGCCCTCGCCGACCATCTCCGACGGCACGCGGTCGGGCTGACCATCGGGCGCGTCGACGTGGCATCGCTCTCGGTGCTCAAGACCTTCGACCCGCCGACGACGGCCCTGCACGGGAAGACCGTGACGGGCGCCAACCGCTGGGGAAAATACCTCGGATTGCAGGCCGGTGACCTTCACCTGATCACCCACCTGTCGCGGGCCGGCTGGTTGCGGTGGTCGGATCAGCTGTCGGCAGCGCCGTTGCGACCGGGTGGCAAGAGCCCGATCGGGCTGCGCGTGCACCTCGGAAAGGCCGGTGAAGCGCCGGGTTTCGATCTGACTGAGGCAGGCACGCAGAAGCGCCTTGCGGTGTGGCTCGTCGACGATCCGATGAAGGTGCCGCAGATCGCATCGCTCGGTCCCGACGCCCTTTCGCTCGGACCCGACGAGTTGGCGCAGATCCTCAAGGGCAACAGCGGACGCATCAAGACCGTCATCACCGACCAGCGGACGATCGCAGGGATCGGCAACGCCTACAGCGATGAGATTCTGCACGTCGCCAAGATCTCGCCGTTCGCCACGGCGAGCAAGCTCACCGAAGCACAACTCGCCACCCTGCACGACGCGATGATCACGGTGCTCACCGACGCCGTGTCCCGATCGGTGGGTCAGGGCGCCGCGACGCTCAAGGGGGAGAAGCGTTCCGGATTGCGGGTCCACGCCCGCAACGGCATGCCCTGCCCGGTCTGCGGTGACACCGTTCGCGAGGTGTCCTTCACCGACAAGTCCTTTCAGTATTGCCCGACGTGCCAGACCGGCGGCAAGATCCTCGCCGACCGTCGAATGTCCAAGCTGCTCAAGTAGTTGGGCGTCGCCTAGGGACGCAAGCCTCGGATCACCAGCTCCATGTTTCGTCGGGCCTGCTCACGACCCGCAGTAGGAGTGCGTCGCAAACGCCAGCGCCTGGTGATACAGCGGATCGAGCGAACGTTCGGCGGTGACCGTGGCAACGGCGGAGTCGAGCACGACCGGACAGTCCGTGGCGGTGAACGAATCTCGATGCAGAGCAATCTCATTCACCATCTCGCGGTTGTAGCCGTCGATGGCGGCGCGGGATGCCGTGAGGTCTGGGGCGGCCGTCGGCGCCGCCGCCGGATCGAGCTTCCACTGCCCGAAACGGGCGTACTCGATGCCCTCGGTCGCATCGATCTGATTGGCGAAGATCTTCCGCACGAAGGCGGGGTCGACGCCGCGCGCGGTGGCGTCGGCGCCCACGTTGTCCAACACCTGATTGGCTCGTTGGGGATCCGTGATCGGGCCGCCGTCGATCCACTTGGAGGCGGCGACCGCATCGGCCGTGGCCAGGCGTTGCGCGGCGGTGTCGACCAGGCGATATAGCGGGCTGGTGTCGTCGGCCCGAGCGCCGGGGGCGGTGGCGACCACGGTGCTCAGAATGCCTGCGACAAGGATCGGAATGGCATGTTTCACGTCGTCCATCATGGCCTGCCAGCTGCTTGACGGCTGTCGAGCCCGGATATCCTCCACGAATGACTCGGCAGAAGATCCTGATCACCGGCGCGAGCTCGGGCCTCGGAGCGGGGATGGCACGCCAGTTCGCCGCCAAGGGACGTGACCTCGCGCTGTGCGCGCGCCGCACCGACAACCTCGAGGAACTCAAGACCGAGCTGACGGCGCGACACCCCGGCATCATCGTCGCCGTCGCCGCCCTCGACGTCAACGACCACGAGGCAGTCCCAAAGGTGTTTGCGGAGTTGAACGATGAGCTCGGTGGCATCGACTGCGTCATCGTGAACGCAGGCATCGGCAAGGGGCATCCCCTTGGCGGGGGCAAGCTCTGGGCCAACAAGGCCACCATCGAGACCAACCTCGTCGCCGCCCTCGTACAGATCGAGACGGCGCTGGAGATGTTCAAGACCGCAGGCGCAGGCCACCTCGTGCTGGTGTCGTCGGTGCTCGGCAACAAGGGCGTCCCCGGCGTGAAGGCCGCCTACGCCGCCAGCAAGGCCGGGATGACGTCGCTCGGCGAGTCGCTGCGCGCGGAGTACCCGTCCGGACCCATCAAGGTCACCGTGCTCGAACCCGGCTACATCGAATCGGAGATGACCGCCAAGGCCAACTCGACGGCGCTGATGGTCGACAACGAGACCGGCGTCAGGGCGATGGTGGACGCGATCGAGAAGGAGAAGGGCCGCGCCGTCGTGCCCGGGTGGCCGTGGTGGCCACTCGTCGAGGTGATGAAGGTGGTGCCGCCGCGGTTCGCCAAGTACTTCGCCTAACGCGCTTCGCCCAAGCCCATTTCCCGTGGGCTGAGGCTTGACACGATCGTTGGGTTTTCCTAACGTTTAGTTGTATGAGTCCGGTGAGACGTGGGGAAAATCTTCCCATCCACAACCGCATCGGCGTCTTGCGCGCCGAGCGGCGAATGACGCGGGCGGGCCTCGCAGCACTCATCGACGTGAACCCGCAGACCGTGGGTGCCCTCGAGCGCGGTGACCACTATCCGAGCCTCGACCTGGCATTCCGAATCTGCGACGTCTTCGGCCTACCGGTGGAGGCAGTCTTTTCGCGCACCGCGTTCACGCCGCTGTCAGCCGAGCTCTACGGAAGTCACGACGCGAAGGGAAGGACGTGAGGCCGATGTCGAAGTCGACGATGAATGAGAACCTGCTCGATCGCTACCAGGACTACCGCACCAGGCGGTTCGTCAGCCATCAGGCCAAGACGGCCGGTTCGTTGCCGAGCTGGCGAACACAGCGGCGCCGACGCTCGCTGGTAGTCGGATTGGCGGTGACGTTCACCTTCATGTTCGCCGTCGGCGTGCTGTGCGCCCTCGGCGTGAACTGGGCACCCCTGCTGTGGCTGCCCGCGTGCGCGGTGTTCTTCCCGATGTGGATCGCGCTGCAGGTCGTATCGGGCCGTCAGGGCGACGCCCCCGAGGCCGCGCTCGACGAGTACGAGGTCTCGCAACGCAACAGCGCGCGCTCCATCGGTCTCACGGTGACGCAGAACCTGATGATGATCCCGATCTGCTATCTGATCATCGGCTCCGTCAGTACCGGCGGCACCGACCAGAACATGGCCTACGCAGGCGGCTTGATGGCGTTGACCGTGCTGCTCATCGGTGGCTGCACGCCCGCGATGATCCTCGGCTGGACCCGCCGCGACCTCGACCCCGAGTAGCCCCTCCGGCGAAGGCTAGCCGGCGCGGCCGCGCTCGACGCGGTAGTGCCGGACCAGAGCGTCGGTCGAACTGTCGGACTGCTCGGCGGGTGCCGCATCGCCGATCAACACCGGCAGCAGCGAATTCGCCTGTGTCTTACCGAGTTCCACACCCCACTGATCGAACGAGTCGATGCCCCAGATGACGCCCTCGGTGAACACCTGGTGCTCGTACAGCGCGATCAACTGCCCCACCACCGACGGCGTCAGCTTCGTCGCGAGGATAGACGTGGTCGGCCGATTTCCCGGCATCACCTTGTGCGGGACCACCTCGGCCTTGGTGCCCTCGCCGGCGATCTCGTGAGCCGTCTTGCCGAAGGCCAACACCTTGGTTTGGGCGAAGAAGTTGCTCATCAGCAGATCGTGCATGCTGCCGGTGCCATCCGCGGTGGCCAGGTCGTCGGTGGGTTGGGAGAAACCGATGAAGTCCGCGGGTATCAGCCGGGTGCCCTGGTGCAACAACTGATAGAACGCGTGCTGACCGTTGGTTCCCGGTTCACCCCAATAGATTTCACCGGTCGCCGTGGTTACCGGTGAGCCGTCGGCGCGCACCGACTTGCCGTTGGACTCCATGGTCAGCTGCTGCAGGTACGCCGCGAATCGGGCCAGATCGTTGGAGTACGGCAGCACGGCCCGCGATTGCGCGCCGAAGAAGTCGTTGTACCACAGACCGATCAGCCCAAGCAGCGCAGGCGCATTGGCCTCCAGCGGGGTCGTCCGGAAGTGCTCGTCGACGATGTGGAAGCCAGCCAGGAACTCGGCGAAGCGCTCCTTGCCGATCACCGCCATCACCGACAGCCCGATCGCCGAGTCCACCGAGTAGCGGCCGCCGACCCAGTCCCAGAAGCCGAACATGTTGTCGGTGTTGATGCCGAAGTCGTCCACCAGCTTCTTGTTGGTCGACACCGCGACGAAGTGCTTGGAGACCGCCGCGTCGCCGAGAGTCTCGGTCAGCCAGCGCCGAGCCGCAGTCGCATTGGTCAGCGTCTCCAGAGTGGAGAACGTCTTCGAGGCGACGATGAAAAGCGTTGTGGCAGGGTCCAGCCCGTCAAGCTTGGCCACCAGATCGGCCGGGTCGACGTTGGAGACGAACCGGGCGGAGATGCCCGCGTCGGCGTAGTGCCGCAACGCCTGGTACACCATCACCGGACCGAGGTCGGATCCGCCGATGCCGATGTTGACGACGGTCTTGATGCGCTCGCCGGTCGCGCCGGTCCACTCGCCGCTGCGCAGCCGATCGGTGAACGCCCCCATCGAATCGAGGACCTGGTGCACGTCGGTGACGACGTCCTGGCCGTCGACCGTCAGCTCCGCCGACTTGGGCAACCGCAGCGCCGTGTGCAACACCGCGCGATCCTCCGAGGTGTTGATGTGTTCACCGGCGAACATCGCGTCGCGCTTGGCCTCCAGACCGGCGGCCTTGGCCAGGTCGATGAGCAGGGCCAGCGTCTCCCGTGTCACGCGATGCTTGCTGTAGTCGATGTACAGATCGCCGACGCTCAGCGTCAGCTCGCGACCACGCGCCGGATCCTCGTCGAAGAACTCACGCAGGGTCTTGGCACCGACCTGATCGTGATGCCGCAGTAGCGCGTTCCACGCGGGGGTCGCGGTGATGTCGGGAATCTGATCGGCTGCCACGGTTATCGGCTCCTCGCGCGAGCGCTCGTCGGAAGACATAACTCGACCCTAGTGCGGCGGCGCTTTCGAGGGTGTAAATGATGAACGTATGGACACCCGTATTGACCCGAAGGCTCTCCTATCCACCGTTCCCACCGGTTTGTGGATCGGAGGTGAGGAACGCAAGGCATCGTCGACCTTCGACGTTCTGAATCCCGCGACGGGCGAGGTGCTGACGAGCGTCGGCGACGCCACCCCCGAGGACGGCATCGCCGCACTCGACGCCGCGGCAGCGGTCCAGGGTGAGTGGGCCGCCACGGCGCCCCGGGAACGTGGCGAGATCCTGCGGGCGGTGTTCGAGGCGATCACCGCCCGCGCCGAGGAGTTCGCCACGTTGATGACGTTGGAGATGGGCAAGGTGCTTGCCGAGAGCATGGGCGAGGTGAAGTACGGCTCGGAGTTCTTCCGCTGGTTCGCCGAGGAGGCCGTCCGCATCGGCGGTCGCTACACCCGCAGCCCAGCGGGCACCGGCCGCATCATCGTCACCAAGCAGCCGGTCGGCCCGTGTCTGGCGATCACGCCGTGGAACTTCCCGCTGGCGATGGGCACCCGCAAGATCGGGCCGGCGATGGCCGCGGGGTGCACCATGGTCATCAAGCCCGCGGCGGAGACGCCGCTGACGATGCTGCTGCTTGCCAAGCTGATGGACGACGCGGGTCTGCCCAAGGGCGTGCTCTCGATCCTGCCGACGTCCAAGCCCGGCGACCTGACCACCGCGTTGATCGACGACGGTCGGCTGCGCAAGCTCACCTTCACCGGCTCGACGGGCGTCGGCAAGGCGCTGGTCAAGCAGAGCGCCGACAAGCTCCTGCGGTTGTCGATGGAACTCGGTGGCAACGCGCCCTTCATCGTGTTCGACGACGCTGACGTGGACGCCGCCGTCGAGGGCGCTCTGCTCGCGAAGATGCGCAACGGCGGCGAGGCGTGCACGGCGTCGAACCGCTTCCACGTCGCCAATGCCGTCCGTGAGGAATTCACCGAGAAGCTGGTGAAGAGAATGAGCGAGTTCGTCCTCGGCGACGGGCTGGACGACGCGTCGACGCTCGGCCCGCTGGTCAACGCCAAGCAGGTCGGCACGGTCGAGGACCTGGTGTCCGACGCCGTGTCCCGCGGGGCGTCGGTGGCGACCGGCGGCGTCGCCCCGAGCGGACCGGGCTACTTCTACCCGGCCACCGTCCTCGCTGGCGTGCCCGCAGATGCCCGAATCCTCAAGGAGGAGGTCTTCGGGCCCGTCGCCCCCGTCACCGGGTTCGACACCGAAGAGGAGGGCATCGCGGCGGCCAACGCCACCGAGTACGGCCTTGCCGCCTACATCTACACCCAGTCGTTGGACCGCGCGCTGCGGGTCGCCGAGGCGATCGAGGCGGGCATGGTCGGCGTCAACCGTGGCGTGATCTCCGATCCCGCTGCACCATTCGGCGGGGTGAAGGAATCGGGTTTCGGCCGCGAAGGCGGCACCGAGGGCATCGAGGAGTACCTGGACACCAAGTACATCGCCCTGACGAGCTAGGAGACGACGCGCGGGGCCCCGATCTGGGTCAGCCCGTCAGGCCGTGGCTGCCCCGGGGCACGACGGACCGGTCGGCGCGGGTGACCCTCGACGGACTCGGCTGAAAAGCCGCCGACGGGAACCGGTGCTTCACTTCGTTGACGAGGAACTGCCTGGCACCTTCGGACTCCTGCCCCATCGCGAAGACCAGATACTTCACCCGACCCCACCGCGACGGCCCCAAGACGCCGCATTCCAACGTGTTTCGGAGCCAGATGAGTCGCCGCCAGACCCGGGCGCGTAATCGCACGGCCTTGGGAGCGGCCGGATCAAGAGTCAGCCACGTCAGAATGCGGAGCCGGTCGAGCCAATCCCTTCGTGCCCCCACGATGCGCGCCGTGGCCGTATGGGACGTATGCGCATGCACCGAGAGTTTGCGCGGATGGAAGCACACGCGTGATCGCAGCATCAGTCGCAGCCAGAGATCCAAGTCGACCAACTGGTAGATGTCCGATCGACACTTTCCCGCGTCGATGGCCAGCTGCCGTCGGAACATCACGCAGGTGGGCTCGCCGATCCAGTTTCGATGCACTCCGCGAGCTGCGACTTGCGATACCAGGTCCGGACCGTCGTTGTACTCCAACAGCCGTCGAAAGCCCGTATGTAGGCAGGCGTTCCACTTCAGCCACCGCGGATCGTCACTCTCGACGTCGCGCGGTGCGAAGGCCAGCCCGACCGCGGGGTCGTCGAAGTAGTTCGCCAGCGTCTGCAACGCATCGGGCAGCAACCAGTCGTCGCCGTGTACGAACTGGATGGTCGTGCCGCGCGCCAGTTGGAGGCATCTGTTGTGGTTGCCGTTGAGTCCGAGGCGCGGAGTGTTGCGAATCAAACGATCCCCGTGGCGCAACATTTGCTGAGCGATGATGGCGCTGTCGTCCGACGAGTCGTCGTCGACGACGACGATCTCGAAATCCACCCCCTTCTGGGCGAGGATGCTCTCGAGGCAGCGAGCAATGGTGCTCGAATTGTTGAAGGTGGGAACGCAGACTGAAATTGTCGGTGCTGAATAGGTAGAACTACTAGACACTGAACCCCCCGATTCATGGCGCGTCTACGTAACTGTCGTGCCCAGGGAAGTCGTCATTGCGCCGACGCGTGCATCGCCAATGACGTGCCTGCTAGATCACCTTTTCTTCCCTGGAAAGCGCCCTCCGGTTGCGTTTTCCGTGGGCCCACCCTAGCCCCGAGGCACGCAGATTGTCCTTCGGTTGTAGCGCAAATTCATATCCAACTGACACCGAAATGTTTCGACCGATACAAAATGATCTTGATAATTGTTGCTGACGCGATTGTGAGCGTTCCCGAGAATGGAGTAGGCACGAGTGGGCACGAGTAGGCATGAGTAGGCAAAGCCATTTGGGGGTCGCGAAATCAGCCGATTAATCGATTGCCTTCGGTGACGCACGGTCGGGCCGCGTCAGCGACCCAAGGGCGGTGATTCAGGCTTGACCCTGCGGGCAGCCGTGATCACCTCACCGCAATCACCGGAGCGTCCCCTTGTAGACACTGCGCGGCAATGCCTTGGTCTGAGCCGCTCGATGGAACACCGCAATGGAGTCGTAGAACTCGACCTTCTCGAGGATCGCAGCTGCAAGCGGCACGCTCACCCGTGGCAGGCGGTCGGGGTGTCCTTCACGGAAGTTCGGTTCGTCGATCATCGGAATGTAGTGGGCGTGCATGGCGTCGATGAGCCACTTCGAGAAGTCGACGAACGACATCTTCTGATCGCGGTACACGGTCCAATAGTTGGTGTGGATGTCTTCCACCAGGTAGACGCCGCCCGGCTTGAGTCCTTCGGGAAACAGGACCTGGAACGACGCGACCATGTGCGACGGCACGTGCGACCCGTCGTCGAGGATCACGTCGAACGGACCGAACTCGTCCACCACCGAGCGAAGGAACGTGGCGTCCTGCTGGCCGCCGATCCGCACGTGCACCTGCTGTGCGGGATTGTCGAACTGTTTCGTGTCGGGGTCGATGTCGATGCCAACGATGACCGAATCGGGATGGAGGTAGTTATGCCACATCTGCAGCGATCCACCGTGGAAGACGCCGATTTCGAGCATGCGGATCGGTCGGTCCGTCGGCAGCGCCGATTCGTATACCGGCAGATAATGACGAAGTTTGTGGACGTCCTTTCCCTGCTCGAACGCATCCGCCACGGGACCCGGCGCTGGCGGCGTATCCGACGATTGAACAGTCGTGGCGGCGGAGAGTTCGGGCCCGAGTGCTCGGAGTAGCCGTTTGAGACGGTAGCGATAACGACGTGTCACGAAAGGCGGCCCGCCGGTCGGCCGGACCGGTGAATTACGAAATAGCACCCACAGATTCAACGAATACCCCCATTCGTGACGTGGGGGTCAATCTAACTCAAGGGAAACCGAGGTGCGGCGCCGTCACGAAACCCGAGGTGTTCGGTATTCGCTCTAGTGGCCGAGCCTGCCGCGGCCCAAGCGCAGAAGCAACATCGCGAGGTTCTTGCCCTCGGGGCCAAGCGAGCTGAAACGCTCGATGACCTTCATCTCGCGGCTATGCACCAGTCGCGTGCCGCCCGAGGCCATCCGGGCCTTGCCGATCAACTGGGACACCTCGGTGCGACGCTGGACGGCCGCGAGGATCTCGGCGTCGAGCCGATCGATCTCCAAACGCAGGTCGTCGATGTCTGGGGTGTGTTCTGTTTCCGCTTCTACGCTCATGGGTTCTGACTCCGCATTCTCATCTCGGGTGGGACGTTGTGGCTGGTCTGGTCTCATCCGAATGCGGGCCTCACACAAGAAACGAGCCCCGGATCCGGATGCGGACCGCGGGGCTCTGGGGAAGCAGCTAGACCACGGGCACCGCAGGCCGGTACCCGTAGAAAAATCGTGGCTGCTGATTGAGCACGAGACTGAGTGTGCCACCAAGGGCGGCGTCGGCGCAAAGAACGGGCCCAATGCGCGGCACCGCCGCGGGCCCAATGCGCGGCACCGCCGCGGTGTCCCTGTCCAGCGGTAAGTTCGAATCCGATATGACTTCCGAAGCACTAGCCACCGAAACGGATCAGCACTACGCCGATCTGTTGGAGGGCCTCAACCCCCAGCAGCGCAAGGCCGTCCTCCACGAGGGTTCCCCATTGCTCATCGTCGCGGGCGCAGGCTCGGGCAAGACCGCAGTACTGACGCGCCGCATCGCCTACCTGCTGGCCGCCCGCGACGTCGGCGTCGGACAGGTGCTGGCCATCACGTTCACCAACAAGGCCGCCGCCGAGATGCGGGAGCGGGTGGCGCAGCTGATCGACCCGCGAGCGCGGTCGATGTGGGTGTCGACGTTCCACTCCACCTGTGTCCGGATCCTGCGCAACCAGGCCTCGCTGCTACCCGGGTTGAACTCCAACTTCTCGATCTACGATTCCGACGACTCGCGCCGTCTGCTGATGATGATCGCCAAGGACATGGGGCTGGACACCAAGCGGTACTCACCGCGACTGTTGGCCAACTCGATCTCCAACCTCAAGAACGAGCTCATCGACCCCGACAAGGCGGCGTTCGAGGCGGCCGAGGGCGAAGACGACCTCGCCCGCATCGTCGCCGAGGCGTACGCGGAATATCAGCGGCGACTGCGGGCAGCCAACGCGCTCGACTTCGACGATCTCATCGGCGAGACCGTCGCTGTGCTGCAAGCCTTTCCGCAGATCGCGCAGTACTATCGGCGGCGCTTCCGGCACATCCTGGTCGACGAGTACCAGGACACCAACCACGCCCAGTACATGCTGGTGCGCGAACTCACCGGCCATCCCTCGACCGACGGATCCGACTCCACCGACACGGTGCCGCCAGCCGAACTCTGCGTAGTCGGCGATGCCGATCAGTCCATCTACGCCTTCCGCGGCGCCACCATCCGCAACATCGAGGACTTCGAGCGCGACTACCCAAACGCCACGACGATCCTGTTGGAGCAGAACTACCGGTCCACGCAGAACATTCTCTCGGCCGCCAACTCCGTGATCTCCCGCAACGCGGGTCGTCGCGAGAAGCGCCTGTGGACCGACGCCGGCGAGGGCGAACTGATCGTCGGCTACGTCGCCGACAACGAACACGACGAGGCACGCTTCATCGCCGAGGAGATCGACGCGCTCGCCGAAGGCGGAAGCGGAATCACCCCCCAGTACAACTACGGAGACGTCGCCGTCTTCTACCGCACCAACAACTCGTCGCGCGCCGTCGAAGACGTCTTCATCAGGGCAGGCATCCCGTACAAGGTCGTCGGCGGCGTGAGGTTCTACGAGCGCAAGGAGATTCGCGACATCGTCGCCTACCTCCGGGTGCTGGACAACCCGGGCGACTCCGTCAGCATGCGCCGCATCCTCAACACCCCGCGGCGTGGCATCGGCGACCGGGCCGAGGCATGTGTGGCCGTGTACGCCGAGAACACCGGCGCCAGCTTCAACGACAGCCTGCAAGCGGCGGCCGAGGGCCGTGTCCCGATGCTGAATGCCCGCTCGGAGAAGGCGATCGCCGCCTTCGTCGCTCTGCTCGACGAGTTGCGTGGCATGCTCGGCGACGAACTCGGCGAACTCGTCGAGGCGGTGCTCGAGAAAACCGGTTACCGGCGGGACCTTGAAGCGTCGAACGACCCGCAGGACCTGGCCAGGCTGGACAACCTCAACGAATTAGTCAGTGTCGCACACGAATTCAGCATCGACCTGGCCAACGCCGCCGCGCTCCGCGACGAACAGGCCGAACCGGTCGACGAGGACATCCCGGACACCGGTGTGCTGGCCCAGTTCCTCGAACGGGTGTCACTGGTCGCCGATGCCGACGGCATCCCCGACAACGGCGCCGGCGTCGTCACGATGATGACGCTGCACACCGCGAAGGGCCTCGAGTTCCCGATCGTCTTCGTGACCGGTTGGGAGGACGGCATGTTCCCGCACATGCGAGCACTCGGCGATCCGCTCGAGCTGTCCGAGGAACGTCGCCTGGCCTACGTCGGCATCACACGCGCCCGCCAGCGGCTCTACCTCAGCCGCGCGAAGGTGCGCTCGTCGTGGGGGCAGCCGATGCTCAATCCCGAATCACGGTTCCTGCGGGAGATCCCGCAAGAGCTCATCGACTGGCGTCGCGTCGAAGCCCCGCAGTCGTCATTGAGCGCACCCGTGAGCGGCGCTGGACGGTTCGGCACGCCGCGCCCGTCACCGGCACGCACGGCGGGCGCCCGCACTCGCACGGTCATCACGCTGGAGCCCGGCGACCGCGTGACGCACGACAAGTACGGATTGGGCCGCGTCGAGGAGGTCTCCGGCGTCGGAGAGTCCGCGATGTCCCTCATCGACTTCGGGAGCGCTGGCAGGGTCAAGTTGATGCACAACCACGCACCCGTGCAGAAGCTCTAGCGGCACCACCGACCGGTCGCGGGCAGCAGGGCGAGCACGATGCTCGCCACCGGCAGCACCGGTATGGCGAACACGATCTGCGGCAGTCTGGCGCCTGCGACGAAGAGTCCGGCGAAGATCATCAGCGCGACGGCAGCGCCCACCACCACCAGCAGCCTGCCGATGCGGCGCCGGAGCAGCAGGGCGATGAGGCCGCCGATGGTCGCGGCAGCCGACACTGCAGTAAGGAAACCTATTGCGACGCAAAATAATTCGTCGGTCTGCCACCAACCGGTGATCAATGACGTGGCAATGACGGCGGTGGCCCACCCACTGAGGATGCTGACGGTGGCCGTGGCGGAGGCCGCCACCGGGTTCGGCGGCGCGTTCGTCGGCGCGCCGACTGCGGCGGGGGTGGCGCGGGGCAGGTAGCTGGTCTGGGGCTCGTCGGGGCGCAGCGTTTCGCGAAGCACGGGGAACGATCCCGTCGGGTGACGACGAATGATGCTGGTCTGCGGCTCCGGGGGAGCCGGGGGAGTGGAACCGGCCGCCTCGGGCTGCCGCCGGATGATGTGAGTCTGGTCTGGTGAGTCGTCGGACGTCAAAGCTCAGCCGACATAGCTGCCGGGACTCAGACCCTTCTGCGCTAGCCACGGCACCGGATCGACCCGGTTGCTGCCGTTGAGCAGAACCTCGAAGTGAAGGTGCGGTCCGGTTGAGTTGCCGCGGTTGCCGATGGTGGCGATCTGGTCGCCGGCCATCACACGCTCGCCAACGCTCACTAGCCACGTGTTGACGTGGCCGTACAGCGTGACGGTGCCGTCGCGGTGGCGGAGCTTGACCCACGCGCCGTAACCGGCGGTCGGGCCTGCGTCGATGACGACGCCGTCGGCTGCGGCCAAGATGGGCGTCCCGATGGAGTTCGCGATGTCGATGCCACCGTGGAGGACACCCCACCGGTAGCCGAAGCCCGACGTCCAGACGCCGCGGGTCGGCATGACGTACTGCGGTCGGGACAGGCGCGCCTCGCGCTCGGCGCGCTCGGCGGCGTACGCGACGCCGTTGGCGAGCTCCTCGCTGTGCACGGCGTTGCTCGAGGCAGGAGCCACGGACACGATCTGCATGCCGTCGACGGAACCGGTGACGACACCGCCGTCGACGAAGGCGTTGGGCCCGGCGGCCACCATGTTCTCGGTCTTCGGGGCGTCGGCGGCAGAGGCCATCGAGTACGCGCCTGCGGCGGTCGCTCCCACGGCCATCGCGGCCGCGACGAGCCGGCCCTTGACGGCGCCGCCGTCGATCTTGCGGTGCAGACCGCGCCGACTCGACAGGTCGATGACGTCGGTGTTCCCCATGCCGTCGCTGACATCGGTGTGGCTGTCACGGTAGGCGTGCGACGGGCGGCGGTCGTGACCGCGGCGAGCCGCGAAGTCGTCACCACTGGCGGACGGCAGGAACTGCGCAGGAACGTCGAGACGCATCGGAACCAGGTCATCGGTGTCGTGCAGGTCATCGAGCTCTGGGGCGCGGATGACACGGGCCTCGCGGTCGAACGCCGAACTGTTGCTGAAATCGACGTCGTCGAGATCCCCGAACTCGTTGAACGGGATGATGTCAGTGATGGTGGCGTCGTAGGGGGTCGATGAGGTTCGACGAAGCGTTCGTGACGAACCTTGCTCAGTCAACCGAAATGTCCTTCGCGCCGTGACCTCACCGTTACTTAGACCAGAGGCACGTTAACCAAAATCCAATGTTGGTGGCAACCCGGGGACTAATTCCGCTCATTAATGTGACTTGTATCACTCGATCGACCCGGTGAGATGTGACACATGAGCGGTGGGCGGTGTCGGTGCCTTCGGCGCATGTGGATAAAGTCCCAAGGGCCGGTTAGGCGCAGACGTAGACAGTGAAATCCAACAGTCAAAGCAGACAGACGGTGAGCCCATGGATCTCTTCGAATACCAGGCGAAGGAGCTGTTCGCCAAGCACAACGTCCCCACCACCCCAGGTCGGGTAACCGATTCTGCGGAGGACGCCAAGGCGATCGCCGAGGAAATCGGCAAGCCCGTCATGGTCAAGGCACAGGTGAAGGTCGGCGGCCGCGGCAAGGCGGGCGGCGTGAAGTACGCAGCCACCCCGGAGGACGCGTTCACGCACGCGCAGAACATCCTCGGCCTGGACATCAAGGGCCACGTCGTGAAGAAGCTTCTGGTCGCAGAGGCCAGCGACATCGCCGAGGAGTACTACATCTCCTTCCTGCTCGACCGCTCCAATCGCACTTACCTGGCGATGTGCTCCGTCGAGGGCGGCATGGAGATCGAAGAGGTCGCCGCAACCAAGCCTGAGCGCCTCGCCAAGGTGCCCGTGGACGCCGTCAAGGGGGTCGACCTGGCGACCGCGCGCTCCATCGCCGAGCAGGGCCACCTGCCCGCCGAGGTGCTCGACGCCGCAGCGGTCACCATCCAGAAGCTCTGGGAGGTGTTCGTCGGCGAGGACGCGACGCTGGTCGAGGTCAACCCGCTCGTCCGCACGCCCGACGACCAGATCCTGGCGCTAGACGGCAAGGTCACACTCGACGGCAACGCCGACTTCCGCCAACCCGGTCACACCGAGTTCGAGGACAAGGACGCCACCGAC
>NZ_JBEVLO010000005.1:0-27084 GCF_040509115.1 Mycobacterium sp. | reverse complement strand
CAGACGCAGCGGGGGTTAGGGCCGGTGAGTGGCGGATCCGCCGCCGTTGTCGACGAGCTCCCGCAGGCCACGGTCCCACTCGCGGGCGCGAGTACGTCCCAGCTTGGCACCGATGCCGACCAGGGCCGCGCCGATCACCGCTGCAATCGCCAACCATGCGACGACGACCGTGCCGACGGCGACGATGCGTGCATCGGCCTCCGTTGGCGGGGGTGTGGTCGCCTTGCCGTCGTCGTTCAGCCAGATGCGCACCTGCTCGCCGGCCTTCACCGGCTGCTCGACCTGTGTCATCGTGTCGTGCACGCCGTTCGGGGCGGTCCAACGGACGTGCGCCAGGAACGCCGTGGTGGTCGACTCGGTCTGCGACGGCTGCGCCGTGCTGTCTTCGAGAGCGGTGGCCGCGACCTGGTGACGAGTCGCAGCCTCGGCCGCAATGGCATCGGAACGTGTCGCAAAACCAAGTTGGCCGAGCAACACGGCCGGATAGACCGCGACGATCATCGTCAGAAGGCCGATCGCAAGCGCCAAACCCTGGACGCGGTCGGCGCCGCGAGCCAACGGGTTGCGTCCGGCTGCGCATGCTGCCCACCAGCGAAGGGCGCTCACGGCCGACGACACCTTCGTGCCGTCGTCCGCAAGTAACGCATCTCCTCATGGTCCCGCAAGAGCCGGTTCCGTCGCTACCCAGTGCACCGCGACGTCGATCACACGAGCGCCAAGTCACACCGTGCGGGTGCTGTACGAGTGAGCTCCCACTCCAGCGAGTTGTCCCGCATCGACGATCAGGTACTCGTCGCGGATCGGAGAACCGCTGAAGTAGGACTCGAGGATCTCCCGCGTACCCGCGGCGTAACGAGTCTGCGCCGACAACGAGGTCCCGGAGATATGGGGCGTCATGCCGTGATGGGGCATGGTGCGCCACGGGTGATCGGCCGGGGCCGGCTGCGGGTACCAGACATCGCCTGCGTACCCCGCCAACTGGCCGCTCTCCAGGGCGCGCACGACGGCATCCCGGTCGACGATCAGGGCCCTCGCGGTGTTGATCAGGTAGGCCCCGCGACGCATGGTCGAGAGAAGTTCGTCGTTGAACAGGTTCTCGGTCTCCGGGTGCAGCGGTGCGTTGATCGTGACGACGTCGACCTGGGGTGCGAGGTCCGCCGCCGTCGGGTGGTACGTCAGGTTGAGTTCCTTCTCGATCTCAGCGGGCAGCCGGTGACGATCGGTGTAGTGCAGCCGCACGCCGAACGGTGCGAGGCGACGCAGGACGGCCAGCCCGATGCGGCCTGCGGCCACCGTGCCGACGTCCATGCCCTCCAAGTCGTAGGACCGAGCGACGCAGTCGGCGATGTTCCAGCCACCCTTGCGAACCCATTCGTTGGACGGAAGGTAGTTGCGGACCAGCCCCAGGATCATCATCACGACGTGCTCGGCGACGCTGATGCTGTTGCAGTAGGTCACCTCGGCAACGGTCACTCCGTGGGCGATCGCAGCGTCGAGGTCAACGTGGTCGGATCCGATGCCCGCGGTGAGCGCCAACCGAAGGTTGGGTGCGTTCTCGATGCGCTCCTTGGTGAGATACGCCGGCCAGAACGGCTGGGAGATCACGATCTCGGCGTCGGCCAGGTGACGGTCCAGCTCCGAGTTGGGGCCCTCCTTGTCGGAGGTGACCACCAGTTCGTGTCCGAGCCCCTCCAGGTACTTCCTGAGGCCGAGTTCACCAGACACGCTGCCCAACAACGTCCCTGGCGTGAAGTCAATGGCCGAGGGGCTTGGCAACGTCTGACCGCCCGGATACCCGTCGATCTTCGGCAGGGTGTCACGCGCGTACTGCGTCGGATACCCGTCGATCGGATCGTCGTACAACACGCACACTACTTTGGCCATGATCGTTCCTTTGTTCGTCTGAGGTCCGGGTATCTCACCCACCTGGCGCGATCCGGTTGGGGCGCAACATGAATCGTGTCCGACGCGGATCGGCGTCGACAAGGGGGTGTAATGACGGAAGATTCGATCTCTTGATAGGTATCGTCAATGAAGGCGAGCCGCTACTCACGGGTCCGGCCTGAGTCTTCGACGGGAGCACGTGTGCACGGTGAAGTATTGGTCCGTCAGCTCGAGTACCTCGTCGCGTTGGCGCGCGAACGCCACTTCGGCCGCGCCGCCCAGCTGTGTCACGTCAGCCAGCCGACGCTGTCCGGCGCGATCGGAAAGCTCGAGTCCAACCTCGGCGTGATGCTCGTGCTGCGCGGTCGACGCTTCGAGGGCTTCACCGAGGAGGGGGCCCGCGTGGTGCGGTGGGCGCACCGGATCCTGGCCGAACGCGACGCGCTGCTCGCTGACGTCGACCGGATGCACGGCGGCATCACCGCGACGGTCCGGATCGGCGCCGTGCCGACCGCGATCCCGGCGACGCCGCTGATCACCGAACGATTCAGCAAGCACAACCCCATGGCCGGAGTTCGGATCGAAGCCCTCTCGTCCCGCGAGATCGCCAGGCGCCTGGCCGAATTCGAGCTCGATGCGGGGGTCACGTACCTCGACGACGAGACGCCACCCGGAATCCGGCGCGTCGAGCTGTACCGCGAGCGCTACCTGCTGCTTGTCGAGAAGTCGCACCCGGCAGCCGCCGGCGCCGTGGCGGAGTGGGAGGCGGCGGCCCAGTTGCCGCTGTGCGTGTTGAGCTCGGAGATGCGCAACCGTCGCATCCTGGATGCCACGATGGCGTCGGTGGGAGAACGGATCAGACCCGCGATCGAGACCGACAACGTCGGCGCGCTCTACGCGTACGTCGCCACCCGAGGATTACCCAGCATCGTCGCCCATACCTGGCTGCATGCCTTCGGCGTGCCAGATGGCATGTGCGTCCGCCCGCTTCGGGAGATCAGACCCAGACCCGTTCTGGGCTTGGTGCTGTCGGACTGGACTCCACCGTCGATCATCGCCGACGCCCTCGCCGATTCCCTTCGCGACGCCGACCTGTCCGGGTTGCTCGATGAGTCCATGGCGGCCGCCCTCGGTGAATGCGCGGACCCGGGCAACTAGATCGCAGCAGGGCGCGGCTTGCCGCGGATGAAACGAAAGCGTACTGTCGCTCTCATGAAACGATATCGTTCCATCCGACCGTCCGGGGGCGGTGGTGGCTGACCAGCTCGCGAAGCGGCCACGCATCGAGGGCGAACGCGAACGTGAGATCTACACGGCCGCAACCGAACTCCTCGCCGAGGTGGGGTACGATCAGCTCACCATCGACGCCGTTGCCGCGCGCGCCAAGGTGAGCAAGGCCAGCATCTACCGGCGGTGGGGCGACAAGGCGGCCCTCGTCGACGCGGCGATCGAGTGCCAAGAAGTCGATGACCTGACACTGCCCGACACCGGCTCTCCAGTGGACGACGTCGTGGCGCTGGTTGCAACGCCGGGCTTCTTCGATCCCGACCGCGCAGCGATCGTCAGTGCGCTCGCCACCGCCGTCCACCGCGATCCCGAACGTCACGACGGCGCCCGTCGACGGCTCGTCGACGACGGCACGAAACACGTGCGCGAACTCCTGCGCCGTGCAGTGCGACGCGGGGATCTCGTCGCCGACGCCGACGTGGAGTTGTTGTCGTCGGTCATCCCGGCGATGGTGCTCTTCCGCATGACCTATCAGACCGTCGGCACCTTCAGCGCCGACTACCTCCATGGCGTCGTCGAGGACATCCTCTCGCCGGCCATTCGCCACCAATCGAACACCGAGAAGAAGGAACACCGTGGATCTCCAACTCGCCGGTAAGACGGCGCTCATCACCGCCGCACCATCGGGAATCGGGCTCGCCACCGCCACCACCCTGGCAGCCGAGGGAGCAACCGTGATCATCAACGGGCGCAACGCCGAACGGCTGCACCACGCTGCAGAGCAGATCCGCGAGCAGGCCCCCGACGCCGTGGTTCGACTCGTCGTCGCCGATGTCGGGACGAAGGAGGGAGTCGAGACGTTGACCACCGCCGAGCCGCGCGTCGACATCCTGGTCAACAACGTCGGGATCTATGCGCCAACCGACTTCACCGCCATCAGCGACGCGGATTGGACCCACTACTGGGAAGTCAACGCGCTGAGCGGCGTTCGCCTCGCCAGGCACTATCTGCCGGACATGCTGAGACGCAACGACGGCCGGATCGTCTTCCTCGGCACCGACGCCGCCGTCATGGTCAGCTCGGAGATGATGCACTACCAAGTGACGAAGGCCGCCGCGATGGCGCTCGCTCGTGGACTGGCCGACCTCACCCGGGGCACCGCGGTCACCGTCAACTCGGTGATACCCGGGCCGACCGCGACCGACGGAATGAACGAGGTCCTCGACGGCATCGCCGAGAAGGCAGGCATTGGCCGCGACGACGTGGCCGGTGGGCTATTCGCTCAGGGACGACCCGCATCGCTGCTGCAACGCTTCGCCACGCCGCAGGAAGTCGCCAACCTGATCACCTACCTCGCCAGCCCCCTGTCGGCTGCCACCAACGGCGCCGCAGTGCGCGTCGAGGGCGGCAGCATCCCGACCACGGTATGAGGCAACGCGCATGACCATGAACGTCTTCGTCGTCGGTGCCACGGGTTTCGTCGGCTCTGCCATCGTTCGGCAGCTGCGCGCCGAGGGCCACGGCGTCGTGGGGTTGGCGCGCAGCCCCGACGCCGCGGAGCACCTGCGCGCCGGGGGATGCGAGGCGGTCGACGGTGACCTCGACGACCGACTCGGCGTCGCGCTCTCCGCGGCGGCGAGCGCCGATGCGGTCGTGTACGCCGCGCAGACGTCGCCCGACCGCGAGGCCATCGTCGTCTCCGAGTTCCTCGGTGCGCTGGCGGGAACGGGACGCACGTTCCTCTTCGTTTCTGGCACCGGAGTTTTCATGCAGCGCACCGCAGGAACGTGGAGCGACGACAGCTACGCCGAGGACGACCCGTTCGATCCCGAGCCCCTCGCGTTGGCGCGAGTGCACACCGAGACCGCGGTGCGTGCCGCCGCGTCGTCGGGAGTGCGGACCGTGGTGGTGCGGCCACCATATCTCTGGGGCGAAGGCGAACACGGCCACCTCAGCGCGATCCACCAGTCGGTCACCAAAACGGGATCGGCCTGCTACGTGGGCGAGGGACTGAACTGCTACACCAATCTGCACGTGGCAGACGGAGCGCGGTTGGTCACCGCCGCGCTGGCCGGCGGTACGCCGGGCGCCCTCTATCACGGGGCCGCTGGCGAGGTCGCCAATCGATGGATCGCCGAAGCCGTTGCGAGGGAGCGGGGCTGTGCCACGCGGAGCGTCACGACGGATGAGGCAGCGGATCTCTGGGGTGAGTTCACCGCGTTGATCATGGGGGCAAGCAGCCGTTGCCGGTCGCCGCGAAGCCGTCGCGAACTAGGCTGGCGGCCCATCCATACCGACCTTCTCTCGACGGTCGGAGCGCTTTAGCCGCCGGGTGTCCAGACGGCCTCGGAGCGATTCGCGACGCGAGTTCCATCGGCGGCCTCGGTCACGATCAGGTCGGCCACCGCGTACGGCTGGCAGCGGGCGATGTAGTCGTCTTCCTGTGCAGCCCACCGATCCCAGTGCGGGATGAACGTCTCGCCATCACGGGCCAGCGCGCGCCGCTTGCGCTCGCCATCGGGTGTCTCGACCCAGATACCGAGATCGGCGAGGGTGCGATTGGCGACCGTCAGCGTGCCGACGCCCTCCACGATCAGGCGGCCGCCGGGTGTGACGGTGTGCCACTGCGATGGGGAGCCGGTGGCCCAGTCCCAGCGACGCCAGCGCCCCGCACGTCCGGCGGCGCGGGGCTCCAGGAGTTCGGCGCGAATGTGTTCACTGGCCCAGGCCAGGCCGTCCCATCCGGGGTAGACGTCGTCGAGGCGCACGACGACGCTGCCCTGCCAAGTGCGCTGCAACTCGTCGGCGAGCATCGACTTGCCCGCTCCGGACCGACCGTCGATGAGCACGGTCTTGGCGTCGATGTCGGTCAGCCGCAGGGCGAGATCAATGGCTGCCAAGGAAGTTCCAGTGTCCGGTGGCGATCGACAGCGCGATGGCCGTCGAAACCACGACCAAACCCGTTGCGATGAGGGCGCTGTCGCGCCAGCCGAACTCGGAGGTTCGGGCCCACGTCCGGGTCGGATACGCCCCGAACCCGCGTGCCTCCATCGTCGTGGCCAGCATGGATCCCCGCCGCACGGCGAAGACCAGCAGTGCGAAGGACTGGCCTGCGACGCGCCGGATCCGGGCGTGGTCGGCGACCCCGCGCGCTCGGCGGGCGTATCCCAGGTAGCGCCAGTCCTGTCCGAGGAGGCCGACGAGGCGCAGACCAGCCAACGCTCCAAGAACGAACCGCGCGGGCAGCTTCAGTACCTGACCGAGCCCGTCGGCCAATTCGGTCGCTTCGATGCCGATGAACAGTGCCACCGATGGCAACGCGATCGCCAGTACTCGCAGAAACGTGGCGAACGCCAGGGTGATTGAGCCGTCGCTGACCGTGATGAGCAGGAAGTGCCAGTGCACGACGCCGCTTGACTCGCCGTAGAGCAGGATCGTGACCGCGGTCAACCCGGCCGCCAGCACGAGCAGGGCGACCCGCGGAAGCAACGGCCGCAACGGTATTCGCAACGCCAGGATCAGCGCGACCTCCATGGTCAGCGCGGCCGCCGCCGATACCCAGTCCAAGCTGGGCAACAGGCCCGCCGCGATGACCAGGGCGGTCGCCAGCTTGCCGATGGGATTGAGGCGGGCCGCCGGGACGACGGCTGGGTCGGCGGTCACCGCGTTGCCTGGGCCGGGGCTTGCGACGGTGCCGCGGCCAGCTCGATACGGTGGTCGGCCAGCAGGTCGGCGAAGTCGCCGTCGTGGGTGATCGCCACCAACGCCGTTCCGGCTGCGGTGATTTCCGCAAGCAGCCGCACCAACTCCTCCCAGGTGACGCGGTCCTGGCCGAACGTGGGCTCGTCGAGGACGATCACCTCGGGGTTGGTGGCCAGCACCGTGGCCACCGACAAGCGCCGCTTCTCGCCACCGGAGAGGGTGTACGGGTTGACGTCGGCCAGATGGTCCAGCCGGAGGCGCTCCAGCAGGGATTCGCTCACCTCGGCGACGACGGCGCGGTCGCGTTTGAGCGCCCGGAGTCCCAGGGCCAGCTCGTCACGCACAGTGCTGGCGAGGAACTGGTGCTCGGGATCCTGGAACACACTGCCGATCCGGGTGAGCAGTTCCCGGGAGCGCCATCGGATGGGTTCGAGGCGATCCGGGGTCGGGGCGAAGGTGAGTGCGGCGTCGACTCTTCCGCCGTGCGGTGGCAGCAGGCCGCCCAGGGTGAGCGCCAGTGTCGTCTTACCTGCACCGTTCGGGCCAGTGACGATAGTGGTTGTAGCCCGGTTGATTTCGAAGTTCAGGCCAGTGTGGAGCGAAGCCCCGCCGCGATGGCCGAAGGAGAGATCGGTTGCAGTGAGTAGCGGCTCGCCCGGTGCTGCGCGGCGGGGCGGGATCTCGGGCAGCGGGGCGCCGGGGACCCACACTCCGGCCCCGGTCAGACGGTCGCGCTCACGGTCGACGATCACCCCGGGCGGTCCGTCGGCCACGATCTGACCCTCGGAGCCCAGGACGATCACGCGATCGACGACGGGAAGCCAGACGGCGGTGCGATGTTCGACGACGATGAGTGTCGCGCCGGTCTGTTCGGTGGCGGCGGCAACGGCGTCGCGCACCTCCAGGACACCAGCCGGATCCAGATTGGCGGTCGGCTCGTCGAGCAGAAGCAGGCCGGGATTCATCGCGAGCACGCCTGCCAGCGCCAGCCGTTGCTGCTGGCCTCCGGACAGTCGCGAAGTATCGTGGGCCAGAGGCAGATTCAGGCCGACGGACGACAGTGCGCGGCGTACCCGAGGCCAGATGTCCTGGCGCGCGACGTTGTAGTTCTCCATGCCGAATGCGACGTCGTCGCCGACGCGGGACAGGATGACCTGGGCATCCGGGTTCTGCATGACCATGCCGATGCGGCTACGGCGGTGGCCGGGAGCCGCCCCGTCGACCAGTAGGCGGCCGGCTTCGTCGCCCTCCTCGCTCCCGCCGAGCACGCCGGCAAGGCCGTGCAACAACGTCGACTTCCCGGAGCCGGACGCACCGAGCAGCAGGACCCGCTCACCCGGTTCGATGTGCAGGTCGAGGTCCTGCAGCGCCCACCGTGCGCGCCCGGCGGGCCGCCACCCCCAGCCTTCGGTCGCGACGGTGACGCCGCCGACCGATTGGGCGACCGCGCTCATCGAATCGCGGGGGATCGCTGCCCAACCCGGCCGGACTCGAATCGGGACAGGGCGCCGGTCTTGGCGAGCGACCTGACCACCAGCCAGGACAGCGCGCCGGCGATCAGCGCACCGGAGACGATGCCGGAGGCGGTGTAGATGACCGCGAACGTCGTCCCCGATCCGGGGTACCAGAGGATGAGGTCGTTGATCGCCATGGCCAGGCCGGCCGCCGCGCCGGCAAGCACGGCGACGGGGAGATTCCATCGGCGGTAGAGGAAGAGGGCGAAGACGAGTTCGGCCGCCGCGCCCTGGACTAGACCGGATTCCAGCGTGAGCACGCCCCACTGGTTGCCGACCAATGCCGACACGGTCGCGGCGACGAGCTCGCCGTACAGGGCTGCCCCTGGCTTGCGGATCACCAGCGCCGTCAACACGCCTGCGAACAGCCACCCGCCACCGGCGAGGCCCTGCAGCCCGGGCAACACCGCGGTGAGTGATGCGCCGATGGGGTTGGAGGCGATGTTCCACAGCACGAACACCAGCCCCGCGGCGACCGCGAGCACGCTCGCCACGACGATGTCGACGACGCGCCAGCGCCATGCGGGTGGGTTGGTGGTGCGATCGAGATCTGATTGGTTCACGAGTAGTCCTATGTCTAGGTGCCACGGGTCCGCCGGAGAGCCCGGGCGCGGTGAAGCTGAGGAAGGCGAGCAGACCCCACGGTCGGCGGTCGGGGGTCGCCCCAGCGCGTGATCAGGCCAGAGCTAGGTGACAGGCATCGTTCATGTCATCTCCCTACGCCGGCATTACCCGGTCAGGTTCGTACGGTCGACGGCCGCTCAGCCGTCCTCTCAGCGCACTCGGTGTGCACTCCCGTGTGGTTGCCCTACCAAGGTAGTGCAGGTGGGGTGGGTGCCGCTAGACCGGGTTGCGGTTGGCTCATTGAGGGCCCGTGTCTGACGCGGTTGCGTCAACGCGCTCAGCGGATCAAGTCCTGCTCCGCCGCGTCGTCCGCGGTTACGGCGCGTTGACGGTCGACCACTGCTTTGAAGGTTGCCATGAAGCGGGCGAACTCATCGGCGCCCAGAGCGCCCTCGTGCCGACTCATGATGTCGGCAATGATCGAGGTAGCAGCGCGCATCTGCGCGCGCCCGCGGCGGGTCGGCACCACCAACTTGGCACGACGATCCACTGGATCCGGACGCCGCTCGACGTACTTCAACGACTCGAGCTCATCCACGATGACACCTACGACCTGCTTGAGCTGCCCCGAGCGCCGGGCAAGGTCGGTCGCCCGTACTCCCTCGGGACGCAGATGGGCCAGTACCCCGCCGTGCCGGGGAACGATGTCGTCGAATCCCTGCTCGCGAAGGCGCTGAAAGAGCTCGGTTTGAAAGGCATGGAGCAGACGGCTGGACAGCACGCCGAGATCGTTCTCTCGAAAGCCGGCCCCGTCTGCCATTAGCGCCTCCACCATTCGCGTGGCTCGCCAGCCTATAGCGCTGCCCGCACTTGGGAGCAGCACGCCGGCGAGGACGTGGATGCACGACACCGGTCGCCTCGTCCCGTGACTAGTCGTTTGGCGGACATCGGATTGCATGCCTCGAGCGGAGAGCCGAACTCGATGCCGAAATCGGTTGTCTACGAGACCAATCCGTCTCGACAGCCCTGACACCCGGCCTCGACAGCACAACCAGCGCGGCCGCGTCGTGGAAGACGTAGCCCAAATGCGCTGCCCCCCAACGAGCAGCGCCCCGTCAGTTGTTCGACGGTGGCGGTTGGGGTTCGAAGGGGTCGTACCACCACCAGTCGGCGCGTTCCCCGGTCGGCCCGGCGTAGGGGGCGACCGCGGGTGGGGGTGTGGTCGGGGTGCGGGCCAGGGATCCTCGGCGCAGTGGTGTGCCGCCCTGGTCGAGGACGGTGAGGTGGTGGGCGTCGCCGGTGAGGGTGATGCCGCCGCGGTGGTGCAGCCGGTGATGGTACGGGCAGAGCAGGACGAGGTTGTTCAGTTCGGTGGCCCCGCCGTCCTCCCAGTGGTGGAGGTGGTGAGCGTGTAGTCCGCGGGTGGTTCCGCAGCCGGGGACCACGCAGGTGCGGTCGCGGTGTTCCAACGCCCGGCGCAGGCGGCGGCTGATCTGGCGGGTGGCCCGTGCGGAGCCAATGACCTGGCCGTGGCGTTGGAACCAGATCTCGCAGTCGGCCTCACACATCAGTTCGCGGCGGTCGGCCTCGGACAGGAACGGTCCCAGGTGCAGGACGGCGTCGCGGTGTTCGACGTCGAGGTGCACGACCACGGTGGTGCGTTGCCCGTGCGGGCGGGCGGCCACTTCGGTGTCCCAGCCGGCTTCGACGAGGCTGAGGAACCCGTCGACCAGGCTCGGGAACGGCGGTGTCTGCACAGCCGAGGCGGCGCCCTCGTCGTCGACATTGGTCGGGTCTCCGTCTGGGTCGGTGGCGTGGTCGCGTTTCCACTGTGCGACCAGCGCGTCGGTGTGCGAGGCCAGGGCGGCGTCGAAGAGGGCGGCCTCGGCGTGGGGCAGGGTGATCCGCCAGGTGGTGGACTCCTCACCGGAGGTCTTGGTGATCGACCGCGGTGGTTCCCGCCGCGGGGCGGGCGCGGGCGCGTCATCGGAACCAGGATCGGGTTCGGGTCGCGGCTCGAAGGAGATGGCGGTGCGCAATTGGGTGACGGTGGCACTCGCGGCCAACTGTGCGTAGTGCTCGTCGGATCCGCCGGCGGCGCGTTCGGCGATTACGCCGACCTGATCCAAGGACAGCCGCCCCTCGCGTAGGTCCGTCGCGCAGCGGGGAAACTCGTCGAGTCGGTGCGCGACGGCGGCGATGGTCTGGGCGTTGCGCGGTGAGGTGCCGGTCTGCCATGCCACGAGTGCCTCGATGGACCGGCAGCCGGTGTTGCCCCACAGTCCGTCGTGGTCGATTTCGGCCACGATCTCGACCACCCGACCGTCGAGCGCGTTGCGCTGACCGATGACCTCGGCCATTTCCTCGAACAACACCTCAAGACGCTCCTGCGGGCTCAACCCGGCAGGAGCGAAATCGGTTGCCGTCGATGACATGACCCCATCATCGCACCGAGGTCTGACAAGCAGGACCGGCCAAACGGACGTGCGTCTTGACAGCGCCAGGTCATCAAAGTAGTAAGTAATATTGATAGTAATAAAAGTTCCTAAAAGGGAGAAATGGATGGCGTCGACTGGGCGGGTGAGGTTCACCCGCGACAACACCGCAGTGCTGCTGATCGACCATCAGGTAGGCCTGTTCACGGGCGTGCGTGATCTCGGAATCGACGAGCTGAAGCACAACGTGGTGGGCCTGGCGCGCGCCGCGCAGCTTCTCGGGCTGCCCATCGTCGCGGTCACGACAGCGCGGGACAGCATGTGGGGACCGACGATTCCGGAATTAAAGGCAGTCCTCGGTGACACCGAGATCCTCGATCGGTCCACGGTCAACGCCTGGGACGACGAACGATTCGTTGCCCAAGTCACGCAGACGGGGCGCGATCACCTGATCATCGCTGGGCTCTCGTTCGAGGTGTGCGCCTCGCTGCCTGCGATCTCGGCTCGCGACAACGGGTTTCACCCGGTGGTCACGGTCGACGCGTGCGGCACCTTCTCGCACCACAAGCGTGAGGCCGGCCTCGCCCGCCTACTCACCCTGGGCATCGAGGTCTCCGACTACGCGACCATGATGGTCGAGATCATGGCCGACAACGCCGACCCGCAGGCCAATGCCGTCTATGCCGCGATGGACATGCCATGGGCGACGCTCATGGGGCAGGTTGCCGCATCGCTGTCGAAGTAGGGAGACCCCAGGTGCAGATCATTCCGCTCGATCCCGCAGACATCGCTGAAGGGCGTGCGCTCCGAACCGAATTCGCGCGGTTCTGGTCCACGGAGCAGGGCGACCCGCGCGCCATCTATGACCGGTTCATCGGCGCCACCCCCATCGCCCGGGGGGTGACGATCGACCACGTCGACGACGAGACCGCCCCGGGGGTATGGGTGAGGCCGGCCGATTCGGCACCGGACCGGGCGCTGCTGTTCCTGCACGGTGGCGGCTACGTGCAAGGCAGCGCCGCCGCCTACGCGGGTTTCGTCAGCCAACTCGCGACGCGGGCGGGGGTAGCGGCGTTCGCACTCGACTACCCGTTGGCGCCGGAAGCGCCGTTCCCAGCAGCGTTCGATCTGGCGGTGACGACACTTCAGCGCCTGGCCGGCGGCCACTCCGCCGTGGCCGTCGCCGGCGACTCCGCCGGTGGGGGCTTGACCCTGGCAACGGTCGCCGAGGCCAGGCGTCGCAATGTGAACGTCGCTGCCGTAGCAACGTTCTCACCGTTCACCGACCTGCGCATCAGTGGTGCGAGCGCTCAGCAGTTCGCCATTGGAGATCCGCTGCTCGATCCCATCTACCTCGGGGGCTGCGCGACGGCCTACCTCGGCGGGCTGCCACCCGATGATCCACGCGCCTCGCCTCTGTTCGACACCACGGCAGACCTGCCGCCGCTGCTGATCCAGGTCGGATCGGACGAGGTACTGCTCGACGACTCGCTGCGCTATGCCGACCGCGTCGAGAGGGCCGGAGGGAGCGTGCGGCTGGAAGTCTGGCAGGGCATGCACCACGTCTTTCAGCTCAATGTCGCCGAACTCGTCAGTGCGCGTGCGGCTCTCGACAGTGCTGCATCGTTCTTGGCCGACTACCTCGACGTGCGTGTCAAGCGGCCATGAGGTCAGGCGGCCATGAGGTAGTGCGGGCCGCCGACGTAGACGATGCTCCGCGGGTCCGCCTTCTCGGTCACCCCGACGATGGCGTCGGCGAACTGGTGGTAGGCCAACAGCGTCTCGTCCGTCATGTCGCCAGAAACCACCTTGAGATTCACGCCGGCGCGTCCCAATAGCGAACGCATGGCATACAGGGCCGTCTCGCCGGCGCGCTTGCTCGCAGCGATGGCCGAATAGCCCATGGGCACAGCCTTGTTGGGAAAGAAGTGAGCTTGGTGGCTGGTGACGAACACGATGCGCCCGCCTGCAGGCATCAGCGGGACCGCCAACTGGACGAGGTGGCGCTGGGCGTCGCGGTTGATCCGCATGGGATAACTGGAGTCCGAGCCCACGTCGAGTCCGCTCGATGCGTTGAGGATCAGGGCGTCCAATCGGCCGAAACGGTCCGCAATGGATTCGATCATCGTTTCGGCCTCGCGGTCGCTGGAGATGTCGGCGGCGAGGGTGGACGCGTGCCCGCCTGCCTGGCGGATGGCCTCTGCGACGGCGTCGGCTTGGTCGGCGTGCTTGCGGTAGTTGACGATGACGTGAGTGTCTGGACTGGTGAGTCGCTGCGCGACCTCCGCGCCGACGCCCCTGGATGCCCCGGTGACGAGGACGATTCGTGCCGGTGAGTGGTGCATGTGCTTCCTTCCGTCACTGTTGTCGACGCGCAACAGACGCCACGGTACACGGGAGTTAAGAAACATAAGAGATAGGTAAGGTAACAATAAGGGTGCGATGTTTCTATCGGTGGCGCTGCATATCCCAAACCGCCAGTGCTACTGCGCACGTGGTCTGGCCGTCGACCGTGGACAGCGAAACGCCGAGGAGGTGGGCGATACGCGTCAACCGGTGAGTGAGGGAGTTGCGATGGATGAACAGCTTCGTTGCGGTCTTGCCTGGGCTGCCGTCGCACTCCAGGTAGGCGCGCATGGTGCGCATGAGGTCGGTGCCGTTGTCCTTGTCGTACTGCCGCAGGGGGGCTAGGAAGCGAAGTGCTTCGTTGACGGCGCTAGACGAGAGCCCGGTGGCCAGCACCGAAGCCAAGTCGAACTTGCGCGCCAGTGTCGGCTCGCTGACCGTCATCAGCTGTCTTGGGGACGCCAGCATCGCAGTGCGCAGGCTCCCTATGTCGTGAATGGGATCGGAAACTATGGCAGGACGCCGTGGGGCAATTTCGATGAGCAGACGCAACATCGCGGCGGTCGCCGTGGCGGGGGTAAATCCTTGACCGAGCAGGACGAGGTGATCACCGACGTCGGCAAGTCCCAGTGACGGTAGGAGCGCTGACAGCTCGAAACGCAACCGCCACGAATCATTGCGGTCAGGCCCAGTCTTGATGGTCGCGAGCAGCACAGGTCTAGAAGGATTGAAACCCGCTGCGCGCATTAGCCTTTGTGTGTGCCGCGGTGACTCGGTGTGGGGAGATCGAAGATGCTCGACGAGGGTACGCATACGTTCGTTTTCCTCCGAGTACTGCTCGGCGGTAGAGCTGAGGTGCAGGCTGACGATCGCACCGACGGGACCCAACAGCGCATCGAGCGTTGCTTCATCTTCTGGTGAGCGCACGGCAATGGAGAAGTGCGAGCCGTCTCGAACGGAATTGAGATGTCGGACGTGTTCATTCATCTGGTTGCCCTCGCTGCGCGCACGGCTGGTCGGCGGCACAGTCCACTGCATCCCGACGGGCTGACTGGCGACAAGCCTGCCCTGTTCGTCGATCAAACCGACCTCTCCGCCAACCGCTGTGCGGATCCGATCGAGCAGCTCGAGGACCGTCGTGCCTCGGGCCTCAAGCTCGGCGCATTGATCAGCCAACGTCAACGATCTGCGCAACAGGGCATAGGTTTCCGCTTGCAGTGTGTCGGTGACCAGGCGGTGTACTTGCAGCAGGTTGACAGGTGGCGCGACTTCGAGCACCGGGACGTCGAACTTGTTGCCGGCACTGATGAGTCCGGTGGGGACGGCGGAGTGCGCAATGCCGGAGTTGAACACGATGCCCGCCACCGGCACCTTGGACAGCCGCTCCACATAGGCGTCCCACGTCCTGGCGTCCTGGAAGTTCATCGCGATGCCCGCGAGGGTGATCAGTTCGGACCCCTGCAGATAGGCGGTTGGTTCGATCAACTCGGTTGGAGCCACCGCCGTGACCCGCCGCCGAAGGTGGGTGTCTCTGGTCGCAGTCTTCAGTTGAAGATCTAGATAGGGGTGGGCCAGAAGCGCCTCCAGAAGCATGAACTTAACCTCCCTGCAACAATTTCACCTGGTTGCGACGCCTTTTCCCGGCAGGCAGGAATGGCTGCTTACGCACGCCTTTACGGTTCCATCATTGTGCACCTGCACCCCAGATGCACGCGGAGTTCGTGCATCTGCCCAATAGTTATGAGCTGGTTCGGTGCTTAGCGTTCACTGCTATGTCAACAGCAACTCCAGCAATCGAGATCAATTCGGATCTCGGCGAGTCGTTCGGCTTACTGAGCTTCGGGCACGACGATGCGCTGCTCGGTGTGATCGACGCGGCGAACATCGCGTGCGGATTTCACGCAGGAGATCCCCACGTGATGGCCGCGACGGTGCAGTCCGCGTCGGCCGCTGGAGTGGCGCTTGGAGCGCACCCCGGTTTGCCGGACCTGCCGGGGTTCGGGCGGCGCGCCATGAATTTGTCCCCCGACGAGGTGCGACACATCGTGCTCTACCAGGTTGGCGCCTTGTCCGGCTTCGTCTCCGACATCGATGCACGCCTCAGTCACGTCAAACCCCACGGCGCGCTATACGGGATGCTTGCGCGCGACGACGAGATGATGGCGCCGGTAGCAGAGTTCGCGGCCCGCAACGGTCTACGGGTGTTCGGATTGGCAGGCACCGCCCACCAGAGTTGCGCGGAGTCGGCGGGAGCGGAGTTCGTCGGCGAACTCTATGTAGACCTTGACTATCGAGCCGACGGCAGTCTGATCATCGTCCGGCGACCGCAGGAGTCGGATCCCCGAGCTGCGGCCGACCGCGTGAAGTCCGCGGTGCAAACCGGGTTCATCACCGCCGACGATGGCAGCTCGATCCCTGTCGAATTCTCGAGCGTCTGCATTCACTCAGACGTGCCGAACTGTGTTGACGTCGCGACTGCGGTCGCCAACGCCCTGTCGGAACTGCAAGAGCAATCGTCCACGATCAAGTAAGGAACACAGTGCCTCAGCATGAAGTCATCACGCCCGTCCCCGGTGTGTTCTACCGCCACCCCGGACCCGGCAAGCCGCCCTACGTCAACGAAGGGGAGCACATAGAGGCCGGACAAGCGGTCGGCTTGGTCGAGATCATGAAGCAGTTCAGTGAGATCAAGAGCCCCGTCGCAGGCGTACTCGCATCGTTCGTGGTCAGCGACCAGAGCGAAGTCACCCCTGGCGCAATCATCGCGTACGTGGAGGCAGCATCATGAGACGTTTGCTGGTGGCCAACCGGGGTGAGATCGCCGTCCGCATCATTCGTACCGCACACGAGATGGGCATGGAGACCGTGCTCGCGGTCAGCGAGGTTGACCGCCAAAGCTTTGCGGCCGAGCTATCCGATCTAGTGACCGTCATTGGACCCGCTCAGGCCGCGCAAAGCTACCTAAGTCGCCAGGCGTTAGCCGACGCGGTGACGACATCGGGCGCTGACGGCGTACACCCAGGCTACGGATTCCTTTCCGAGGACGCCGAATTCGCCCAAAACATCGTCGATCTCGGTGTCACGTGGGTCGGCCCGAGTCCGGACGCGATCAACCTCATGGGAAACAAAGCGGCCGCACGGCAGGCCGCGAAGGACGCCGGAGTCCCGGTTCTCAAGGGCAGCGATGGAGCGGTCGGCCCCGACGACGACCTGCCCGAAATCGCCAGCCAGGTCGGCTATCCGCTGCTGATCAAGGCCTCGGCCGGCGGAGGAGGCCGAGGAATCCGCATCGTGGAAGACCCCGAACGCCTGCTGGAAGAAGTGCAGCTGGCTGCCGCCGAGGCCGGTGCCGCATTCGGCGACTCCGCTGTCTACCTGGAGCGGTACATCCCGCACGCGCGCCACGTCGAAGTGCAGGTTCTTGGCGACGGTGTCGATGTGGTGCACCTATTCGATCGCGACTGTTCGCTGCAACGACGCAACCAAAAGATCGTCGAGGAAACGCCCGCTCCCAACATTGCTCATGACTTGCGGCAACAGATGTTTGACTCCGCGGTGCAGCTCGCCAAGTCGTGCCACTACCGGGGTGCGGGCACGGTCGAATATCTATACGATCCCGAGCGCGAAGAGATCTGCTTCATCGAGATGAATACCCGCCTGCAGGTCGAGCACCCCGTGACCGAAATGATCACAGGCATCGACCTCGTTCGGGAGCAGCTACGGATTGCTGACGGGGAGAGAATCGGATATCAGCAATCCGACATCACCGCCAGCGGCCACGCGATCGAGATGCGCATCAACGCGGAGAACCCAGCGCTCGGTTTCATGCCGAGTCCGGGGACCTTGGCGGAGGTCCGGTGGCCAGGTGGCCCAGGAGTTCGGATAGATTCCGGCGTCGTCACTGGATCTTCCATTGCGCCCTACTATGACTCATTGATCGCGAAAGTCGTTGTTTGGCACAGTGATCGAGGGCAGGCGATTGATAGGGCGGTCCGCGCGCTGAGCGAACTGCGGATCGACGGAGTGCAGACCACGACGCGCTATCTCGAAGCGGTACTGCAGCACCCAGCCTTCCGAAGCGTCGAGCACCACACGAAATTCCTCGAGACATCGGCCGCAGAACTGTTACAGGAGATGACATGACCTCATCAATAGACGTTGCGCCGCCACGATATTCGTGGGGAGGTGACGAGTTCTTGTTCGTTGAAATGGACGAGGCCATGAGCCTGGAGGCCTTTCTGCGCGCCGGGCACCTCGCCGATGCCATCGCGTCGGACGGGATAGTCGGCGTCACCGATATCTGCCCCACCAACACCTCGCTGCTATTGCGCTACGACCCCGATGTCATTGCGCCCGACGCCTTGCGCAGCCGAGTCCGCCATCTTGAGGAGCGATCGCGCGACGGCGGGCCGCAGGGCGGCCCAGCGCCCACCCGCGTATTCGAGGTACCGGTGTGGTACGCCGACCCCTACACATCCGAAGTGGCCCAGCGTTTCAGGACTCACCACCAGACGCCGGAGAAGACAGACCTGGAGTTCGCAGCTGACCTCAACGGCATTGCCGACGCGGACACGCTGATAGAACGCCACCACGCAGCGCCATGGATGGTGACCGCCGTCGGTTTCGTCGCCGGCCTCCCGTTCATGTACCAGATGGTGCCGCGGGACGAGCAGATCGAGGTGCCGAAGTACCTCAGCCCACGCACGGACACGCCCGCGCTGACAGTGGGCCACGGAGGCTGCTTCAGCGTCATCTATTCGGTCCGCGGAGCCGGCGGATATCAGATGTTCGGCATCGCCGCGGCACCGATATTCGCGCCGGACTCCTCGCTTCACGATTTCCAGGACTCGATGGTGCTATTCCGATCCGGCGACATCGTGAAGTTCAAGCCAATCGATGCAGACGAATACCACGACATTCAAAAGCGTTGCGAAGAAGGCACTTTCCGATATCGCACCGCTGCTGTTCCCTTCGACGTCGACCTGTGGCGGCGGGACCCCGCAAGCTACAACGCATCCGTGATGGAGGCCCTCGATGGCACTGCTGGTTGAAGAACCCGGTTTGGCGTCCAGTATTCAGGATCTAGGACGCCCTGGCCATTACAACGTCGGGATCCCGCTCGGCGGTGCGATGGACACGCTTGCCCACGAAATAGCCAACCTCCTCGTCGGCAACGAACGTGGTGCTGCCACCGTGGAGTGCACCTATACCGGACCACACCTCACCGTGACAGCGCCCACCACGATGGCGGTCACGGGCGCCGTGATGGACGTGAGGGTCAACGGCGAGATGGTGCCGCAATGGACCGCGGTGGCCCTCGACGAGGGCGATAGCGTCGTCCTCGGATTCGCCTCTGCCGGTGCACGCGCCTACCTCGCGTTCGCGGGCGGCATCGACGTACCTGTGGTCCTCGGCAGCAGAGGTACCTATGGCCTCGGCAAGATCGGGGGCCTGCAAGGACGTCCATTGACTGGCGGTGACGAACTGACGCTGGGACAGGCCTCGTCCCGCCCGGGCGTGGGACGGGGGCTCAGCGAGGCGTCCAGGCCGCAGTACGCCCGCAACACCGAGTCGCGGATAATTTGGGGCCCTTACGATCACAGACTCATCGAGGAGTCGCGGGAGCTCTTGACCGCTAGCGAGTGGACGCTGACCCCGGTAGCGGACCGCACCGGGTTACGTTTCAACGGCGACCAGAAGTTCGAGTTCGTGCCCCGCGAGCAGCCGTTCGGCGCCGGTTCGGATCCCTCGAACATCGTCGATGCCGGATATGCGATGGGGTCGATCCAGATCCCCGGCGGTAGCCAACCCATCGTGCTTCATCGCGACGCAGTTTCAGCTGGCGGCTACGCGATGGTCGCGACCGTCATCAGCCCAGACCTGAACGCCTTGGCGCAGTTGACTCCGGGATCCACCACACGATTCGAAGCCGTGACCATCGAAGAGGCCCTCCAGGCGCGCAAAGATGCGCAGGCGAAGCGGGGCCGCATCTTGGCTGAACTCGCTTCCTAGAAGCCAGATTGACGTCATAGCCGCTGCAGCGCTGCAGGCGGCGCATCACCGGTCGCCTTGGCGCCGACGTTCCGCGTTCCCACACACCTGCTTCTTTCTATCACCGGAGGTTTCCGCATGTTTGCCAGCAAAGACCCGCACGCCATCGCCGAGACGACGCGCGACCCTGATGGCGTCGAGTCTGACCGAGTGGGGAAGTGGTCGTTGACCATGGCGTACTGGGCCATGTTCTCGGCGATGTTCTGGCTATACATCGCCGTCGCGTCCCAGGCTGCCGTCGGCACCCTCAACACGATCATCGGCATGGTCTTGAGCATCGCGAGTTACGGTGCCATCAACGCCGTGCTGTCACGGCACGCGATCCGGTACGGCCATACCATCAGCAGCTTCTCACGCGCCATATTCGGGCCCCTCGGTTCGGCGCTGGCGGCATTGCTCTTCGCGGTCACGGCGATCTACTACGCCACGTTCGAGGGCTCCATCATCGCCGTCGCGTTGCGGGAATACTTCGGTGGCTCAATGTGGCTGTGGTACCTCGCGGTGGTGCTGTACGCGCTTCCGTTGGTGGCACACGGTGTTCAGAACTGGCTGGACAAGCTCAACGGCGTGCTCCTTCCGCTGTACGTGGCCGGGCTCATCGCAATCGTCGTCGGCGCAACGATCAAGCAGGGATATCCGAGCGGGTGGATGACTCACACCGTCGCGCAGAGCAGCGCACTGCCGGGATGGCTGAGCTCCTACCTGATCTACATGGGTGTGTGGGTGATGATGATGTACACCTACGAATTCGCCCGCCTCGGCCGCAGCCAACACCAGCGCTTTCACGGCACGGTGACGTTTGGGTGGGTGTTCTACCTGCTGACCTTCGGCGTCAACGGACTGGTCGGCATCTACCTGGTGACGGCATGGAAGGTGGAGGGCACGGAAACTGGTGTGGTGACCGCGATTCTGAGTTCGTTGGGTGTCGTGGGGCTGATCGTGATCGTGATCTCGCAAACGCGCATCAACACCGCCAACTACTATGCAGCGTCGACCAACCTGCAGGACCTGGCCGAGAGCATCTCCGGTCGGCGAACCCCCCGGATCGTCTGGGTGCTGGTGGCAGGCGTATTCGCCTACCTCTTCATGCTGACCGATGTTCTCAGCTACTTGCTGAGAGCATTGGCGTGGCAGGGCGTATTCGTGACGGCGTGGGTCGCCATAGCGCTGACCGCCATCTACTTCAACAGCCACGCTCGGCCGACCGCCACCAACCCGGCGACTGCGTCGGAAGGCTACGGATTCCTCTCCGCGTGGCCGATCCTGTCCTGGATCGCGGCGTCCGCCATTGGCATCGCGCTGACCGAGCAGACCATGCAGCCGACGCTCGCCGCCCTGTCACCGGCGATCACCGTGGTGATCGCCGTCGTGCTATACGCCGCAGGTCGCGTCCGTGGATCTCAAAAGCAACGAATTCGCTGATTGCCTCGCTGTAGGCGCGTGAGAAAGGTGATCAGCGGTGAGAGAACACTTCGACGAATATGCCCAATGGTGGGACGGGTGGACCGCCAGCAGACATCTGGATCCGCTGTGCCGCAGGTCTTCTCAAGCGTCGTGCAGCACATGGCTCGGCGTCCCCACGTCAGCTGCCATCCGTCCCAGCGCCGCACCCGACGGGAGCTCCCGATGACCGACACCACGCAACCAGGCGTCACGATCGACGTCGCAACCCCGTACACCTTGGACGACGCAGTCGACCTCATCACGGACGAGCTGCGACCGCACACACCGCTCGCCGGAGGCACCTGGATCATGCGCGCTCCGCTCCGTGGTGAGGATTTCGCGCACCGCTACGCTGATCTGGGCGCTGTGGGCTCTCTCACCGAAATCGACTGGCACGAAGGTGGGTTGCGGATTGGCGCCATGGTCACCCACGATGGGCTTGGGCGGATCGTTGCATCCGTCCCACAGTTGCGTGGACTTGCCACTGCCGCGTTGACCTCCGCGAACCCAGGCGTGCGCAACATCGCCACCATCGGCGGCAACATTGCCGCAACGCAGTTTCGGTGCCCCGATGTGACCACCGCGCTGCTCAGCCTGCGCGCGAACGTCAACATTCGCACCCACAGCAGCCGGGACGCGAAACTCATACCCCTGCATGCATTTCTGGAGTCCCCGAGCGGAGGTCGTCATCTCATCACGGGGGCAGAGTTCCCGCTGCCGTCCGGGCCGAGCGCTCACCTCCGGCTTCCACTGCGTGCCGCCGGCGACTATCCAGCAGTCATCTGCAGTGTCAGCACCGAAGTGGGCCGTGATGGTCGGATGGCATCGGCCACGATCTCCTATGGTGCGCTCAGCGGTCGACCGATGCGCTGGCGTGCGCTGGAGGCAGCCGTCAACGTGCACGGCTTCGACCCCGAGTTCGCCGAACGTGAGGCGCGCGTGCTGGCGCCTGCGCTCACTGCGTCCGACTCACCCGGCGTCCCCGCGGACTATCGGCGGGGTGTCCTGCCGTCATTGATCGGACGCGCATTCGCCGATTGTCACTCACAAATGAAAGGTGCCCCATGGTTTACCACCTCGTCGTGAACGGTGAAGGCCATGACATCAGCGCAAGCCCGATGTGTTCCCTGAGTAGGGTGCTCCGCGAGCGCCTTCACCTCACCGGGACGAAATTAGCGTGTGGCGAGGGGTTCTGCGGTTCCTGCAGTGTGTTGGTCGACGGCAACATCGTGCCGTCATGCCTGGTTTCAATCGCACGAGCGCAAGGGCACGAAATCGACACCATCGAAGCCCTCACCGCAGGCCATCCGACAGTGAGTGCCATCGCCGCAGCGTTCGTTGAAGATGACGTGGTGCAGTGCGGCATGTGCTTTCCCGGCATGCTGGTGGCAATACGTGCACTTCTGTCGAGGAATCCGAAGCCCACACGCAGCGAACTAGTCGATGGTCTTACCGGAAACCTCTGTCGCTGCACTGGATACGCACGGCTGGTCGACAGCGCCATCGGCGTAATCGACAACATCGCGTCCGTCGAGACGGCGAAATGAGCGTCGGCGAGAATCGGGCCCGCCGTGACGGCGCCGACAAGGTCACTGGACGAACGCGCTTCACGATCGACACCTATCCCGAGAATGCGCTTCACGCTGCGCTACGACGCGCCGACCTCGCGGCGGGCCGCATTCTGACCATCGATACCGCGCGGGCGGAAGCCGTCCCCGGGGTACGGGCCGTGATCACCGCCAGGGATGTGACCGGCTATGAGGGCCTCGGCGTGCGCGACCGACAACTCTTCGCACGGGATATGGTGCGCTACTTTGGTGAGCCGCTCGCCGCCGTCGCCGCGGACACGATCGAGATCGCCGAGTATGCGTGCTCCCTCATCGACGTCGAGATCGAGGAGATCGAGCCCGTGGTTCGGATGTCTGACGCGCTCAAGGAGGGCGCCCGCCTCATCCACCCCGACTGGCAGCAGTACGACCAGACCGAACAAGGCAAGCGCGCCGGTAACGTCGCATGGGAAGCGACCGTCGTCCGGGGTGACACTGCGTCGCAGTTCGCCCGAGAGGACGTCACCGTCGTCGAGGGCACCTACACCGTGGGTCGGCAGAACCAGGCCTACTTCGAGCCACGCGTGAGCATCGCGACCTACGAAGACGGGCGGTACACGATCACGACGTCGACCCAGGTGCCGTGGGCCGTCCGCAGCACGGTCGCCGAACTTCTCGAGGTTCCCGAATCGTCAGTGCGCGTGATCGTTCCACCGGTCGGGGGCGCGTTCGGCGGCAAATTCGAGGCCGCCTTGGAGACATTCGCCGCCGCGCTCGCCGAACGCACGAGGCGGCCGGTCCGGATCGCGAACTCCAGACAGGACGAGATGCTGACCGCTCCGGCGCGCGACAACGCCGAGATTCGCATCCGCTCGGCCATCGACCCCGGACACCGGATCGTGGCACGTGAGGCCACCGTGCTGATGGACGCGGGTGCCTACAGCGGCGAACAGGGGTTCCTGACCGCGATGACCGCCTACACCTTGGGCGGGGTGTACGAACTGGGGTCCGTTCGGCTGGTGTCGCAGGCTGTGTACACGAACACCCCGCCCACCGGTGCGTTCCGGTCGTGCAACGGCGCCTACAACATGTTCGCACTGGAGATGCACACGCGCGACATCTCTGATCGACTCGGCGTCGATGTCGATGAGTTTCGGCGTCGCAACGCGATTCGAGACGGGTCTATCAATGCCATCGGCCAACCGATGGACGGCGACATTCTGATCCCGATGCTCGACCGGATGACGGCTCTGCGCCACCAGACCCCGCGACCTCGCGGTGGAGACGTGATCGACGGAGTCCTGCCCGACGGCCGCCTCTACGGGCGTGCCACCGTCTTTGGAGCCTGGTTCGTCTTGGTTGGGCCTTCGGCGTGCACCGTCAACCTCAACCCCGATGGCAGCGCCACGGTGGTGACATCGGGGGTAGAGATTGGATCCGGGTCGATGGTGCAATCGATCCCCCAGATCGTGGCGCAGTCACTGGGCATTGATCCAGACCACGTCACCGTTCGAGCCGCCGACACTGATTCCGGCGGCTACGACGCGGGCGTCGGCGGTGGACGTACCACCGTGTCCCTTGGCGGAGCCTCGACGGCTGCCTGTGAGGAAGTGCGGAAGAAGGCCATCGTCGTTGCCGCCGATCTTCTCGAAGCGGCACCGGAGGACCTGACGTATGCCGACGGAACAGTCGAGGTGACAGGTGTTCCCGGGATGGGGGTTTCGGTCACGGAGATCGCGCGTCACGCCCAGAAGAGATTCGGCCCGATCTCGGGCTCGGGAGCGTTCAACCGCGAAGGGGTGCAGCGGTTGCCCGGATGCATCGCCGGCCACATGGTCGACGGCATCGAAATGCCGATCTACGCGGTACACGACTGCGAGATCGCGATTGACGGGGATACGGGGCACATCGAAGTGCTCGCCTACCGGACGGTGCAGGACGTCGGCCGCGCCATCAACCCGCGCGCCATCGGCGGGCAAATACAGGGCGGTATCGTCCAAGGACTCGGCTACGCGATCCACGAAGAGATCACCATTGACGGCCGCGGGCGGATTGAACAGACAGGCTTCGAGGGCTACCGACTGCCCGGTGTCAAGGACTCGGTTGCCGTCAGCATCGACCTGTTCGAGGGCGCGCCGTCCTATGGTCCGTTCGGCGCGAAGGGGGCAGGAGAGATCCCGATCGTCGCGGTGGCGGCTGCAATCGCCAGCGCTGTCGCAGAAGCCACCGGCAAGACCGTGCAACAGATCCCGTTGACGCCGCCCCGGGTGTGGCGGCTCATCAACGACTGCGAACCCGAGGTCACGTTGGATTGGATCTCGAAATCGTGGCGCGACAACGTTATCGGTGATGCCGATACACTTGAGCGAGACGCAGGAGTATTCCCGTGACGGGTACCGGGGGCGGCGCGCCTACCGAGTTCGGCTCACCGGAGCAGGTCGCTCGTCGACTGGCGGACGTCGGGTACGTCTCGAATCCCCACATCGATCAACTGGTGTTTCTCGCCAGCCGGCTACATCGGCCGATGTTCCTTGAGGGACATCCAGGCTCGGGGAAGACTTACCTGGCCACGGCGCTCGCCGAGGCGACCGGTCGTCAGCCGTACCGCGTGCAATGCTTTGCAGGCGTCGATGCCAGCGCCGCTCTATTCGAGTGGGACTTCGCGGCGCAAGTGTTGTATCTGCGTTCGCTACAACAACACTCGGCAGTAGCCGACGGGGATGACGAATCCATCTACAGCCGGCGCTTCCTGGAGGCTCGGCCGATCATGCGCGCCGTCGAGAACCCACACTCGGTGCTGCTGATCGACGAGGTCGACCGAGCTGACGAGGCCTTCGAGGCCGTTCTGCTGGAATTCCTGTCGGACTATTCAATCACGGTGCCGCACTTGGGGACGGTGTGCTCGCCGTCGCCCGCCACACACCCCATCGTAGTCTTGACCTCCAACCGCACCCGAGATGTGCACGATGCGCTCAAACGGCGCTGTCTCTACCACTATTTCGAGCATCCCAACCTCGATCAGCAGACCGCCGTCTTGGCGTCGCAGTTGCCCGAACTGCGCGTGGAGCGCGCACAATCCATCGTGACGTTTGTCGACGGCTATCGCCAACGGGACATGATTCGTCCGCCCGGCCTGTCCGAACTCCTGGATTTTGCCGCGGCGCTGGCGGTTGCAGCTGATCCCGTTGTCAGCGAGAGCGCAGTGCGCGCCGCGGCCCGCACCCTGGTCAAGGACCCCGATGATCTTTGTGTGGTCGATCAGGTCCCGATACCGCCTGCGCTCCTGGAGCCATGAAGTCACCGCGTCCCGTAGAAGGCGTCATCGACGTCGTAAACACGTTGCGGAACCTGGGGATCGACTGTCCGGCCGACAGCGTCCAGTGCTTCGCTGCCGCCGTGCAACAATTTCCCCTCGTCACACCGCAATCGCTGTGGGCGGCTGGACGGTCGACGCTGTGTCGGACCGCCGAGACACAACGCCTCTTCGATGACCTGATGTCAGACCTGGGTGCCCACATCCCAGGGCTCGAGACGCCGACGCTGGGCCGCGGCGAAGAGACCATCGTCACCGGCCACGCCGAAGCCGAACACCTTGGCCCTGAAGCGGAGTCGAGGTCGCAGGTCGTGGTCCGTGCTGTGGCGTCCACGCAGCCGCAACTGCGCGGCCTTGATTTCGCCGCTGTGCCGGACGACTGGCATCCGCGTCTGATCACCGAAGTGCGGCGAGCAACCCAATCCCTGGTCCGCCGTGCCTACGGCGGCCCTGCCTCAGCGTGGCGCCACGTTGACGTGGCAGCCACGATACGTGCCCTGGTCAAGTTCGACGGCGATCTGCCTGCGCTTTCGGTCAAAGCAGCAGGTTCGGTGTACGAGTCCGTTGACATCGCGGTGGATCTCTCTGGATCGATGTCCCCGTACGCCGACGCATTGCTTACGTTCGCATTCGCGTTCGCTGACCACTATCCGGGGAGTGTCCGGATCTGCGCCCTTGGCATGGGTTTCACCGATCTGACGAAGCGCGCCCGCACTGGTCGAACACGGCATGCTCCGATGCAACCTCGGGTGAACCGCGGTGGGACGCAACTGGGCCGATCGCTGGCGGTGATGGGGGAGTGGCGCGTCAAGCAAGCCCGCTCGCGGCGGCCTCAGCTGGTCATCTTCAGTGACGGTTGGGACGGTGGCGGACACGTGGAGCTACACGATGCGATGACGCGGCTGCGTCGCCTTTATCGGAACATCGTCTGGGCCAATCCGCACGTCGCTAAGCAGGGTTATCAACCGGTGCAGCGCGGCATCATGGTCGCGCTGCCGCATGTCGACCATCTGACGTCGGGCCACAGCGTCGATGCGCTGGCCGCGATAATCGCGTTG
>NZ_JBEVLO010000004.1:0-3478 GCF_040509115.1 Mycobacterium sp. | reverse complement strand
CTGATGGCGTTGAAGACGAAGTTCACCGAGGCGTTCGGGGTCGAGCATCCCATCGCCCAGGGTGGCATGCAGTGGGTGGGGCGGGCGGAACTCGTTGCGGCCGTGGCCAATGCGGGCGCTCTGGGCTTCCTCACCGCGCTGACGCAGCCGACGCCGCCCGATCTGGCCAACGAGATCGCGAAAACCCGCGATCTGACCGATAAGCCGTTCGGGGTCAACCTGACGATCCTGCCGTCGATCAACCCGCCGCCCTACGACGAGTACCGCCAGGTGATCGTCGACTCCGGCATCAAGATCGTCGAGACGGCGGGCTCCAACCCGGCCCCGCATCTGCCGATGTTCCACGACAACGGCATCAAGGTGCTGCACAAGTGCACCTCGGTGCGGCACGGCGTCAAGGCGCAGAGCCTCGGGGTCGACGGCATCAGCATCGACGGCTTCGAGTGCGCGGGCCATCCTGGTGAGGACGACATCCCCGGCCTGGTGCTGATCCCGGCGGCGGCCGCACAGATCGAGATCCCGATGATCGCCTCCGGTGGCTTCGCCGATGCCCGTGGCCTGGTGGCCGCGCTGGCGTTGGGCGCCGACGGCATCAACATGGGCTCACGCTTCATGTGCACCGTCGAGTCCTGCATCCACCAGAACGTCAAGGAAGCGATCGTCGCCGGCGACGAGCGTGGCACCGAGCTGATCTTCCGCAGCCTGCACAACACCGCCCGGGTGGCCTCGAACGTGGTGTCGCGAGAGGTCGTCGAGATCCTCAAGGGCGGCGGCCAGTTCGAAGACGTCCAAGAACTAGTGGCCGGTGTCCGGGGCCGAAAGGTATTCGATGACGGCGACCTCGATGCCGGCATCTGGACAGTCGGAACGGCGATGGGCCTGATCAACGACATCCCGACGGTCGGCGACCTGGTATCCCGAATCGTCTCAGAGGCCGAAGACATCATCACCGAGCGGCTGACCTCCATGGTGTCCGCCGACCCACTCTGAGCAGCGAGGAGGTGCAGGCACTACCCCGATGGCGTGGGCTGCACCTGATGATTCGAACCTAGTGGGGGTACATGGAGATCCGCTCGTATCGTGACAGTGACAAGCCTGCCGTCATTCTGCCCGCATCTGGAATCGTCCTGAGTTTCGCCGCTTTGGAGGCCCGGGCCAACCAACTGGCGCACCTGTTCCGACGGGCTGGTTTGCAGCAGGGTGACACCATCGCCGCGATCCTGGAAAACAACGAGCACATTCACGTGGTGATGTGGGCCGCGCGGAGAAGCGGACTCTACTACGCGATGATCAATACCAATCTCACCGCGCGTGAGGCCTCCTACATCGTCGAGAATTGCGGTGCGAAGGCGGTAATCGGTTCGCGAGCAACCCGGCCGGTGTGCGAGGCGCTCGGCGAGTTCCTTATGACCGGGCTGCCCGAGCTGCTGCTCATTGCCGATGATGACCTCGCGGGTTGGCAGCGTTATCCGGACTGCGTTCGTGGCTTGCCGGGTACCCCGATTCCTGATGAACGCGAGGGCGACCTACTGCAGTATTCTTCTGGAACCACCGGACGTCCCAAAGGTATCCGCCGGCCGTTACCGGACGCGTCGCCTGCCGACACGCCGTCGATTGTCCGCCCACTGATGGACTCTGTCGGAATCTCCGGCGACTCTGTATATCTCAACCCAGCACCGCTCTATCACACAGCGCCCGCATTCTGGTCGATGTCAGTGCAGGCGCTGGGCGGCACGACGGTGGTGATGGAGAAATTCGATGCCGAACGAGCCCTCGACTACATCGAGCGTTATGCGATAACCCATGGCCAATTTGTTCCGACGATGTTCGTCAGGATGCTCCGATTGCCGGAGGCAGTGCGAAATTCCTACGACATCTCCAGCCTCCAACGGGTAGTTCATGCGGCTGCTCCGTGCCCGGTGGGGATCAAGCAAGAGATGATCGCCTGGTGGGGACCCATCATCGACGAGTATTACTCCTCGTCCGAAGGGGTTGGCGCCTCCTTCATCAGTGCAGCGGAGTGGCTGCAGCACCCGGGCTCGGTGGGCAGGACCCTGGTAGGGATACCCCACATTCTCGATGAGGCCGGGAATGCGTTGACGTCAGGCGAAGTCGGCGACATCTACTACGAAGGCGGGCACTCCTTCGATTACGTCAAGGACGAGGCGAAGACCAACGCCGGACGAAACAGACGCGGGTGGGTCACGGTCGGAGACATCGGCTATCTCGATGACGACGGCTACCTGTTCCTGACCGACCGCCGCCACCACATGATCATCTCCGGTGGTGTGAACATCTATCCGCAAGAGGCTGAAGATCTCCTCATCGCGCACCCAAAGGTCCTTGACGCAGCCGTTTTTGGCATCCCGGACGCCTCGATGGGGCAGTCTGTGAAAGGTGTCGTCCAGCCGGTAGACCCAGCCGACACCACCGAGGAGTTCGGCGAGATGCTGCTGGAATGGTTGCGAAACCGCCTCGCGCACTACAAATGTCCGCGTTCGATCTCTTTCGAGACCAGCCTCCCCAGATCGGACGCAGGCAAGCTCTACAAGCAGAAGCTGGTTGAGAAGTATGCCGCGACACCAGGGTGAGCGCGCAGGTTCTCGCTCCGCCCACAGCAGCCACGGTGAGCTTTCGAGGGCTCAGGTGGCCCGGCGCAACAGCATAGCGCCAGACGGCACTCCGCCACCGGCGCTGACCGCGGCGACCTGGGCACCGCCGACCTGGCGGCCGTCAGCTTCCCCGCGCAGTTGCAGTACCGCCTCCCTGACGAACCCGTAGCCGTGGAGTCTGCCCGCCGACAGTTGTCCGCCATGCGGATTCAACGGAAGTTGCCCGTCCAACGCAATTGTTCGACCGCCGTCGATGAAGTCGGTGGCCTCACCGGGCCCGCAAAAGCCGAATCCTTCCAACCACGACAGTGCATTGAAGGTGAAACCGTCGTAGAGCAGTGCCACATCGACGTCTGCGGGGGCCAGGTCCGTGCGGGTCCAGACATGTGCCGATGAACCCTTGGATTGCGGGAGAACGTCCAAGGTGTCCTGATCCCAGGACAGCCGTTCTAGAATCGCCGTGCCCACTGCGTCCACCAAGATCGGGGGCTTGGGCCGATCAGCAGCAGTCTCTATCGCCGACACCACCACCGCGACCGCGCCATCGCAGGGCACGTCGCAGTCATAGAGCCCGAACGGGGTGGTGATCAATCGCGCGTCGTAATACTCCTGCATCGACAACGGGTCGCGGTAGAGGGCCTCCGGGTTACGGGCCGCGCCGGCACGCTGGGTGACCGCAATAGCGCCGAGCGCCTCGCGACCCACACCGTAGCGATGCATGTAATGCGAAGCATTGCAGGCAATCCACTGAGCTGCCGACATTGCACCAAAGGGCGCCCGCCACTCCATGAACCCGGTAGCACGACCGCCACCTGCACTGTACTGACCCGATCGCAGGAGGGCGGCGTAGGAGGCCTCCCAGACAG
>NZ_JBEVLO010000003.1:0-3499 GCF_040509115.1 Mycobacterium sp. | reverse complement strand
AACGGCGACTTCAGGTTGAGATCGATGATGGTGTCCCAGGCCTCGTCCGGGAACGTCTCCAACGGCTCGTCCCACATTGCCCCCGCATTGTTGACGAGGATGTCGAGACTTCCGGACTCGGCCGTGACGAGGTGAGCGAGGCGCTCACACTCCTCGTGTCGGGACAGATCGGCGGGGACCGCCCGGACATCGCCGAATTCGGACAACTGTTCCTGCGCCTGAGCACACGCTTCTGCGTTGCGTGAGCTGATGACGACGCGGACGCCCGCCTGGAGAAGCCCCCTCGCGATCATCATCCCGATGCCCCTGGTGCCACCGGTGACAAGGCCGCGCTTGCCGCTTAGATCGAAGAGTTCTGCATGCGTTGCGAATTGGCTGTTTACCACTGTCGCCTTTCTCGTTGGTCGGACGGGCCCCTAGTCGATACCGCCGCGTCCTCGGTCCTGCAGAATGCGCCGATTCAGCCGAGAACCTCTCCTAGCAAGCTAGGCGAGATTTTCGACGCCAAGGAGACTCCCGTAGTACGGGTACTGACAGGGACCCTCTGGTCCGGTAGCCACCCGACGGGCAGCGAGCGAATGGCATTGGACGGCTACGGGCCGTGGAGGACGTCACGCACTGGGCAAACACCCTGACGAATCCTCGCCATCCGGACGGGGCGGCAGTGCAGCCATGGCGGTCGCCGCGATCGCCAGGAGTTCATCGAAGGTGCCGCCGTCCCTGGCGGAGCCGGACATGCCACGCATCACCGCTACCAGGAAGGTCGCCAGCTGGTCGGTTGACGTGTCTGGTGGGAGGTCGCCGTCGCGGACACCTCGATCGAGCCGGTCTCTGATCCGACGACGTAAGTCGTCGCGCTGTGCGGTCAGTCGCGGCTCGCTCAGCATGAGACAGCCGGGTGGAGTCCCTTCGGCGGTGTGCGCCCGGGCGGTGCCGTTCAGCATCTGAGCGATGGCGTCGTGGGCAGTCCGCTGCTCGGCGAAGCGATCAATGGCTTCGCACGTGCGTTGAAAATAGTTCTCCGCGGCCTCCTCGAAGAGGCGGTTCTTGTCGCCGAACGCCGTGTAGAGGCTGGGAGGGGTCACCCCCATTGCCTTGGTCAGCATCGAGATGGTGGTTCCGGCGAAGCCCGCGCGCCAAAACTGCTCGACGGCCGCAGCCAACGCGGCGTCACGGTCGAAGCCAAGTGGACGTCCGGCCATGACCGCAGCATACCGTAGCGATCGCTATGAATTGTGCTACGGTCGTGTCGCCATTGCATAGTGATCGATACGGAAAGAGGAAGTCGTGCTGCTCAAAGACGCGGTCGTACTGGTGACCGGCGCCAATCGAGGCATCGGGGCCGCATTCGTGGCCCAACTGAAGCAGCGCGGCGCTGCAAAGATCTACGCGGCCGCGCGCGACGCCAGCACCATCGACGCCGACGGCGTTCAGCCGATCGATCTCGACATCACCAACCCCGATCAGGTCCAGGCCGCCGCCGACGCGGCCGGAGACGTTCAGGTCCTGATCAACAACGCGGGCATCTCCACCGGCACCTCCCTGATCACCGGTGACCTCGTGACCATCGGGCGGGAGATGGAGACCAACTTCTACGGTCCCCTGCTGACGACTCGCGCCTTTGCGCCGATCTTGGGAGCCAACGGCGGCGGTGCGATCCTCAACGTCGTCTCAGCCCTGTCCTGGTTCACCGTCCCGGGCGCCGGGGCCTACTCCGCATCCAAGGCCGCCGCATGGAGCCTCACCGACACCACGCGACTCGAACTGACGGCGCAGGGCACGCACGTCGTGGGCGTCCACATGGGTCTCGTCGACACCGACATGGCCAAGGGGGTCGAGGGAGCGAAGATCTCCCCTGCCGACCTCGCCGCAGCAGGACTCGACGCAATCGAGTCCGGCCGCACCGAGGTGATTGCCGACGAGTGGACAACCTTGGTGAAGGGCGGACTGGTGCTGGAACCGTCCGAGCGCTACGACCAAATCTTTTCCGCCCTCGGTATGAGCTGATGCGGCCCGTCGCGTTCGCAGTAGCAGACCCAGCAGCGCCGCTCCTCCACTAAGCGTCGGCGAGCGCATCGCCGAGTCCCCGGGCGGCGCGCAGCGAGGTGAGATCGACGGAGTGCCAACGCATACCGCGATGGCTCGCCGTCACGACACGCACCGTCGGCTTTGGACGCATCGCTCGGCGCAATGACGACCGCGGCAAGGGTCGACGCGCAGGCGACCCCTCGGAATGCGGGCCTCGCCCTCTGAAGGTCCATCCCGCAGCGAGGCTGTCGGCGTCGATCAACCAGGGCAGTCGGTGCAACGGGTGACCACACGCCAGCGGAGGAACCTTCACTGCTTGAATGAACGAGTTTGCTGCTCGGCGAAAACACCAGGTGTTGTGGTGTAGCTTAGATTGCAAGGCCGGTCCGGAGGGATGGTGGTGCGTTTCATCTCGAGCCCCGAGGGCCGGACCGGTGAAAGGCGATCGTCTCGGTCGCTAGCACTGGGGGTACTGGCAGGCTGCGCCCGAGATCTTGTCGGACGAGGGGATGTGGATGGCAGGGAAACTCGCGTTGAGCGCCCAACTGCATCATCTCTAAATCGCCTGCTGCGTAGAAGAATTGAGCATCATGCCGGAATCATCACCACCAGTGGGTTGGTCGCCCTACCCGCGCGGAGCACCTGGTCGCCTGTATTGGGACGGGCAGAACGACGGTGTGACGGTGGCGCCGGCGTGACATGCAGATCGTCCCCGACGACAACGGGCCGGGGCACGAGTTGACCCCCGGGGGGATTCCGATTCGAGGAGACGCGAGGCCGTCACGCTCGGCGCCGATCCTGGACCCTTCACGCGCTCGCCGGGCGAGCACCGTCCTGACCGTCACGCTGGTCGTGCTGATCTCGGTGGCGATGCTCGGCACCTGGAGCCAGTCGGCTTTGTTGCGCAGCACGAACGCGGCCGCCGCGGAGACTCGCGCGCACCAGCGGGCCAGCTCGCTCGTGACCGAGGAGCACTACCTGATGCAGGCGATGGTCGCCGACCCCTCAGTAGAGGAGCGGGCCGAGCTGGTGGCCATCCAGCCTCGCGTCATCGCGTCATTGGACGGTCTCGCAAGGGACGACGACGGTGGAGAAGACCCGTTCACGGTGATCGTTGGCAAGGAGCTGGAGCTGCAGGCGGCTACGGCACGGATACTCGCGAACATCGAGCAGGGCAGCTTGACGACCGCGGTGGAAATCATCGAGGCCCACGAAGGCTTGATGGCCGACCTCCGCACGTCCGTGGAGGCGCAGGAGGCCGAGCACACCCGGATCAACGCGGCCAGGGTCGAGCGCGTCACGCAGGCCTCTTGGCTGCTCTCGTTCGCGATGTCGGCCCTGTTCCTGCTCGGGCTGGTCGTGCTCGTCGCCACCGGCCGCAAGAGCCGGGCCGACCGCCGCCTGATCGAGCGGATGGCGAGCGAGGACGCGCTCACCGGGCTTCCGAACCGCACCGCCTTCGCGGCCCACG
>NZ_JBEVLO010000002.1:0-55788 GCF_040509115.1 Mycobacterium sp. | reverse complement strand
CAGGAATCGGGCTGGCTCGGTGAAGGATCCGATTGGGGTGCCGAGGCACCGAACTGGGAGGAAGACGGACCCGGTTACGAAGAAGCCTATGAGGAGGCCGATTGGCCCAGCGAGGCCCCCGATGACGTCATGCAGTCGAGGACCGGCACGGTCCTGATATCGGACTACCCGCGTTACGCCACCAGCGTCACGGACCTCGACCCACAGATGGTGGCGAGTGTTCGCTCGGTGGCCAACGCGATCGTCGGAGCGTTGGCGACCAATCATCACGTCAACGTGGTTGTCGAGGGCTTCGCCGACTTCGACGCCAAGGGAAGAGATTTCGAGCAACAGGTCAGCATCGATCGGGCGATCAGCGCGCGTACGTTCCTGATCGACGAGGTCCATCGGCGAGCGCAGGCGACAGGACTGTCGCAGTCGGCCCTGAGACGCCTCTCGACCCAGAGTGCGGCGTTCGGATCACGACGGCCAAGCGTCCGCTACCCACGTGCCGAGGATGAACGGCGGCAAAACCGTCGTGTGCACATCGTCTGGAACGTCACCCCGGTGCCTCCCCAGAAGGTGCCTCCCTTCGAGGAGATCGTGAAGCGCGCTGAGCGCGCCATAGAAAACGTCCAGAAGCCAGGGCCCAGACGTCGTTTAAGCTGTCTTCTCACAAAGTTGAAGGACTCCCGAGTGGCCGACGGCTACTTCTCCTATGACGCGCTCAAGATGTTTCCTGGTAGCGCGGGATGGCCCGCGATGACGCCAGACCAATTCGATCAGATGGTGCAGTCGACCACCGTGCACGCACGTCACCAGATTCAGTCGATCGCTCTGGCTGCGCGGAACGAGGCCGACATGGCGACACAGTTGGAAACCCTCGACGACAACATAGGTAGGAATATCTTCAACTTCCAGCAGCAGATGGTGGGAGACAGCACGACTGGGGTTCTGATACGCACGTTCAACGCGACGATCGGCCGGTTGCAGAGCGATCCCAATTCCATCCTTTCCTGCTATTCGGTGTACTCGCGCGTGCGCCACGACCAATAGGCGGCTTCGGAAGGGGATGCGATCGCGATGAGCGCCACCGACTCACGATGTTTCATGCCGATTGGTGAGAACGTCCCTGCTCGTGAGCACGACGAGGCCGCACCCGTTGCCTGCGGATTACCTGATCACCCGAGGGCGGCGAGCAGGACGGGATCGGCGCTCGCCGCCGCGATCGCCCATACGGCGGAGCGCGAGTACCAACGCTGGCGGCCGTCAACGACCACGTCGCTCGCGGAGACGGATCCAGCGGCCACGCCGATCCTGCGGGACTACTACCGCACCGGCATCGGGATGGACGTATCGGAGCAACAGTTGCAGAACAAGGGCTTTCAGAAGAGTCACCCGTGGAGTTCGGTGTTCGTCTCTTGGGTGATGAAGACCGCAGGCGCCGGCGACGCATTCATCTATTCACCCGCGCACCAGAGCTACATCCGAGCCGCGCACCGCAACCGGCTGGCGCGCGACACGACCAACCCGTTCTGGGCCTTCAGGCCGACCGAGATCGACCCGCAGGTGGGTGATGTCGTGTGCCGCGCGCGTGACGGAAGCGGTGCAACGTTCGAAAACATCGCCCATCCGAGATCGCGGAAAGTGCACTGCGACATCGTGACCGCCGTGCTGCCCGGCAAGGTCCGCGTGGTCGGCGGCAACGTGGGTCAGAGCGTCGGTGCGAAGACCCTCCGCACGCGTCCCGATGGCAGGCTGTGCCTGGACGACGCGCAATCGGGATACTTCGCAATCATTCGCTGTAACGATGCGGCTGGCTCGGTATCGGGCGAAATCGACGGAGCCGAGGACCAAGGACTCCTCGCGCAACTGGTCGAGACCGGGCTGGCGGCCGCCGACGAGGCTGTCTCGCTGATCGAAGCTCCCGCAGACGTCGCGCTCGAAGAGTTCGGCGGATCGGAGCACAAGAGCCTCGGCGACGTTGCCTCGCGTGGCATGACGACCGCGATCACGTACGGTTCGCCACCTCGTTCTCTCTCGTTCGGAGACGTCGTTGCGTTGGCAGGTGACTACTTCGGTGACTTCTACGAATTGATGGAGGTTGCAAGGAGCCCCGACGGTCGAACAGAGCTCGACTACGCGCGATGGCATTGTCTGGGGTTGAAGGGAAGGGTGCCCATGCCCGCTGCGAAGACGGCGGAGAAGCCCATTCGACAACGAGTCATCAACAGGTACTTCAGGCTGGCCAGCCGCAACCTGTCACACTTCAACGCAGGCGGCATCGCGCTTCCGACGTATGTCAAGGCGCACGCGGATGCACTGGTCGACGCGTTGGACGCCGGTCGGTCCCGTGACGGGTCGGTCTGGCAACGGGCCTTGGCGAAGGAGGCGTTCGCCGATCACTACCTCACGGACATGTTCGCCGCAGGCCATGTTCGCACCGAACGCGCTGCCATCAAGCAGTGGTACGAGACTCACATGCCTGGCAACACCGATGCCCTCGTCGAATACCTGGCCCGGTTCATAGAGCAGCGGGTTCCCGGCCAACGGGGCGTGCTCCCCAAGACCGTGTGGTACGTCGGCTGGGTCAAGGCGACCGTGCTGGGCACGGAAGTGCTTGCCAATAGCGTCAAGAAGATGGGCGGCGAGGCAATCAACGCCTTCGCTCTCGGCGACATCGTGAGCCTGGCGATACACGACTACGACAACAAGGGACTCGACGTCGTCTCGGCGACGGACGCCCGCGGCCAGCAAGTAGCAGGCGGATATCGATGGACGGCCGTGGGCGACGGCCATCTTGGCGTCGATGCCAAACCGGGAACGCGACGTCCAGAGGCGGTCACGACTGCGGAGATGGCCACCGCTGCAATCGTGGCCTCCTTGCAGGACCTCGAGAGAGTCCGCGAGATCGGCCGGACGCTCGGCGGCAGGGCGCTGACATCGCCAGAGAAGGCTCGCGCGATCAGGAATGGCGTCAACACCCCCTTCGGGGCGACTCGACTGATCCCTCATGAGGACAGGTCATCCCACCGCAACGTGGTACTGGGGATCTCCACGTCGAAAGCCTCCCCGCTGGACTGGCGGTGGGGACGTCTCGGCAAGGTCGCCTACCAGGCCGTCGATGACACGGTGCGCGTTCGGATTGCCAGTGAACTCAAGGGGATGATCGATGATATCGACGACGCGGTAGTAGATCGCCATCTAGGCGTCGACATCAAGGTCACCGGCCTCAAGACTGCGCTCGCCGCATTCACAAAACATCTTCAGGCAACGGGGGTCACAGCGATGGAACAAGCCGTCGGCAGACCCGCCCGCTGAGACCCATTGGAGGGTGACTCAATGACCGTATCCGAACATCAAGCAGCGGTTGACTGCTCGCACCCTCGCGAGGTCACCGAAGCCGAAGGGGTCACCGGTGGGCCATTGGGCTCTCGACCGCCAATCCGCTCGACCACCGCGCTACGCAACGCCTGGCGCGAATACCGCTGTGCGACAAACCGCATGGTCCAAATGCGAATCTTCGGCAGATGGAACACACCCGTGAATCCGAAGACGGTCGATGCGTGGCGCGCGCTCGAATCCACCTTGACCGCAACCGGATACGACGTTCATCGGGCATGGGTGTACGTCTGCCGCAACATCGCGGGGGAAAAGGCAGCATCCCTGCATGCGTACGGATTGGCTATCGACATCGACCATGCGGGTCCTCGGTGCAACGTCAATAACCCGACGCCGGATCGACGCAAGGTGCGCTTCTCCACGGGGTCCACCAAGTCAGAACGCTGTCGTGACGTCCAGCGCGGTGCGGCCGACACCGCCTTCACTGTTGAGCAGGTGGCCGCCGTCGAAGCCATTCGGACCATCGATGGCCACCAAGTCTTCGCCTGGGGGGGCCGCTGGCCCACCACCAAGGACACCATGCACTTCCAGATCAACGTCACCCCAGCCGAATTGGCGAGAGGGATCGCTGCCGAGACCGTAGGCAAGGTCGGCGCCACTCGTATCGCTGCGCCCACTTTGGAGCTGTCTGAGTCCGTTGGCAGTCTCGGGACGACCCACCTCGTCACGTTCACCGCACGGACACTTCCGTTGCGCGTGTCCGTCTTGGTCACCAAGGCCGCGCAGCGAGCCAGTCGAGTGGAAGTACTGCTGTTTGCCCACGGGCTCGATGTCTGCGGCCCGCTCCTCAAACCGCGTCCGCAGACGTTCGTCACTGGGCGCCCGCTCGAACTCGGCGCGGTGGCAGAGGCATCGGGACGGCCGATCGTCTTGATCGTTCCGTTCCTCGACTGGGAGAACCTCAACAAGAACAAGATGGCATTCGGCAACAAATGGCACAAGCTGGGCAAGCCGGAGAACTTCAACGGCGTCGTGGCCGAGGCTCTTGAGCGCGTGGGTGCACCAACGATCGAGCGACTGATTCTGGCCGGCCACTCGCGAGCGTTCGGCGTGTTCGACGCCCTCGCTCGGGCGCACGCGAACCCGGAAATGGTCACCGGCGCCCTTGGCAGGCTCTCCCACGTCTGGGCGCTCGATAGCACCTACACCTCGCCCGTCGCCGATTGGGCATCCTGGCTTCAATCCCGTAGCGAGTTGCGAGCCACGGTGATCTACCGCTACGCGACCTACTTCTCGGAAAAGGCCCAGAAGACGGTGTCCTTGCCGACGGGCATCCACGGTGCGAGATTCCGCCCACTGACGTCGACCAGTGGCGGGCGGCTCACCGTATCCCCTGTTGCCGCAAGCAGCGTCAGTCATTGCGCAATCCCGAGCAAGTATCTGCCAGGCCTGCTCGCTGCCTTGCCCGCTCCGTCCGCGAGCGACGAGCGGGAAGCAATCCACGGCGAGTGGTTCGACGAGCCCCGCACAGAGTCTGATTACGCCCTCGCGTCGAATGGTCTGACTGCGGCCGAATTCAAAGCCGTCCAGATCACGAGCACACTCGAGACAGGCACACGCGGCGGATTTCATGGACTGAGTGGCAACTTCGACGGATACGGCATCTCGTTCGGATTGGTCAATTGGAACATTGGCACGGGAAGCCTGCAGCCATTGTTGCGCGATTTCGCCGCCAATGAACCCGCCCGTTGGCGGGCAGTCTTCGGATCGAATGCCTCATCCTTTGCCGCACTCATCGCTCCAACGGGAGCCAACGCCGTGCGGGGCCAGTTGCGTTACGCCATCGAGCACATGAACACGCGACGCATCGTCAAGGGGAAGACGGTGTGGTCGGTCAATGAGCCCTGGGTCACCTACTTCAAGCGGCTCTCCGAGGACTCTGCATTCCAAGCCATCCAGGTGCAGTTCGTGCGCAAGCTGTTGGACCGTGCCCGACACTACTGCGAGTACTTCGGCCTCAAGAGCGAAATGTCTTTCACGTTCATGTTCGACGCTGTTTCGAGCCACGGCCCATGGTGGCTTGAGAAGAAGTGGAAGAACGGCGGCCAGAAACGACGTGAACTTCTGCGCCCTCGACTGGTGGCGATGGAGGGCAAGTACGGCAAGGGCAACATTCCCGAAGACTCGGTGCTCCTGGCGATCGCCGACGTACTCGCCGAGACGTCCAGCGAGCGATGGCGCGACAACGTGAAGCGCCGCAAGTACTGGTTCGTCACGGGCAAGCATCCGCGTGCCGCGGAGCTCCACGGACTAACGCCGAGACCTGATGTGGCGTATCAGAATTCGGTGCGGATCGCCGATGAGTCTCCCCCACTCGACTCCAGCGTCCAGCGGGTGCCAGCAGCAGTCGCCGCCCGGTCGAACTTGGTCGGTGCCGCCCATCGGCAGGCGGTCAGTGCTGGCTCCGATGCCGATCGCCGCGCCATCGCCTCGACCCTACGGGCCAACGGCACGGATGCGAAGAGGTGGTTCGAGGCCATGGTCCCCGACGCTACATTTCTTGGCCGGCCGATCCGGGCGAGCGGCGGTGACGTTCCCGGAGTACACCGCGCGCTATTCGAGGTACTTAAACGCGCCGAGCGCGCCCTGCTGCAGACCCATTCCGGCCGAACCGCCCACCAACTAGGACAACAGTTTGGCATCTACGACATCGCCGGACTGCGGCCCCCGAAGAAGGCGACCGGCGGGTCGCTCCCGAGCTATCACTGTTTCGGTCTGGCCATCGACATCAATCACGACACCAATCCCTTCGTCGGAAACATGAAACCGGCCCCGTCGTCACCGCGCGCAGCGGAGTTCAGCGCTAATCGCTCGCCTCGCGTCATCGCGCGGGCACTTTGGCTCCTTCACGGCGAACACTTCGACATCGAAGGAAAGGCGCTTGCAGACCACCTTCAGAACTCAGGGGCCGCCAAGGCTTGGGACCTTCACCACCGCGCGTCGAATGCGCTGGCGGAGTACCTGCAGCTGGCCGATGATCTGGGCGGAACACTATTGCGGGATCTGGTGGCAACCGCGCAGTCACGCGGAGCAAAGGAAGACCTCGAGTGGTGGAAGCGTCGCATCAACACCGACCGCTCGGTGCTGAAGTACTGGGACTTCCCAAAGCACCAGCATCCGCAGAAGACCGGATACATGGATCTCCCCCGTGAGCTCGTCACCGCGCTGTCAGACGCGGGCCTGCTGTGGGGTGGGATGTATCGTTCGGCGAAGGACATCATGCACTTCGATCTTCGGGATGGACCCATTCGGTACCGGCCCCCAAAGTGACGATGTAACGAACGAACTCAGCCAACCAAGAGCCGCGCCGCCGCCCGCTCCGCCTTGGCCGCACCACGTTCGAGGTAGCGCTGCTTGGAGTCCTCGAACTTGACGGCCTCGCTCTCCATGTGCGCGATGAACACCGGGAGCTCGTCGCGCAGCCGCACACCATCCCCGGTGAAGTCGTCGCGCTCGAAGATCCGCCAGTACCTCAGCACGGGCAGGATCACCTCGTCGAGGTGTTGTCGAAGGTCGTAGATGCCGCCGACGGCGATCTTGACGGCATTGCGGCGGAAATTGGGGATGGCGAAGCCGGGCATTTGGAAGCTGGACAGGATCCGGCAGATCGAGTGGATCGCCTGGTCGGGCGCGATGTCGAGGGCCGCTGCTCCCACGCCCCGGTAGAAGATCATGTGCAGGTTCTCGTCGGCGGAGACTCGCTTGAGCAGCTGGTCGGCGATCGGCTCGTCGCAGGCCTTGCCGGTGTTCCGGTGCGAGACGCGAGTAGCGAGCTCCTGAAACGTGACGTAGACGAGCGCATCCAGCATCGACTCTGGGCCGACCGTGCCCTGGCCTTGCCTTCCGGGACTGAAACCCGCCGTGACCTGCGCCATCCTGGCCTGCTCCAGCTCGAAGGGGTCGACGGCTCTGGTCACGACCAGGTAGTCGCGCATCGCGATGCCGTGCCTGCTCTCCTCCACCGTCCACCGGTTCACCCAGGCCCCCCAGGCGTCGTCGATGCCGAAGTGCTCGGCGATCGCGCGGTGATACGACGGCAGGTTGTCCTCGGTGAGCAGGTTGGTGATCATCGCCACCCTGGCCAGATCGGAGAGGTTCGACTGCTCGACGTTCCACTCGGGGCCATCGGGGCCATCGGGGCAGTAGTCGGTGCCCACCGACCACGGCACGTAGTCGTGCGGATTCCAGTTCTTCGTCGTCGCCAGGTGCTGGTTGAGCCCGGCCTCGGCCACGGGTTCGAGCTCACCGATGAGCTCGAGTTCGGTCAGTTCCCTTGCCATGTTCCGCCGTCCGCGTCACGTGGTCGTGATCGCTACGCGACCGCTGGAGAACCGCGCTGAATCGTCGGCCCACGGTACGGCAGCCGCGGCACGAAATCGGGGAGGCTGGGCTACGCCTTCTCCGGTTGCGGGGCCTTCCAGGTTCCGTTGAGCGCGTCCGGCTTTGGCCAGTACAACCGGAGAATCACCTGGAACGGCCCCTTCGGGGCGGGTAGCCAGTTGGGTTCGCGGTTGGCGCCGGGTGGCTGGTTCTGCAAGTACAGCGTGTATCCGCCGTCCACGTCGGGCACCAACTCGCGGAGCATCGGGGAGTTGATGAGGTAGCGGTTGATCGGGTTGGCGACCAGAAGGCTCTGCGGCAGTTCGTACATCGTCAGCGACCAGAAGGCGTTGACGGGCGGCAACTGGTCCTTGGCGAAGTGGTAGACATACGAATTCGTACCGGTCAGCGGCTCACCCGTGGCGTCGAACGCGGTCCCGGGATAGATGGCCTCCGCCGCGGTATTGCCATAGATGCCGAACACGGCTCCGGCCATCCGGTAGAGGTAGTTGCCCTTGAGATCGGCTGCGGTGCCGAAGAATTGGGCCGAGCCGACCTTGCCGGTGTCGATCTGGTCCTTCTTGAGGGCATCCAGTTCAGCCCAAGCATCGGCCATGCCTCCTTCGATCGCGGTGCGCATCTCGGGGCTCAGCTCGTCGGCGTCGAACGATCCACCGGGCCCGATTCCGATGGTCGCGAACCTGGCGTAGAGCTCCTTTTCGGCGGGAGGCGTCGGGGCGAATTGCAGGGCGAAGTTCAGGATCTCGAAGAACTGCGGCGACGTGCGCTCCTGATCTCTGCTCAGCGGAGGAACGAAGTCGATCGCGGCGGCGGGCGGCGGCGCGGGCTGGTTGAGGTACACCGACAGCGGCGCGACCTGGTAGCCATCCTGGATCTTCTTCACGTTGTCTAGATCCGACGGCCCCAGCAGTTGCGTGCGGTACAGCACCAGCGCCAGATCCGTGTCGCTGCGGATCACGCCGTCGATGCCCTCGGGCTTGTCACCCTTCCAGTTCGGCCCCGCGAGCAGGTACTTGCCGCCGCCGTTACCCGTCGTCCTGCTGCCCACGTAGTCGATGTTGTAGGTGAAGAGATCGATGAACTGCAGCGAGTAGTACCGGTCCTGCTCGATCGGCGGCACCGTAAGCACCAGCGGTTCGGCCCGCAGGTCGGCGCCGACGGCCGAGTACGGCGTGTCCGAGTTCGGTGTCTGGATCGTGGTGTCGGCGGGCGTGAAAACCCTTGCCGTGTTGTGGATCTGGTTCCAGCCGCCCTTGTACTCGGGGTCGTCTCTGTTGACGAAGTAGGAGTACATCACCCGGTAGTCGTCGACGATCGGGAAGCCGTAGACGTAGGCCTCCTTGGCAATCGCCCTGGCGTCTTGGGGGTTGACGGCGGTCGGAGGCGGCGGCGCAGGCGATGAGCTGGTGGCCTGCGGTTCCTCGGTCTTGGCGCACCCGGTCAGTGCCAGCAGCACGACGACGACGACGGCGAGTCGACGCATCACTTCTCCACTCGTGAACCTCACCAGCGGAAAGGTACTCCACCGCGCGACCCAATCGGCGCCGACGCGCGGTGCTAGAGCTGGACTCCGAGCAAGGCGTCGACGGCTGCGGCCACGGTGCGCGGCGCATCGGCGTACTGACCGCCGTAGGAGAGCGCATCGGCGCTCCATCCATCAAGGGCAGCAAGCGCTTTCGGAGTGTCCAGATCATCGGCGAGGTACTGGCGGACCCGGCCGATCACGTCCGTCGCGTCGGGACCTGCGGGCAGCGCCGTGGCGGCCCGCCACCGCACCAGCCGGGCCTGCGCGTCGGCGAGCACCACGTCGCTCCAGGACCGATCGGCTCGATAGTGGCCCGCAAGTAGGCCAAGCCGGATCGCCGAGGGTTCCACGCCGTCGGCCCGCAGCCGAGAGATCAGAACCAGGTTTCCGCGGCTCTTGCTCATCTTGTGCCCGTCCCAGCCGATCATGCCTGCGTGCACGTAATGCCTGGCGAACCGCCGCTCTCCGGTGGCGGCCTCGGCATGCGCGGCCGAGAACTCGTGATGCGGGAAGATCAGATCGCTGCCACCGCCCTGAACGTCGAGGCCGATGCCGATGCGATCCAGCGCGATCGCGGAGCACTCGACGTGCCAGCCCGGCCGCCCCGGCCCGAACGGCGACGGCCAGCTGGGCTCGCCGGGACGCTCGGCCCGCCACAGCAGGGCGTCCAGCTCGTCGCCCTTGCCCGCCCTTTCTGGATCGCCGCCGCGCTCGCCGAACAGGCGCAGCATGGTCTGCCTGTCGTAGCCCGACTCGTAGCCGAACTGGACCGTGGCATCGGCGCGAAAGTAGACGTCGGGGTACTGCGCGTCGTCGACGACGTAGGCCGCACCCGCCGCCAACAGCTTCTCGACCAGTTCCACGACCTCGGTGATGGCGTCGGTGGCCGCCACGTAGTCGTGCGGCGGAAGCACCCGCAGCGCCGCCATGTCCTCACGGAACAGCTGAATCTCCCTGGCACCCAGGTCGCGCCAGTCGATGCCGTCGCGCTCGGCCCGCTCGAACAGCGGGTCGTCGACGTCGGTGATGTTCTGCACGTAGTGCACCTTGCGGCCGGAATCCAGCCACGATCGATACACCAGGTCGAAGGTCAGATAGGTGGCCGCATGCCCGAGGTGGGTGGCGTCGTACGGCGTGATGCCACAGACGTACATCGAGGCCGTGTCGCCGGGCGCCACCGGGCGCACCTGGCGGTCAGCACTGTCATAGAGCCGCAACTGAGGGCCACGGCCCGGGAGTTCCGGAACGTTCGGCGCCGGCCACGATTGCATGGCTCCGACTCTAGGGAAGATTCCCTCCTCCTCGCGTGCGGGGTGGTATGTGATCAGGATGGCCCCCTGCCTGGGTCTCAACGGGTGCGGCACTCGCACTGATGCGACAACGGCGGACGCCAATCCATTCCCGGTATCGGTCAGAAGACCGACCGGATCGCGTCCAGCAGGGTGGGAGCCAGCTCGGACCTGCACATCACGAAGTCGGGCAGGTACGGATCGCGGCGGTTGTACAACAGAGGCGAGCCGTCCAGGCGCGACGCGTGCAGGCCCGCCGCCATCACCACGCCGGCCGGTGCGGCCGAGTCCCACTCCCACTGTCCCCCCGCATGGACGTACGCATCGACGTCACCGCGGACCACCGCCATCGCCTTGGCACCGGCCGACCCGATGCCGACCAATTCGACGTCGAGCATGTCCTGAAGCCACCACACCACCGTCGGCGGCCGGTGTCTGCTGGTGGCGATGCGGATCGGCCCGTCGCGGCGGGCGGGCGGCGCGCTGACGGTGTCGGTGCGGTACACCTCTCCGACGGCGGGTAGGCCGACCACCGCGTCGGTGATGGAGCCCTCTTGGCCGCCGGTCCGCTGCCACAGGGCGATGTGTACCGCCCAGTCGACCCGGCCTGGCATGGAGAACTCCCTAGTGCCGTCGACGGGATCGACGATCCACACGCGGTCGGCGCGCAGCCGCGACAGATCGTCGGCCGCCTCCTCGGACAAGATGGCGTCCCCGGGCCGGTGGCGGTGCAGGCGGTCCAGAATCAGCGTGTTGGCGCGTCGGTCGCCGGCGTCGCCCAGATCGTAGTAGCTGGCGAAGCCGATCTCCTCGCGCAGCGCGACCAGGAACTCACCGGCCTCTGCGGCCACGTCCGCGGCCAGCGCCGCATCGGTCCGTTCGGCGGTAATGGGCGCTACCTGGGCGTGGCGCCGGGCGCACGCACGACCATGGGGACCGCGGGGAAGTACGAGGCCATCTCCGAGCGGCACCTGCGCAGCGCCGCGGTGCCGAACCCACGATGCCGGTGCTCGGGGTGGATCCAGATCCGGACGTTGACCTCGCCTCCGACCAGCTCGCCGAAGACCATCCCGACCTTGGCCGATCCCTCCTCCGCAACGAACCAGACGGCCTCCTCCGCCGCCACGCGGGCCAGAGCGGCGTTGATCTCGTCGTCCAGGCTGCCTGCCGGCGCCCCCGATCCGTCACCCGTGGCCTTGACGTCGGACGTTCTCGCGGCGAACAGGTCGCGGTCGGTGTCGGCGGCGAAGAGGCGGAGCTCGAGGCTCTCACCCGAGCTGGCAGGCCGCTCGCCGAGAGTGAACGTGAGTTGTTTGTTCAGGTCCTCGAGCTCCTCGGCGATCCGGCGGCGGGAATCCCTAGTGAGCTGGTCGAACGAAATGGCCATCACTGCCTCACCGCCCAGCTGAGAGGTGCCAAGCAGCGTGGAGATGGCAGCGACGGCGGCCGCCTTGTCGCCGGCCTCGACGATCACGTCGAGCACCTCGTGGCGGCGGTCGAGCGCCTTCTGCAGGGCGTCGGTGATCTCCCGACGGGCGGCGGCGTGATCGTGATCAGTCATGACGACGAGCGTAGAACACCGAGGCCGCAACGTCCCCGGGCAGCGGTCCGTTCAGAACGCCGGCCACGGGATGGGCCGACGCCTGTCCGGTTGCGGCATGACCGGATTGTCAAGCAGGCCGACGACTCTGGCGTACAACGCGTCGATCTCGCGGCCGATCAGGTGGGGGCGCAGCACGTGCTCGAAGTCACCGAGCAGCGCGTCGCGCAACCCGGCAATGGCGCGCAGCGCGTCGTCGTCGACCGGCTTGCCCGCCCACCCCCATAGCACCGTGCGCAATTTGTCCTCACTGTGCAGGCTCACGCCGTGGTCGACGCCGTACACCTCGCCGTCCACCCCTGCCAGGATGTGACCGCCCTTGCGGTCGGCATTGTTGATGAGCACGTCGAAGACGGCCATCCTGCGCAGTCGGGCGTCGTCGGCATGCACCAGCGTGACCTCGTCACCCGCGTAGTCGTAGGCCTGCAGGATGGGCAGGAACCCCGGCGGGACGTGGCCCCTCGGCAGCAGATCGACCAGGTCGGGGCCCGAGTATTGGTCGGCGTCCCCGCCGTCACCGTCGTCGAGTGCGTCGCCGGGCTGATCCACCCACCGCTGCACCATGCCCCGGCCCGCAGGCCCGTCCCGAATGACGGTGTACGGCACGACGTTCCACCCCAGCGCGTCCGACACCAGGTAGGCGCCGAGTTCGCGGCCCGCGAGCGTGCCGTCGGGAAAGTCCCACAGCGGGGCCTCACCGGCAACTGGCTTGTACACGCAGTGGGCCTGCTGTTCCCCCAGATGGGATTCGCACAGGAACGTGGCGTTGCTCGCCGAGCGGATGCGCCCGATGACGGTCAGCTCGCCATCCCGGATGACCCGGTGCCGTTCCTCCGCGTCTTCACAGGCACCCTTGGGCTCAGGATTCGTCGTCATCGTCGGCTTCCGCCAGCGCGCCGCGCAGGTATCCGTTGGTGCGGACGCAGATGTGACCCTTGGGATCCAGCGGCTCGTCGCACAACGGACACGGCGGCCGCCCCGCCGAGATGACGCGGTTGGAGCGGGAGGCGAACTCACGCGCCGATTCGGGGCTGAGGAACACCCGGACGGCGTCGGGGCCGTCCTCGGCGTCGTCGAGGACCACCGAGGCGTCGAACTCGGTCTCGGACACGGCGAGCAGTTCGACGACGACGGTCTGCGCCTCGGAGTCCCAGCCGAGCCCCATCGTGCCGACGCGGAACTCCGCGTCGACCGGGGTGATCAGGGGGCTGAGATCCTCGACCTCACCGGTCTCCGGCGGGATCGGGGTGCCGAACCGGCGGTTGATCTCCAGGAGCAGCGCGGCGATCCGTTCGGCCAGCACCGCTACCTGTTGCTTTTCGAGCACCACCGAGACGACGCGCTTGTCGTGGACCGCCTGCAGATAGAACGTGCGTGCGCCTGGCTGCCCGACGGTCCCGGCCACGAAGCGGTCGGGTGAGCGAAAGACGTGAATCGAACGGGTCATGACGTCTCCCAAAATACCGGTAGTGCCACCGCATCCGTAATTCGAGCGGCGACGTGGTCAGCGCATTCAGTCTGTGGAACCGCCAACGACCGCGTCTCCCGTTGGTTCGGATTTCGCCAAGAGCGCAGCCGTGAGGGCGGGACCGGTGTGGTTCACGTGCAGGACGAAGGGCCTGGCCGCCGTGTAGCGGATCACGCTCATCGACGAGGGATCGGCCGTGATCCGTTGAAAACTGTCCAAATGGGTGCCCAGTGCATCGGCCACCACCGATTTGATCACGTCACCGTGCGTGCAGGCTATCCACAACACGTCGCCGCCCGCCTCCTCGGCAAGCCTGCGATCGTGCTCCCGCACCGCTGCCACGGCGCGGGCCTGGACCTCTGCGAGCCCCTCCCCATCGGGGAAGATCGCCGCGCTGGGCTGCTGCTGCACCACCGCCCACAGCGGCTCCTTCACCAGGTCGGCGATCTTGCGACCCGTCCAGGTGCCGTAGTCGACCTCCGAAAGTCGTTCTTCGACAACGGGTTCCAGGCTCAGGGCCTCGGCTAGCGGGGTGACCGTGCTCTGGCAGCGCAGCAACGGCGAACGGACGATCGCCTTGACGGGCAACTCGCCGACGCGGGCGACCAGCGACTCGGCCTGCTCGCGGCCCTTCTCGTCGAGGTCGACCCCCTCGGAGCGGCCCGCCAGGGTGTGGGCGGTGTTGGACGTCGAGCGGCCGTGCCGCAGAAGGATGACGGTCATCGTCGGTCAATCATCGTCGTACCGGTCACTGTGCTTGCAGCACCCCCGTGCCCAGGAGGATCAACACGACCACCCCGAGCACGATGCGGTAGCCGACGAACCAGTACATGCCGTGGCGGACCAGGAACCGCAGGAACCACGCGACCGCGGCGTAGCCGACCACGAACGCGACGATGATCGACACGGTCAGTTGGGGGCCGGTCGCGCTCATGCCCTCGGTGACGGGAGCGAAGGCGTCGGGCAGCGAGAACAGCCCCGACGCCAGCACGGCGGGAATGGCGAGCAGGAAGCCGAACCTGGCCGCGACCTCGCGGGTCTGGCCGAGGAACAGGCCCGCGCTGATCGTGGCACCCGACCGTGACACGCCGGGGACCAGCGCAAGGCACTGCGCGAGTCCGACGATGACGCTGTCCTTCCACGTGAGGCTCTCGACCTTGCGGGTCTGCTTGCCGTAGTACTCGGCGGCGGCGATCACGAACGAGAACACGATCAACGCGATCGCGACGATCCACAGATTGCGCACGCCCGAGCGGATCTGGTCCTTGAACAGCAGTCCGAGCACGCAGATCGGGATGGTGCCGATGATCACCCACCAGCCAAGCCAGTAGTCCGCGCTGCGCCGGGCGGCGTCGCGGAGGCCGCCGAACCAGGCGACGAGAATGCGGCCGATGTCCTTGGCGAAGTAGACGAGCACGGCCGCCTCGGTGCCCAGCTGGGTGACCGCGGTGAACGAGGCTCCCGCGTCGTCGGCGAAGAACAGTCGGGACGCGATGGCGAGATGCCCCGACGAGGACACGGGTAGAAATTCGGTCAGCCCCTGCAGCACCGCCAGCACGATCACCTGTAGCCACGACATGGCCGCCACGTCCATCACGGGACAAGACCGTAACCCAATCCCACCGCATGCTCCGCCCGCCCGTACCGCGCGGTTGCTGTTAGCGAGCCGAGCGTGACACGGGTGAAGCGTCGGCCACCGCGTCGCGGACTGCGGCGGAAAGACTGCGCTCGTCGTCGACGTCGACGTGAGCAAGGCTGCGGCTGGACACGGCGACGAGGTCCTCGGCCTGCGGCACGGGTCCTGCCAACCGCGGCCGGTACACCTCGACCAGCAGCGTTTGCCGCTCCACCCGGAACGAGAAGCTCCTACCGTCCCCGACCAGGCCGAACCCGCTGGCATGCAGACCGGTGGAAATGTCCTCGATCACGAAATCGGAGCCTGACACGTCGCTGTCCGCCGCGAGGGTCATGTCCGAACCATACCGCCGGGTCCCCGACCGAGCGTGCCTAAACTGGCCTTCAGATCGCCCGTCATCTTTCACGACCGAGAGCTACCCCTTGCCACCGAACCCAACACCGAAGAGTCGCGCAGTTCACAGTCGACTCTTGGTCGGCCTCCTGGTGGCCACGATGGTTGCCGCGACCTCGTGTTCGTCGAATCCTGCCGAGGCCCCACCGCCGACCATCGCCCCGGCGAGCGCGGCGGTCTCCCCTGCCGTCACGGCGACCCCCTCCGGCTCCGTCCGTCCGCTCGCCGACGCGGGACTGGCTGCCGTCTTCGACGACTCGACGGCCTCACTGGTCGTGCTGGGCCGTGACGCAGCCGGACGGTCGACGCTGTCGACGTTCCCGGTGACCGGTCCGTCACGGACCGTGCCGCTGCCCGCAGCGGCGACCGCACTGGTCGGTGACGACGACGGATCGGTCTACCTGTCGGTGCGCGGCGGCTACCTGAAGGTCGGCACCGGGCCCGACCCGGCGGTGGAGCGGTTCGACGTCGACGGGCAGGCCGACACCGACTTCACGGCGATCACCCGGCGTGCCGATGGCCGGGTCGTCCTGGGAAGTGCGGACGGCGCCGTGTTCACGTTGAACTCGGACTCGGGAGTGCAGGCGCGACTGCAGATCTTCGCCCGCGTCGACGCCCTGGTGGCCCAGGGCGACACCGTTGCGGTGCTCGACCGCGGCCAGACGTCGGTGACCACGATCGACGCCTCGGGGACCAGGGAGGAACACGCCCTGCGAGCCGGCGAGGGCGCCACGACGATGGTCGCCGACTCGGCTGGTCGGATCCTGGTCGCCGATACCCGCGGCGAGGGTCTTCTGGTGTTCGGCACCGACCCGCTGATGCTGCGGCAGCGCTCGCCGGTGCGGGGCGCGCCCTTCGGTCTGGCCGGGTCAACGTCGTTGGCCTGGGTGTCAGAGACGGCGACCAACAGCGTCGTTGGTTACGATCTGGCCACCGGCATCCCCATCGAAAAGGTGCGTTATCGAACCGTGCAGCAACCGAACTCCCTGACCTTCGACGACCTGTCCGGCACCCTGTTCGTGGTGTCGGGGTCCGGTGGTGGCGTGCAGACGATTACCAAGGCGGCCACGTGAGCGGTCATCAACGGGGCCGGATGCCTGCCGCATGGGAGGCCGACCTGTCCGACGACTACGAGTGGGCTCCACTGCGATTGCCTCCCGACGTGACCAGGGTGTCCGCGTCGATTCGCCTGTCGATCGAGGCCGAGTACCGCGGCTGGGAACTGACGCGCGTCCGGTTGTACACCGACGGCAGTCGCCGGGTTCTGTTGCGGCGCAGGAAGTCGGCGGCCGAGCCGATGAGCGCCGATGGTCAGCCGGGCGCGTGATCTACCGCGCGCTACGACGGGTGTTCTTCCTGGTCCCGCCCGAACGGATCCACACGTGGGTGTTCACGCTGCTGCGCCTCGCGACCGCGCTCACCCCGACGCGCCGGGCCCTGGCCAGGTGGCTGGCCCCGCGCGACCCCGTGCTCGCGACGACGGTCTTCGGCGTCCGCTTCCCAGGACCCGTCGGGTTGGCGGCGGGCTTCGACAAGAACGGCACCGGCCTCAAGACGTGGGGTGCGATGGGCTTCGGGTACGCCGAGGTGGGCACGGTCACCTCGAAGGCGCAGCCTGGCAATCCGCAGCCACGGATGTTTCGCCTGGCAGACGATCGGGCCCTGCTCAATAGGATGGGATTCAACAACCACGGGGCGGGTGAGCTGGCGCTGCGTCTGACGCGAGACGTCCCGGACGTCCCGATCGGGGCGAACATCGGCAAGACGAAGATCACCCCGCCCGACGGCGCCGTCGCCGACTACTCGGAGAGCGCCCGACTCGTCGGCCCGCTGGCGTCCTTCCTGGTGGTCAACGTCAGCTCACCCAACACCCCTGGTTTGCGCGATCTGCAGGCCGTGGAGTCGCTGAGACCGATCCTGACGGCGGTCCGCGCCGAGACCAGCACGCCTGTGCTCGTCAAGATCGCACCCGACCTTTCGGACCCCGACGTCGACGAGATCGCAGATCTGGCAGTCGAACTGGGGTTGGCGGGCATCGTCGCCACCAACACGACGATCTCCCGTGACGGTCTGGCGACTCCCGGCGTCGACCAACTGGGCCCGGGCGGGGTCTCGGGTCCACCGGTGGCGAGGCGCTCGGCCGAGGTGCTGCGCAGGCTCTACGAGCGGGTCGGCGATCGGCTGGTGCTGGTCAGCGTCGGTGGCATCGAGACGCCCGAGGACGCGTGGGAACGCATCATCTCGGGGGCCTCGCTGCTGCAGGGCTACACCGGCTTCGTCTACGGCGGGGGCTTGTGGGCCAAGCACATTCACGACGGCCTTGCGCAGCGGCTGCACGACGGCGGGTTCGCCTCGCTCGCCGACGCGGTGGGTTCGGCGGTCCGCTAGCCCGCGTTCTCGTACGTGCCGTGGATGACGGCGCGCGCGATGGCGTTGCTGAAGAGGTTGAAGCCCAGGTATGCAGGGGTCGCGTTCTCGGGCAGGTCGAGCTTCTCGACCTTCACCGCGTGGACGGCGATGTAGTAGCGGTGCGGCCCGTGTCCCGGCGGCGGCGCGGCACCGACGTAGCGCTTGAGGCTGGCGTCGTTGGCCAAAGTGATTGCGTCACCGGGGTATCCACTCTGGCTGCCGTCGCCGACACCGGCGGGCAGATCGGTCACCGTCGCGGGCAGATTGGCCACCGCCCAGTGCCAGAACCCGGAGCCGGTCGGTGCGTCGGGGTCATACACCGTGACGGCGAAGCTGCGGGTCTCCTCGGGGAATCCCGACCAGCTCAGCTGCGGGGAGACATCCGACCCTCCGGCCCCCATGATGCCGGAGACCTGGTCGTTTGCCAGCGGCTGACCGTCGGTGACCGACTCGGATGTCAGGGTGAACGTGGGCAGCTGCGGCAGGGCGTCGTACGGGGTACTCATGGGTTCCTCTCGATGGTGGGGTCAGCAGTGCTGCAGGAAGTGCATGAGCACCTCCGTGCCGAACGTCAGCGACTCGACGGGTACCCGTTCGTCGACGCCGTGGAACAACGCCGCGAAGTCGAGGTCCGGCGGGAGTCGTAGGGGTATGAAGCCGAAGCAGCGAATGTCCAGGCGCGCAAAGTGTTTCGCATCGGTGCCGCCGGATAGCATGTAGGGCACGATGCGCGCGTCTGGATCGACGGACAGCAGCGAGGCGTTCATCGCGTCGACCAGGTCGCCGTCGAAGGTGGTCTCGTAGGCGGGCAGTTCGGTGACCCATTCGCGGGTGACGTTCGGACCGATGAGTTCGTCGACCGTCGCCTCGAACTCGGCAAGGTGCCCTGGCAACACCCGGCAATCCACGATGGCCTCGGCCGTGGCAGGAATCACGTTGGCCTTGTAGCCGGCCTTGAGCATGGTGGGGTTGGCGGAGTCACGAAGGGTGGCACCGATGATGCGGCCGATGGGCCCCAACTTCGCGATCGTTCCGTCCAGGTCGGGCGAGTGCGGGTCGAAGGCATGCCCGGTCTCCTCGCCAACGGCGGCGAGGAATTGCGCGACGGTGTCGGTCAGCACGATGGGAAAGTCGTGGCGACCCAGCCGGTCCACCGCGCCCGCGAGCGTGGTGACGGCGTTGTCCTTGTCGTCGTGCACGAACGAACCGTGTCCCGCCCGCCCCCGCGCGGACAGCCGCATCCACCGCATGCCCTTCTCGGCGGTCTCGATGAGGTACAGCCGCTTGTCGCCGCCGTCGCGGTGCGGCACCGTCAGCGAGAAGCCGCCGACCTCACCGATCGCCTCGGTGATGCCCGCGAAGAGATCGGGACGGTTCTCGACGAGCCACCCGCAGCCGTACTTGCCGCCGGCCTCCTCGTCGGCGACGAAGGCGAACACCAGGTCCCGCGGCGGCACGATGCCCGCCCGCTTGAGGTGGCGGGCCACGGCGATCATCATGCCGATCATGTTCTTCATGTCGATGGCACCACGGCCCCACACGTAGCCGTCCTCGACCGCTCCGGAGAAGGGGTGCACGCTCCAGTCAGCGGCCTCGGCGGGCACCACGTCGAGGTGGCCGTGAATCAACAGCGCCCCGCGCCCGGGATCGGCGCCGCGCAGCCGCGCGAAGACGTTGCCGCGGCCGGGCGCACCCGACTCGACGTACTCCGTCTCGTATCCCACGTCCTGGAGCTGCTGAGCCACCCAGTCAGCGCACTCCCGCTCGCCCCTGGTGGTGTCCAGCTCGCCGGTGTTCGAGGTGTCGAATCGAATCAGCGCGCTGACGAGGTCGACGACCTCGTCCGACGGCAGCCTGGACGTCGCGGGGGAATCAGTCACGGTCACCATTCGTACCACTGCACGGTGCCCGCGTTTTGGTCCGGGCACCGGAATCCGTTAGCCTTAAGCGCTCTTGTCCGAGTGGCGGAATGGCAGACGCGCTAGCTTGAGGTGCTAGTGCCCTATTAACGGGCGTGGGGGTTCAAGTCCCCCCTCGGACACCAGTTTCACCTCGGGACCGTTCGTCCGTGGTTGTCTTCGTTGCGCCAGCTCACGCGGCGGGCGAAGTCCGAGACGTCCCGCACCGCCCGGTCGAAGATCTCGGGCACGGCCGCCGCGGCGAGCAGCTCCCCGGCGTGGGTGATGCCGTTGTAGGTATGGCCGGTCGCCTCGACGCCTGCGCGTTGCAAGGCCCGCAGGTAGGCCAGGCCTTCGTCGCGAAGCGGGTCGAGCTCGTCGGTGGTGATCACGTGCGGTGGCAGTCCGCGAAGCTCGGCGTCGGTGGCGTAATAGGGCCACGCCAGCGGGTTGGTGACGTTCTCGCCGGATGGGTCGTAGAGCGCGGCCATCAACGTCAGGACGGACGGGGTGAGGAAATAGCCCTCGTTCTCGACAAGGGACGCGAGTTCCGCGACCGGCGCGTCGTAACCGCCGAAGATGTACGGCACTTGAGCGTAGACGCCGTCGAGGTGCTCTGATCGGCCCTCCCGCTTGGCTTTCAGCGCCGTCGCCAGCGATAGGTTTGCGCCGCCGGACTCGCCGGTGACGACGATCGACGTCAGCCCGAGCCCCTCGCGCTGCGCGTGCATCCAGTCCAACGCGCTGGCGCAGTCGTTCAAGCCCGCCGGGAACGGGTGCGGCCCAAGTGCTCCCGCCGAATTGCGGAACTCGACGCCGACCACCACGCAGCCCTGAGCGGCGAGCGCGCTGCGCCACCGGACCGTTGGTGTAGCCGAGGCCTGCAGTATGGCCATCCCGCAGCCGTGCAAGTGCAGTAGACCGGGCAACGGCGCCGGGACGCCGATCGGTCGGTCGACGTACAGCGCGATGTCGTTGCCGTCGACCCCGGTGATGGTGAGGGTACGGGTCTCGACCCCATGCGATTCGGGGAAGTCCGCGAGCAACACGGAGAACGTCTCGTCGAACGCCTGTTCGGCGCGCGCCGCGACGGCGAGCCGATCCTCGATCGGCGAGTGCCGGTCGACGGGGACGGCGGGGGCCTCGACGTCGAGTCCCAGGGGCGCGAAGATCGCCAGCATCCGCGGATCCGATCGCGGATCGGAGCGCAGGTCCATCGTCGGGTCACCGAGGCGACCAGGCAGATTCACGTTCACGGTGGGGGCGGCCATGGTGGCGAACCTACTCCAGGCGTCCGGTCACACCTCGGAGACGACGACCTCGTCGTCGCCTCGGACGCAGGTCAACACGACCGGGTACACGTCGTACTGCGCGCTATAGCAGGTGAACTCGTACAGGTCCTGATACTTGTCGCCCTCCCACTCGTAGGCGGACGCCACGGTCGCGGCGTACTCACACGTGACGTCGCCGCGAATGTCGAGCTGGTACTCGTCGCCAGGCGGGCAGGCGAGGTAGCCGGGAATGGCTGCGGCCGTGGGACTGGCTGCCACGGCGAGGGCGCTTGCTGCGACGACGAACTCCGCTGCGAAGAGCGCACGCATCGTTCTCATCGGCAAATACTGGCACGTGCGCTGAGAACTCGTCGTGGAACCGATGCGATCCACTCGCCGTGATTGCCAGCTAGCCCGGGTGGCCTCGAAGGTGACCCTGGCCTGGGGGTCTAGCCAGCCGGGTGGTGAGCACCGCCTCGTGCGACTAGGCCCCCAACTCCACCGGGGAGGCTTCGGCAACCAGGCGGGCGATGATCGGTACCCACGGTGGGGGTGCGCGATCTCCCCGGACCTCGTGCTTCGAACCGGCATCCGCGCGGCCCAGCTCACTCAGTACACGTCGCGCACGTACCGCTTCTCCGCGACCAACTCACGCTTGTAGTCGTGCGCCCCGTCGAGCGACATTCCGCCATGTTCGCGGATGACGGCCGTCAACGCCTCGTCGACGTCCTTGGCCATGCGCTTGGCGTCACCGCACACGTAGAAGTGTGCACCGTCCTCGAGCCAACGCCACACGTCGGCACCGTAGTCGAGCATCTTGTGCTGCACGTAGACCCGGTCGGCCTGATCACGCGAGAAGGCCAAATCGAGCCTGTTGAGTAGACCGTCGGCGACCATGTCCTCCAAATCGTCTCGGTAGTAGAAGTTCTCGGCACGGTGCTGGTCGCCGAAGAAGAGCCAGTTCCGGCCGCGATGTCCGAGCGCGCGACGTTCCTGCAGGAAGCCCCGGAACGGTGCGATGCCGGTGCCAGGGCCGACCATGATCATCGGAACCGAGCCGTCCTCGGGGGGCCGGAAGTGCGGGGAGGGTTGCAGGAAGACCGGCACCGGCGTGTTGGCCGCACGGTCGGCGAGGAAGGTGGAACACACTCCCCCACGCTCGTTTCCATCGCTGCCCGGATACCGGACGACGGATACGGTCAGTTGTACTTCGTTCGGACTGACGAGCGGGCTGCTGCTGATCGAATACGACCGAGGGGTCAGCCGAACCAGAGCGTCGCGCCACTGCTCCGCGGCAGCGCGCACGCCGAACTCCGCGACGACGTCGACTCCGTTGCGGCCTCTGAGCCACTCATCCAATCGGGTCCTGCTTCGGCGCAACGCCTTCAACGATCCGGCGGCATCGCTGGCTTCGGTGAGGAAGTCCAGTAGGTTGGGCGTGACGCGGCAGATGTCGTAGCGCGACGCAAGAGCCTCACCGAGAGGCATGGTCGATCCGTCGACCTCGATCACCTCGTCGGCGGACAGGCCGGTGGCCGCAAGCCATCTCGTCACGATCTCTGGGCTGTTGGTGGCATAAACCCCAAGTGCATCACCGACCGAGTAGGTGACGACGTGCTCGGAGATGTCGAACCCGAACTGGCGCACCTCCTTTGCGGAACCAGGCGCGGTGAGCAGGGTGTTGCGGCTCAACGGGGCATCGATCGGCTTGGCCCTGGTGAATGGTTCCGCGGTCCTGCTACGAGCACCCTGCGCCGCCGCGGGAGGGATCTTCTCGACGGCGGGGGCCGCCCCGACGATGGTGGTGATCGTGTCGGCCCACTGGGTCATCGGCGCGTCGTCGTACGCCTCGCACTCGATGCGGTCGAGGAGCTTCGTGGCACCCAGTTCGGCCAGCCGCCTGTCCAAAGACTTGGCGTGGCCGCAGAATTCGTCGTACGAGCGGTCGCCGATCCCCAGCACGGCGTAACGCACGCCGTCGAGGGCAGGCGCATCGACGGCCTCCAGCCGAGCCCAGAAGTCGGCACCGTTGTCGGGCGGTCCGCCGTCGCCGAACGTACTGGTGACGACGAGGACGTCGCGAGCGGCTGCGAGATCGGAGAGCTGACAGGAGTCCATGTTGAGCACGCGCGCCTGCGTGCCCGCGGCGCCGAGTCGTTCGCCCACCCGCGCGGCGAAGTCCTCGGCGTTGCCGGTCTGGGAGGCCCAGACGACCAGGGGTGGCTGGCCGGCGGCGGGCATCTCGCGACCGTCCGTCGTGGCGCGCGAGTACGCGCCGGCAAGCATGCCGTCGACGTAGAGGCGCACCGCTTCAGTCACCGGCGCCCCGGCTGGCAGCACGGGCACGCCGCGCACGTCCGGCGGCAGCGCGTGGAAGAACCCCGCAAGATAGCGCTTCTCGGCGTCCGATGGATCGGGGGGCGACTGGTCGTCGAGCCCGAGTGCCGACCCGATGGCGTTCATCGTCGTCGGCGCGAGTTCCACCGGTGTGGGCGCCGCTCCGACCGGACGGATGCTGACCGCACAGGCCTTGAACTCGGGTTGTAGCGAGTCGGGGTCGACGGCGTCGCTGGTGACGGCGTTGATGGCGAGGTATTCGCCGTGCTCGTCGTTCCAGTGGAATGGCACGAAGCAATTGCCGGGTCGCACCCGATCGGTGACCACGGCCGGGAGCACTGCGCGCCCGCGCCGCGAGGCCACCTCGACGGGCTGATCGTCGACGATGCCTTGCGCCTGCGCATCATCCGGATGTACCTCGACGAACGAACCGCCGTTGAGCTTGTTGAGCTTGGCCACCCTGCCGGTCTTCGTCATGGTGTGCCACTGGTGCTGAAGACGGCCGGTATTGAGCACGATCGGGTAGTGGTCGTCGGGCATCTCGCGGGCGTCCATGTGCGGGCGGGGGTGGAACTCCGCGCGTCGCGAGGGAGTGGGAAAGGCGAGGCGCGGGCGGTGACCGTCGTCGTCGACGAATCGTTCCTGGCTGACCCCATCGTTGAGGTATCGGATCGGGTGACGATCGTCGGACCCGCCCGGGAGGTCGGCGGGCGGCACCGGCCACTGCAGGGGCGTTTCACGCAGGCGGTCGTAGCTGGCGCCACGGAGGTCATAACCGGTCCGGGGATTGAAGAACCCCCGTATCTCGTCGAAGATCTCCTCGCTCGACGCATAGGAGAAATCGCCGCCGAATCCCATGTGCTCGGCGACCTGACAGATCAGCTGCCAGTCGGGTCGAGCATCGCCCGCAGGTGGGATGGACTGCTGCAACAGGGTGAGATTGCGGTCGGAGTTGACCATCACCGCGTCCGTTTCGGCCCACAATGTGGCGGGCAGCACGATGTCGGCGTAGCGGTTGGTGGCGGTGTCGCCGTAGGCATCCTGAGTGATGACGAGCTCGGCGGCTTCCAGGGCGTTGATCACCGTCTTCCGGTTGGCAACGGTGGCAACGGGATTCGTGCAAATGATCCAGCACGCCTTGATGTCGCCGTCCGCCATCCGTTTGAACATGTCAATGGTGCCCGATCCGACGTCGGTCCGGATGGTACCCGGATCGAGACCCCACTTCCCCTCGACGAACGAGCGGTCGTCGCCAGAAACCACCGCGCGCTGGCCGGGCAACCCCGGCCCCATGTAACCCATCTCGCGACCGCCCATCGCGTTGGGCTGTCCGGTCAACGACATCGGGCCGCTCCCCGGTCGGCAGATGGCGCCGGTCGCGAGGTGAAGGTTGCAGATGGCGTTGGTGTTCCACGTGCCGTGCGTACTCTGATTCAGACCCATGGTCCAGCAGGTCATCCACTCGCCGGAAGCGGCGATCATCGCTGCGGCGGTGCGGATGTCGCCCTCGCGTAGACCGGTGATCCGGGCCACGACGTCGGGCGGGTAGTCGGCCAGGAATTCGGGCATCGCCTCCCAACCCTGCGTGTGCTCGGCGATGAAGTCGGCGTCGATGGCGCCGTCCACCACCAGGAGATGCAACAGGCCGTTCAGCAGCGCCAGATCGGTACCCGGCTTGATCTGCAGGTAGAGGTCGGCCTTCTCGGCGGTGGTGGTGCGGCGCGGGTCGACGACGATGAGCTTCGCACCGGCTTTGAGCCGATCGGCCATGCGCAGGAACAGAATCGGATGGCAGTCGGCCATGTTGGACCCGATGACGAAGAAGAGGTCGGTGGCATCGAAGTCGGTGTAGGACCCTGGTGGCCCGTCCGCGCCAAGCGACTGCTTGTATCCGGTGCCTGCGCTGGCCATGCACAATCGCGAGTTCGACTCCAGGTTGATCGTGCGTAGGAACCCCTTCGCGAGCTTCGTTGCGACGTATTGCGCCTCGAGCGACATCTGTCCCGACACGTACAGCGCGACCGCGTCGGGGCCATGCTCGTCGACGATCATCCTCAGCCGCCTACCCGCCTCGGCGACGGCGTCGTCCACCGGCGTCGGTACCGGTTCGCCGCCGCCGGTGGGGCGCACCAGCGCGGAAGTCAACCGATCACCGTCCGCAGCCATCAGCTCGGCGTGGGTGGCGCCCTTGGTGCACAACCGTCCAAAGTTGGTGGGATGCAGCTTGTCCCCTGACACCCTGGCGATGACGGTCCGCCCCGTCTGCGGGTCGGGCTTGGTCTGCACGCTGATACCGCACCCGACGCCGCAGTACGAGCACGCCGTGCGGGTCGTCGACGTGCCCTGCTCGTCCGGTGCCGCCATCGGCTAGTTGGCGCCGACCGGCGCAGGCGCCCTGCCGACGTGCTCGCCCGCATGCAGCTGAGTCTTCATCCGCAGGAAGACGAACCACGTCGTGATCGCACAGACCACGTAGAAGACGAGGAACACCCAGAACGCGTTGGTGGCGGACTTGGCGTCGCCAACGTACGAGGCACGGAGCACGATGTTGATGAACACCCCTCCCAATGCGCCGACGGCTCCGGCGAATCCGATCAACGCACCGGACATGCTGCGCGACCACGCGGCCTTGTCCTCCCGGCTCCAGCCTTCCTTGCCCTGAGCCTTGGCCTCGAAGATCGACGGGATCATCTTGTAGGTGGATCCGTTGCCGGTTCCGGACAGGATGAACAGCAGGATGAAGCCGACGACGTACGCGGCCATCTGCCCGCCGGTGGGAGCGCCCGCCGTGCCGTCGTCGAGCACTCCGGCGGCCACCAGCACACCGGCGGCGAAGATCATCGCGATGAATACGTACAGCGTGACCTTGCCGCCGCCGATGCGGTCGGCCAGCTTGCCGCCGAACGGCCTTGCGATGGAACCCAGTAGCGGGCCGATGAATGCGATCTGAGCGGCGTGCAGCGACGCCTGCGCGGCGTTGTCGCCGCCAGCGAGGTAGTTGATCTGCATGACCTGCCCGAAGGCGAAGCTGAAGCCGATGAACGAGCCGAAGGTGCCGATGTACAGGAAGCTCATCACCCAGGAGTGCTTGTAGCGCAGCGCTTCTGTCATGGCGCCCAGGTTGGAGCGCTGGTTGCGCAGATTGTCCATGAACGACGCCGCACCGACCGCTGCGACGGCGATCGCGACGAGGTAGATGGCGCAGACGATTTCGGGGGCGGTGTTGCTGATGGCTGCGATGACGAACAGTCCGATGAGCTGAATCACCGGAACGCCGATGTTGCCACCGCCCGCATTGAGGCCTAGCGCCCAACCCTTGAGCCGCTGCGGGTAGAACGCGTTGATGTTCGTCATCGAGGAGGCGAAGTTGCCGCCGCCGAGGCCCGCGAATGCCGCCACGACCATGAACGTCGTGTACGACGTGTCCGGCTGCTTCATCACGTACAGCGTCATCACCGTCGGGATCAGCAGCAACAGTGCGCTGACGATGGTCCAGTTGCGCCCACCGAACCGGGCCGGTGCGACGGTGTAGGGAATTCGCATGAAGGCGCCGACGAGCGTTGGCATCGCCACCAGGTAGAACTTGCCTGCGGCGTCGATGTGGTAGACGGCCTGAGGCATGAAGAGCACCATCACCGACCAGATCGACCAGATCGAGAAGCCGACGTGCTCCGCCACGATCGACCAGATGAGGTTGCGCTTTGCGACCGACTTGCCGCCCGCTTCCCAGGCATCCACGTCTTCGGCGTCCCAGTGCAGGATGTCGCGGCTGCGCCGCGGTCGCTCGATGGTGCGATCTCGCATTAGCGGCATTACTGATTCTCCTCGGCAGGCGTTGAATCAGTTTTACGGGCAGGCCGTTCCGCATCCGTTGCCCGGTCGTGTCGAGCGTGTCAACAGTGCCTCACACACGCTCGGGGACGCGAGTGAGGCGACGTTATTCACGGCGGAAGCGCCGTGGCAACGGCACCGAAACAATCCCGACTTAACGTCGGCAGATGAGCGATGGCAGCACACCGGTCTTCCTGCAGGGTCCGTTCGAGTTCGAGGGTAACGGGCTGGACAAGCCGCTGCTGATCGACGAATCCCTGCGGTACACCGTCCCCGCGGGCGCCACCACCCAACCGGTGTACTTCCGCGGTGGCAACTCCACCAAGGACATGGTCTCCGTCGTGCTGTTTCGTGACGGTAAACCGATGCGGTACTTCCCGATTGCCGCGAAGGGCGCCACTCACGTCGCTCTTCGGGTCGTCGAGGACCTGCTGGCCGACACCGTCCTGGAGCTGTTCGTCTGCGCTCCCGCAGGATGCCGCGGCACCGTGATCGTCGACCTCGGTCTGGTCGAGGTCCAATGACACAGGCGCCCAACCGCAAGCTAGTCGTCGTCGGCAACGGGATGGCGGGCATCCGCGCCGTCGAGGAGATCCTGGCCCGGGGCGGGTCGGAGGTGTTCGACATCACCGTCTTCGGCGACGAGCCGTACGGCAACTACAACCGCATCCTGCTTTCCAATGTGCTTGCGGGAAGCGATGATCCAGCCGAGATCTATCTCAACGAGGTCGACTGGTACGCCGAGAATGGGATCGATCTGCGCGCAGGCGTGCGGGTCGTCCGGATCGACCCCTTCGCCCGCGTCGTGTACTCCGACGACGGTGCGGCCGCACACTATGACCGACTGATCCTCGCGACCGGGAGTCGATCGTTCTTCCCGCCGATGAAAGGACTGTGGGCCGACGACAAGACCCTGGCCGACGGCGTCTTCGGCTTCCGCACCCTCGACGACTGCGTCGGGATGATCTCCGAAGCGGCGCATCGCACCAAGGCCGTCGTGATCGGCGGTGGACTTCTTGGCTTGGAGGCCGCCAGGGGTCTGCAGAACCGTGGGCTGACCGTCGACGTCGTACATGCCGGGCCCACGCTGATGAACGCTCAACTCGACGATCCGGCGGGAGCGATCCTGCGCCGGTCGGTCGAGGACATCGGCATCACGGTGCACCTGGAGAAGCGCACCACGGAGATCACCACGTCCGACGATGGCCGCCTCACCGGCATCGTCTTCGCCGACGGCGGGTCGATCGACTGCGACATGTTGGTGGTCGCCACCGGCATTCGGCCCAACGTCGGGCTCGCGCAGCGCGCTGGTCTCACCGTCGAACGCGCGATCGTGGTCGACGATCACATGCGCTCCATCGACGATGACAACGTCTACGTCGTCGGCGAATGCGCCCAGCACCGTGGCCAGGTGTACGGCCTGGTGGCGCCGCTGTGGGAACAGGCGGCCGTCCTAGCCGATCACCTGACCGGTACCAATACCGTTGCTGCTTATCATGGTTCGCGTACGGCGACGAAGCTGAAGGTGGCGGGCGTCGACGTCGCTTCGATGGGGCTCAAGGGTCCGGAGCTGCCCGACGACGAGTTCGTCCAGTTCTCCGAGCCCAGACACGGCATTTACAAGACCGTGGTCATCCGCGACGGGAAGTTGGTCGGCGCCACCCTCGTCGGCGACGTCAGCAAGGTGTCCTTTCTGACGCAGGCCTTCGACAGCGGGTTGGCGCTGCCCGATGAACGGGTCTCGCTGATGTTCGACATCGGCACCCCCGACGTAGCGGTCGGGGTCGCCGAACTCTCCGATGACGCGCAGGTGTGCAACTGCAACGGGGTCAGCAAGGGAGCACTCACGGCCTGTGTGGCAGGCGGCGAGACATCGCTTAGCGGCGTGATGGCGAAGACCAAGGCGGGCAAGGGTTGTGGCTCGTGCAAGGGGCTGGTCGCCCAGATCGTCGAGTGGGCCGCCGGCGGCAACGTGACCGAGGATCCGTCCGCCAATTGGTACGTCCCGGGCGTTCCGTACGCCAAGCCGGAGCTGATGCGGCTGATCCGCGAGCTCCAGCTGCATTCCGTGTCGTCGGTGTTCGCCGCGCTGACACCGGACGGCAAACCCGATGCCGGCTCGAAGATGGGGCTGTCGTCGCTGCTGGAGATGATGTGGGGACAGGAGTTCGTCGACGAGAGCGACGCCCGCTTCATCAACGACCGCGTGCACGCCAACATCCAGCGTGACGGCACGTTCTCGGTGGTCCCGCAGATGAAGGGCGGGGTCACGAACTCGTGGCAGCTGCGTCGGATCGCCGAGGTCGCCGACAAGTACGACGTCCCGCTGATCAAGCTCACCGGCGGTCAGCGGATCGATCTTCTCGGCATCCGCAAGGAAGATCTTCCCGACGTCTGGGCCGATCTGGACATGCCGTCCGGCTACGCCTACGGGAAGAGCTTCCGGACGGTGAAGACCTGTGTCGGCAGCGATTTCTGCCGCTTCGGCCTCGGTGACTCCACCGCTCTCGGCGTCGCCATCGAGGAGCGGTTTCAAGGACTCGCCAGCCCGGCGAAGATGAAGCTCGCGGTCACCGGCTGCCCCCGCAACTGTGCCGAGTCACTGTGCAAGGACCTCGGCGTGGTCGCGGTCGACGGCGGACGGTGGGAGATCTACGTCGGCGGGGCAGCGGGAGCGCACATCCGCAAGGGTGATCTGCTCGCCACCGTCGACAGCGCCGACGAGGTCATGACCCTGACCGGACGGTTCCTGCAGTACTACCGCGAGAGCGCCAACTGGCTGGAGCGCACCTACGCATGGGTGCCGCGGGTGGGAATCGAGAAGATCCGCGCGGTGGTGGTCGACGATTCCGACGGCATCGCGGCGGAACTGGACGCTGCGATGGAGAGGTCCGTTGGCGCGTACCGCGATCCGTGGCAGGACGGCAAGCAGCCGGTCACCGAGGGCCAGTTCCGGTCGTCGCTGCCGTTGCTCCCGCTCCCCCAGGTGCCGGTGCGATGAGCGCTTGCGCGAAGAGCAAAGGGCGCCGATGACCGCCGTCACGGTCGGCAACGTCGACGAGATTCCCGTCGGCCAAGGACGCACGTTCGCCGTCGACGGCGAGCAGATCGCCGTCTACCGGATGCGGGACGGCTCGCTGCGGGCGCTCGGTGCGGTCTGTCCGCACAGGGGTGGGCCGCTCGCCGACGGGCTCACCGACGACGATGCGGTGGTGTGCCCGCTGCACGGCCGGAGCTACGATCTGACGTCTGGAACGGAGTCGTCCGGCGGCCCCGGGGTGTGCTCACATCCCGTGGAAGCCGACGCGGACGGATCCATCCGTCTGACGCTGGAATGCGGCTGACCCTCACATGTCGGCGTAGCGGGCCCGAATGAACCCGTACACGCCGTATGCCGCGATGCCCAGGGCGGCCAGGATGAGCAGGATCTTGCCGAACGGGGCTGCGCCGAGCGTCTTCACGGCGGCATCGACTCCACTGGCCTTGGCGGGGTCCGACGTCAGCGTGGCGACGACCACCAGAATCCCGACGCCGATGAGCACCAACCCCTTGGCGACGTAGCCGACGATCCCGATCCACGTGATGGCCGTCCCGCCGGAGACGTTGAGCTCCTTGAGGAAGCGCTTGGTCGCGCCCTTGTAGACGTGGTACCCGCCGACGCCCAGCAGAACCAGCGCCACGACGATGAGAACGGCCTTGCCCCAACCGGATTGCATCAACTGGGCGCTGAGCCCGGCATTCTGCTGACCGCTGGACTGGCCGCTGCCCATCGCGAACTTCGCGGCAGAGAATGCCAGCGCGAGGTAGACAACGCCGACGGCGACCGCCTTGATGCGGTCCTTGGCTTCGCGCTCGACGAACGTCTCGATGACCTGCCAGACGCCCAACGCCGCGAGCACGACGGCGGCCACCCACAGCATCACGGCCCCACCCGGCTGTGCGGCCAGCGTAGCGAGCGCTCCGGACTGATCGGCGTTACCGCCGTCGCCGAACGCAAGGCTGGCCACGATGAACGCGACCAGGATGTGCAGCAGCCCGCTGGCGGCGAAACCCCCCCGTGCCGCGCGCTCGAACCAGACGTTGTCATGGGCGGTGGCGGCCGCCGACCGGGTGTCGACCATTGCCAGCGGTTACCCAGGTCGAACGCCCGCCCAAACCCGAAATTTACGGGTACGCAGAATGGCGTCTCACTCGGCGGGTTTGACGGCGAGCACCGGCTTCGGGCAATTCAGGATCAGCTGCTGAGACGCACTGCCCAGCAGCAACTTGCCCACCGGGTTGCGGTGCCGGATCCCGATGACCAGCAACTCTGCGTCGTCGCGTTCCATCATCTCGAGCAGCGCGTCGACGGCATAGACACCCACCGGCTGCTCCACCTCGAAGGGCACCCCGCAGTCGGCCAGCAACGCTTCGAGGTCGTGGACCTCTTGCTCGTGGGCAAACGCGGCATCGACGTACGAGTCGCCCTGGGTCGAATTGAAGACGAGGAGGGAGGTCTGGCGCACCTCCGCCTCGGCGATGCCGTGCTCCAACGCCGCCCGCCCGAAGCGATCCGTGGTGTATCCGACGACTATCATTTCGGCTCCTCGCGCGAGTGCTGGTGGGTGATCACGCCTGGGCCTTCTCTCTTTGATCCCTGTCATCCTCCACCACCAGCAGCGTCTCCTCGCTGCGGTGCATCAGCCTGAGCACCAGCGGAGCCAGCAGCAGCAGCGCCATGCAGACGTAGACGATGATCGCGACGGGCTCGGTGAACAGGCTGCCCCAGTCACCGCCGCCGAGTTGGAGGCTCTGCCGCAGCTGACGCTCGATGCGGGGCCCGAGGATGACACCGATGATCAGCGGCAGCACCGGCAGCCCGAAGCGCCGCATCATCAGCCCGAGCAGACCGAAGATCAGGAGTAGTACCAGGTCGAGCGGCTGGATGTTGACCGCGAATGCGCCGAGCGTGGCGAAGAACAGGATGCCTGCGTAGAGATACGGACGCGGGGTGCGCAAGAGCTTGGCCCACAGCGGCGCCAGCGGAAGGTTGAGCACCAGCAGCAGGAAGTTGCCGATGAACAGGCTCGCGATGAGCGTCCAGATCAGCAGCGGCTCCTTGTCGAACAGCGTCGGCCCCGGCTGGATTCCGTACGACACGAAGGCGGTGAGCATGACCGCGGCCGTCGCGTTCGTCGGCAGACCCAGCGAGAGCATCGGCACCAGAGTTCCTGCGGCCGAGGCATTGTTGGCGGCCTCAGGTCCCGCCACACCCTCGATGGCACCCTTGCCGAACTCCTCGGGGTGCTTGCTGAGCTTCTTCTCGGTGATGTAGGACAGGAAGGTCGGCAGCTCGGCGCCGCCCGCGGGTAGGGCGCCGAAGGGGAATCCGAACGCGGTGCCGCGCAGCCACGGCTTCCACGACCGCTTCCAGTCGTCGCGGGCCATCCACGGGCGGCCGACCGGGATCACGTCCGCAGGCTTCCTGCGTAGATGGGCAGCCACCCACAGGGCCTCACCGAGGGCGAAGATCGCCACCGCGATGACGACGATGTCGATGCCGTCGGAGAGCTGGGGAATGCCGAACGTGGCGCGTGGCTGCCCGGTCAGGAAGTCGATGCCGACGATTCCGATCGCCAACCCGAGCACCAGGGAAATCGCTCCGCGCAGCTTCGAGGACCCCAGAACTGCGGTCACCGCGACGAGGGCGAACAACATGATCGCCAGGTACGACGGCGCACCGAGTGTGACGGCGAACCGCGATATCGCCGGAGCGAAGAGTGCCAGCAGGACGGTGCCGATGGTGCCCGCCACGAACGAGCCGATGGCCGCCGTCGCGAGGGCCTGCGCGGCTCTGCCCGCCTTGGCCATCTTGTTGCCCTCGATCGCGGTGATCACCGAGGACGACTCGCCTGGGGTGTTCAAGAGGATCGACGTGGTCGACCCGCCGTACATGCCGCCGTAGAAGATTCCGGCGAACATGATGAACGCCGCACTGGGGCTGACGTTGTAGGTGATCGGCAGCAGCAGGGCGACCGTCATCGCGGGCCCGATGCCGGGCAGGACCCCGACCGCGGTGCCGAGCAGCACGCCGATGACGGCGTACAGCAGGTTCATCGGAGTAGCTGCCTCCGCGAAGCCCTGCATGAGCCAGTCGAAGTTCTCCATTTACAGAATCCCGTCCAAGATGCCTGCGGGCAGCGGGATTCCGAGCCCGGAGTAGAAGGCGTAGAAACTGGCCAACGCCAAGATCAGTCCGATGATGAAATTGCGGACGTAATGTCTGCTGCCGAGAATCGTTGCGGCACCGCCGAAGAACAGTGTGCTCATGATCACCCAGCCGAGGGGATTGACAAGCAGAATCATCGCGACGAAGAGCGCTACCAGCAGTCCGACGGTGCGCCAGTCACCTGGCGCCTCCGGGTCGATGTCCTCGCCCGCATCCGCCTCCCCCACGCTGCCGCGCGGGATCGCGATCGCCAGGATCACGGCGAGCACTAGTGCCGCGATGCCGATGACCATCGGGAAGAACTTGGGCCCAAGGGGATCCACCTTCGCGAATCCTGCGGGCAGCGTCACCGCGCTGTAGACCAGGAAGGCACCGACGATCGCGAGCACGGCGACGACGAGGTACTGCGCGTAGTCCGACTCGCGTGTCCGTTCACTGGCGGATCCGTCGGTCGGATTCTTGGATCGTTCCTCGTCGATGCTCATAGCAGCCCCAGTTCGGTCAGCGTCGTTGACACCCGGTTGTCCTGGTCCTTCAGGAATTGTTCGAAATCCGCACCGGTCACGAACGCGTCGGTCCAGCCGTTCTTCACCAAGGCGTCCTTCCACCCTTGCGTGCCATGCAGCTCCTCGAGTACCTCGACCATCGCCTTCTTCGATTCGTCCGAAATCCCCGGCGGGGCAAGGACGCCACGCCAATTGGCGAACGTCAGGTCGATCCCGGACTCCTTGAGAGTCGGCGCGTCCACGCCCTCGACACGCTCCTCGCTGGAGACGCCGAGGACCCGGAGTTGGCCCGCCTCGATCTGGTCGATGAGCTCGCCAGGACTCGACGTGCCCACCGTGATCTTCTTGCCGAGCAGCGCAGTCAGCAGATCACCGCCGCCGTCGTAGGTGATGAAGTTGACGGCCTTCGGATCGACGCCGACGGCCTTGGCCAACTCCATCGGGAACAGGTGATCCGGTCCACCGGGTGACGATCCGCCGCCGATCGTCACCTTGCTCGGATCGGCCTTCCATGCCGCGACGAGGTCCTGGACCGTCTTCAGAGGTGAGTCGGCGGGCACGAAGATCGCCCCCGGATCCTCGATCAGCTTGGCGATGGCCGTCGCATCGGAGGCCTTGATGTTGGACCCGTTCGTGTACGTGGCACCGACGACGCCGAGACCCATGGTCATCATGAGGTCGCCGTTGCCCCTTTCGTTCATCAGTCGGGCCATGGCGACCGTGCCACCGGCGCCGATCACGTTGAAGACCTCGACGCGACCGGTGATGTCGTCGTCCTGCATGATCTTCACCGCCGTGCGGGCGGTCAGGTCGTAACCGCCGCCCGGGCTGTTCGGCACCATCATGCGCAACCGGTGTAGACCGGAGGGATCCTCACCGCGCGTCACCCCGCATGCCGTTGCACATGTGGCTGCCAGTAGGACGGCCGTCAGCACGGCCGCCCCTCGTCTCCATCGATGACGTGTGGACACCGGATAGCTCCTTCGCCGATTGTGATGCTCAGCAATACTGTTCCACTAAGTGATCCAGGTCACTCTTTAGTTCGCAAAGGAAGTTGTGGTCATTGAGAAAGCTGTCCGTGCGCAGCCTTGCCGGCCAATTCCTCGCGTTTCAGTTGGTGGTGGTGGCCGTGGTCCTCACGGCGGTCGCCGCCGTGTCGGTGGCGCAGTCCACTCGCGAGTTCCGTGACGTCCGTGGCCAGCGCATGATCGCGGTCGCGGAGAACCTCGCGTCGACCCCGATCGTCCGGGAGCGGTACGCCGACCCGTTCGCGGCACGGTTCCTGGCTCCCGACGTCGATCGGGCGGTCGCGCTGTCGGGCGCGGGCCTCGCTGAAATCGTCGACCCCGCAGGGATCATCCGCGTCTCGTCGGACCCGTCGCGCATCGGCCGCGCACTGGACCTCGCCGACGGCGGAGCGAGTCGGGGCCGCGCGTGGTTCGGAGATCTCGACGTCGACGGCGTCCACAGCCTGATTGGGCAGGTCCCGATCCTCGACATCAACGGGGGCGTGCTCGCCGTGGTCTCGGTATCCGAACCGTACCCGTCGGTGTGGCAACTGCTCAGCGGCGCTGGCGAACGCCTGCTCGTCTACCTCGGACTCGGCGCCGCGCTCGGAATGCTGGCGTCCTGGCTGTTGTCCCGTCGCATCAAGAGGCAAACGCGCGGGTTGGAGATCGCCGAGATCGCCAGCCTCGCCGAGCATCGGGAAGCGTTGCTGCACAGCATTCGCGAGGGTGTCCTGGCGGTGAACAACGAAGGAGTCGTCACGGTGCTCAACGACAGCGCCCAGGCGCTGCTCGACGTCACCCCGGCGGCCGTTGGGCAGCCGGTCGCCACCGTGGGCCTCGACCCCGCGATCACCGAGTTCCTGCTGTCCGGCGAGGATGGCAGGGACGTGGTCATCGTCACCCGCACCAGGGTCCTCGCCCTCAATCGCAGGCCCGCGACGACCCAGGGTAGGAGAATCGGGACCGTGACCACCATGCGCGACAGCACCGAACTCGCCTCGATGCAGGGTCAGTTGTCCTCCCACAAGAGCGTGACCGACACCCTGCGCGCCCAGACCCACGAGTTCGCCAATCAGTTGCACACCATCTCGGGGCTGGTCCAGCTCGGCGAGTACGACTCCGTGCACGACTTCGTCGGTGCGTTGACCCGACGCCGCGCCGAGATCAGTGACGCCGTGACACAGCACATCTCGGATCCCGCGGTGGCAGCCCTGCTGATCGCCAAGACCTCGCTGGCCGCGGAGAGCGGTGTCGCTCTGACGATCACCCCCGACTCGCACCTCGCGGCCATGGACCCGGCGCTGGCGACCGACGTCATCACCTTGCTCGGCAATCTCATCGACAACGCGGTCGACGTCTCGGAGGGATCGCAGGCCGCCCGGGTCACCGTGGGCATCGACGACGCCGACGGTATGACGGTGTCGGTCACCGACTCCGGTCCCGGTGTGCCGGTCGAACTTCGCGAGTCGATCTTCGCCCGCGGCGTCACGTCCAAGCCGGACGTCCCCGGCGGACGCGGTATCGGACTGGCCTTGGTTCGCCTGGTCAGCGCGCAACTTGGCGGGACGGTGGAGATCTCCGACGCGCCGTCGGGCGGGGCATGCTTCACGGTGTACCTGCCTGCGCTGAAGGCCCAGGCGGTCGTCGGAGTCGCGCAGGTGCCCCGTGCGTGAGGTACTGGTCGTCGACGACGACTTCATGGTGGCCGAGATTCACCGCAAGTTCGTCGATCACGTCGACGGATTCACGACCGTAGGCGCCGCCCGCAGTGGGGCCGAGGCGCTCGAGATGGCGACCGCACTGGCGCCCGACCTCATCCTGCTCGACGTCTACCTGCCCGACATGACGGGACTCGACGTCCTGCAGCGGCTGCGGTCGACTGGCGACCCCGTCGGTGTCATCATGATCACCGCGGCACGCGAGTTGGACACCGTCAGTGGCGCTTTGGACGGCGGAGCCGCCGACTATCTGATCAAGCCGTTCGAGTTCCCGCAGCTGCGAGCCAAACTGGAAGCCTTCGCGGCCAGAGCCGACGCGCTGAAGTCCGCGGGTGGCGCCGACCAGACGCTCATCGACTCCCTCTTCGGCGGCGCGACGGGCTCGGCCGCCGGTTCGGTGACCGACGAACGCCTCCCCAAGGGTCTCGGTGCGGTCACCGCCCAACTCGTGCTCGACGCGGTGCGCGCTGCGGGTGAGGTGTCGGCGGCCGAATGCGCCGAGCAGGTGGGCATTTCGCGGGTCAGCGCCAGGAGGTACCTCGAGCACTTCCTGAGCGTGGGAGCGCTCGAGCTGCGACTGCAGTACGGCGCCGGTCGCCCGGAGCGTCGCTACCGCAGCGGGCCGCACGCCCCGACACCGCAGGGAGGAGACTGAAGCGATGACGTCAACGACGGAACGTGCTCGGGTGGAGTCCCTGCGTGATGCCGAACGCAAGGCCAATCGCCTCTTCGAGGAGGTGGTCGGCCGCGGAATGATCACACCGGGGGTCGGCGAACGCGAGCTCAGCGACCAGATCCGTACCCTGGCCGACGAGATGTTCGGGACCCGCAGGTTCTGGCACAAGCGGATCGTCAGGGCGGGGGCCAACACCCTGTTGCCCTACGACGACAACCCGCCGGACCGCACGATCGGGGACGACGACATCCTGTTCCTCGACTTCGGTCCGATCTTCGCCGAGTGGGAGGCCGACTTCGGCAGGACCTACGTGCTGGGCGACGATCCCGCCAAACACCGACTCGCCGAGGATCTTCCGCGGATCTGGGAGTCGGGGCGCGAGCACTTCGCGTCGCATCCCGACATCACCGGGGCACAGTTGTTTTCGTACGTGTCCGGGCTCATCGGCGACGCCGGCTGGGGCCACGCGACCGAGCACGCCGGGCACCTCGTCGGGGAGTTCCCGCACGAGCGGATCAACGGCGACGAGATGGAGAGCTACATCGCGCCCGAAAACGGGAACCCCATGCGGAGATTGGACGCCGCAGGCCAACCCTGCCACTGGATCCTGGAGGTCCACCTCACCGACCAGCGGCGTGGCTTCGGCGGATTCTTCGAGCAGCTACTGGACATTCCGTCGGGCTGACAGCACATCCGTCCGCGCCGTTGTCGGCGGGCCCGACCGGCGTCTGACCTTGCGGGCAAACAGGATCCACGACGTCAGGACCACCAGCAGGACCACTGCCAACACCAGATTCGTTGCGCTGACCGGGTACCACACCCCGGTGATGTAGTGGTCGATGAAACCCGTGGGCGCAAGCGGTGCCATCCCCGCCTTGGTCCTTGCCCACCGCTCCAACCATGTGAGCGGGCAGACGAAGTCGACCACTTCGATCGCCACGCACCAGATGACCACCGGCACGTGCAGCCAAATGGTTCTGGGCCACCTAAGGGCCAGAAAACCACCCAACACCCCGTAACCCACGAAGGCGAAGTGCGTTGCCGCGGTCACCGCGACGACGATCGCGTAGAAGTTCCCCATTCCCACACCTGTTGCTCGCGCCTGCTTGACGGAAGCCACGATACCGCCCGCGACTGGCTCCAACCTGGGAAGCTCTGCGACATGCCGCTTCGTCGATCACCCGTCGTGCTCGCCTGTGTCGGGCTCCTGGTCAACGGCACCGGCAAGTTGCTCTCCAGGGAGTCCTACGAGGCGATGGTCTCGACCGACCTGCGGTCGTCTTGCCCCGCAGGATCGGGGCCGAGATGGCACCGGAGCAGGCCCCACCGACACCGCCTGCGAATTAGCCACCGATCAGCCGTATCGTCTAGCCAGACGGAAGGACACGCGGTGGCCAAGAAAGTGCTGTTTCTCTACAACGACCCCAACGCACCCGAGGCGATGCTCGGGGACGCGTTCGGCGAATGTGGTTACGACGTCCACACATTCGAGGTGGTGACCGCCGCCCGCGAGCACGACCCGAAGTTCGACGTGGAGCTCCCCGACCCGCTTGCGTACGACGCCATCGTCCCGCTCGGGTCGCGCTGGTCGGTCAACGACGTCGACAACGGGATGGACTGGATCGCCTCGGAGGCCGCGATGGTGCGCGACGCGCAGGCCGCGGGCGTGCCGATGCTCGGTGTGTGCTTCGGCGGTCAGTTGCTCGCCCACGCCCTCGGCGGCTCGGTCAGCCGTGCCCCCTCCCCCGAGATCGGTTGGTACGAGATCGACTCCTCCCGCACCGATCTGATTCCCGCGGGCCCGTGGTTCGAGTGGCACTCCGACCGGTTCGCGATCCCCAGCGACGCGGTGGAGATCGCGCGCAGCAGCCGGGCGTCGCAGGCGTTCGTCCTCGGCAGGACCATGGGGATCCAGTTCCACCCCGAGGTCGACGGGGAGCTGCTGGAGACCTGGCTGACCGGTGATGGTGCGGCCGAGGTCGCGGCGTTCGGCGTGACAGCCGACGAATTGCGCAGCGCCACGAGCCAAGAGGTGGACGCCGCGGCGAAGCGGGTGCAGGCGCTCGTCAACGCCTTCGTCGACACGGTCGCCACCCGCGGGGTCTGAGCTGCGCCGTCTGATCCGCCGGTCAGCCCTTGGCGCGTCCCAGCTGATGCGCGAGGGCGTCCTCGACGAGGGGGTGCCGGAAGCGGTGCCCGAGCCGCTCGAGCTCGACTGGCCGCACCCGCTGGCTGGCCTCGGCCAGCTCGCGCGCGCCCTGGGTGCCCAGCAGAAGCTTCGGCCCGAGCGACGGCACGGGCACGATGGCGGGACGGTGCAGCGTTCCGGCGAGCGCCTTGGTGTAGTCGTCGTTGCGGACCGGATTGGGGGCCACCGCATTCACCGGGCCCGTGAGCCGATCGTCGTACATGGCGCGGTAGTAGACGTCGACAAGGTCGTCGATGCCGATCCACGACAGCCACTGCCGTCCGCTACCCAGCCTGCCGCCCAGTCCGGCGGCGAACAGCGGGCGCAGGAGCTTCAGCGTGCCGCCGCGGGCGGCCTGCACGATGCCGGTGCGTACGGGGACGACGCGCAGTCCCGCGTCGGCGGCAGGCGAGGTGGCGTCCTCCCAGTCGGCGACGACGTCGGCGAGGAAGCCATCGCCCCGCTCGCTGTCCTCGGTCAGCACCGCGTCGCCGCGGTCGTAGCCGTACCAACCGATCGCCGACGCGCTGACGAACGTTCGTGGGCCATCCGTTCCGCGCGCCGCGACCTCGGCGAGCCTGCGGGTCGGCTCGATGCGGCTGTCGCGGATCGCGGCCTGGTGAGCGTCGGTGAACCGGCCCGCGATGGACGTACCCGCAAGGTGGATGACGGCATCGACTCCGTCGAGGAGGTCGGCGGCGGGCGACTCCGGTCGCCACTGGCGCTCGTCGGATCGGGCGGCGGCATGTCTGACCAGGCGGATGACGCGGTGCCCTCCAGTGCTCAGCACCGCGGCCAGCGCCGTTCCGACGAGCCCGGACGCACCGGTGACGGCGACGGTCAGCTGGCCGACGCCCGCGTTCGCGGCGTCGCGGTGAGCGGCGAGGTCGTCGGCCAGTTGTCGGTGCCGATAGACGAACGTCGAGCGCAGGGCCGCGGCGGGCACCGGGGCCTCGACGCGGTCGTGAACCAGGGTCGCGTCCGGACCGACCGCGCTGAAGTCGTGGGTGTGACGCCACGTGCCGATGATGCGCGGCGGCCACGACCGGGGACCGTCGGAGGAGAGCTCGTCGACGAAGCGTCGCGGAGGGTCGAATTCGCCGGGGACGTGCTGCGCCACCCAGCGCAGTCCGCCGGGTAGGCCGAGCACCGCGCGCCCATCGGCGAGCGACTGCGTCTCCGAGACGACGGTCATCGGCTGCCACGGGGGCACCAGACGTGTCATCGCCCCCGGCCGGGTGTGCCAGGCGAAGACCTCGTCAAGGGAATGGTCGACCGTGCTCTCGAATTCGATGCCCACGATCTCATTCGTAGCCCGCGCCCCGGCGGATTGCGAATGTGGCAAGCCCGTACGGCCAGCACGGCAAGCCGGGGTGGGCGTCGCTCCGAATACTTCGTGTGACGACCACTTACCAGGCAGGCGTGTTGGTGCTGCCCGGCGGAAAGCCCAACAGCGACGCTGCCTCGCACGTCTGGCAATTGGCGAATCTGCGGACCGCGCTGCTGACGAGGTCGCTGCAACGGGCGATCGGCGCACGCGACGGACGGGTGAAGGTACGGCGCGTGCAATACCGGGTGCGGGGCTGGAACCCCGGCCGGCTCGACGCGCTGAGCGACGCGCGGATTGCTTTGGACGAGATGCTCGAAACGGTGGGTTCCGGACCCGTCGTGGTGGTCGGGCACTCGATGGGCGGACGCGTCGCCGCGCACTTGTCCGCCCATTCGCGCGTCACCGCCGTCGCCGCCCTGGCTCCGTGGTGGCCGAGCGACGACGCCGATCTGATTCCCTCCACGTGCCGCCTCCTGACCATGCACGGCTCCGCTGACACGTGGACCGACCCCGTCTCCGCCAGGGCACAGACGCTGCGGGCGCAGGCCCGCGGTGTCGACGCCCAGTGGGTGAACTTTCCCGGCGCAGGGCACTTCATGCTGCGCGACCACTCCCGGTGGCACCGCCTCACCGCCGAATTCGCGATGAGGCAAATGTCGGCCCGCTCGTAGGCCCGAGCCACCATCAGAACGTCAGCATCGGCACCCCGGTCACCTTCTCCACCAGGAAGTTCAGGAAGAAGAAGCCGAAGAACGGCACGCACACCAGCACGGCCACGTTGGCCGAGATCGACGGCCGTGCGGCCTCGGGGAGTCGTCTATTCAGGTAGATGACCAGGAACGGAAAGATCAGCATCCCGACCGCGGCCATGTTGCCGGAGATCTGCAACAGGGTTGCCGGAACTGCAAGATGCAGCATTACCGCCATCACGGCGGCGAACCCGATCATGAAGATGAAGTAGAAGCGACGGGGGTCGCGACGCACGTACTGGCCGAGAGTCGACTCGCTGCCGTTGACGGCATCGACCATCACCCGCACCAGACCCTCGAACACGTTGATCGCCGTCTTGACGAGCAGCAGCGCGCCGAGGACGACCGTCACCCAGAACAACGCGCGACCGTATTGCGCACCAAGGGCGTCCGCGACGTAGGTCGGCATGTTCGCAGCCGTGGGTTGATCGTCCGAGTTGCGCGCGAGACGTGCCACCAGCACAGCAGGCAGGAGCATGCCCAACAGCGCTGCCGGAAAGAACACCACCCACATGTCGATGCGCAGCAATCGCATCCACCGCTTCCACTGCTCCCGATTGAAGTCGGTGTCGGGAAAGGTGATACCCGTTGCGCGGACCGTCTGCTGCTGCCCGCGGCCCCCCGCGATGAATCCGGTCCGGTGCCCCATGCCGTAACCCTTGTCGCGGTAGTGGCCCATGACGTACCAGTTCAGTCCTGACACCAACGCCGTGTAGCCCACCAGGGCACCCACGGCGGTGGCCGTGGTGCCGGGCGGTGGCAGCGCAGGCGTGACGAATGCCCCGATGGCTTCCCGCCACATGTCGGCGGGCACCAAGGCCAGGTCGATGACGACGAGGCCGAGCAGGGTGGTCACGATGATCACCGCGTTGAATCTCTCCAGGGCCGCGGAGACCTTCTTGGCGACGAAGACCAGCACGATCGCGGCGGCCACGACGGCCAGCGCCAGCAGCCTGGTGACTTCGACGTCGCCGGGCTGGGCGACGTGTCCAAAGATCAAGGGATACAACGCTTGTCCAGCGACGGCGAAGGTACCTCCGAAGATGTAGCTGAGGTAGAGCACGCCGAGTCCGACGGGGATCCAGAACCGGTAGCCCGGTGGCACCCGACCGAATCCCAGAATCGGGACCTCGCCGGTCGCTAGGACGTAGCGAGCGATTTCGATGTTGTAGATGGTCTGCAGGAGCGCCGAGAGGAACACCGCGAAGAAGACTCCCTTGAAGGAGCCGTCACCGATGACCAGCGGGCCCAGGATCCATTCCCCGCCGCCGATCGACACGCCGAGTGCGATCAAACTCGGGCCGATGGCGCAGGTGAGGATCTGTCTTCGTCCCAACCGGGGGATGTCGAAGACCTCTTCCGGGGTGGGAAGGTCCCCGACCGACAGTGCCGGCCGCTGGCCGAGTTCGTACTCCGCTTTCATCGCCATGGACCTTTCCTGAGAACGGGGTTGCAGGTCGTGGTGACAGCGCGAAGCCCTGTCGCGCTGCATGATTCGGTCGATGCTGGCCACGCGCACGCGCCGCTCACCGATGTTGGGCGGCTCGGCAACCCTCAATCGCTCGATTGATGCAAACCTTTGCATTACCGCCGGATGCAGTGTTGCGCACGTTGCGCCCGAGTGTCAAGCCTCACAACGCGGTGACGCGCGTCCCGAGATCCCCCGGCAGGCCGGCGTGCTCGTGCTCCCCTACTCGGGGTGGGCCGTTGCGGAGCCGCTCACACACCCAGCGGGCGGGCCGTCTTGGCGGGCGCACCAACGGATTTCCGAATGACCAGCTCGGGCTCCAGCTGCACCGTGCCCGGCGGCTCCGGCTGGCCGTCGAGTTGGTTCAAGAGCATCGTCCCCGCCCGACGGCCGAGTGCGATGCTCGGAAGTCTTACGGTGGTCAGGGGAGGCGTGAGGTGCTCGGTCAGCGGGGCATCGTTGTAACCCACGATCGACACGTCGTCGGGGCACTTCAACCCAGCGGCGTTCATCGCCTCAAGCGCGCCGATCGCCATCAGATCGTTGTGCGCGAAGATTGCCGTCGGCCGGTTTGCCGCGTCGGCGAGTAATTCCGTCGCCAATCGCTTGCCTTCCGCGGTGGTGGGTTCGGCCGCTCGGTCCTCTACGACGATCTCGGTGCACCCGTGCTCGGCGATGACCTCCTGGAAGCCACGGGCGCGGCCGGTGAAGGACGACACGTTCGCAGGTCCGCGCAGCTGTGCAATGCGGCTGTGCCCCAACGACACCACGTGCTCGGTCACCATGCGGGCACCCAGAACGTCGTCGTGGGTGATGGTGTGGTGCCCACCCCCGCTGACGCGTCGTACTGCCAGGACGACGGGAACCGACTCCTCGAGTTCGCTGATGAAGTCACCGTCGCCGGTGTGCGCGGCGCTGATCATGATGCCGTCGACACGGCGAGCGACGAGGTGCTCGCAGATTCGGCGTAGCGCGTCTGGGTCCTCGTGGGTCTCCGAGACGGCCGTCATGAAGTCACGCGCTCCGAGGACCTCCCCCATTCCCCTCAAGATCGGCGGCAGGAATGGGTTCCCCATGTCGGCGACCACCGCACCGATTAGCCCCGTGGTGCCCTTGCGCAATCCGCGCGCCAACACGTTCGCCTTGTAACCGAGCTCGCGGGCGGCGGTCTCGACGCGCTCACGGGTTTCCGGCCTCACCTTGTGGAAGCGCTTGGGGTCCAAGGCCCGCGATGCCGTACCGAAGTGAACACCGGCACGTTTGGCGACGTCCTTGAGCGTGGCGTCGGCCATCCGTCTACCCCCTGCCGGTCCTCCGCATGCGACCGCGCCAAAGCGGTCGGCCTCACTATAACCCCGCAGCGTTGCAATAGTTTGCATTGAATTTGCAGAGTTTGACAGCCCATTCCACCGGCGTGTGTGGAACCCTCCGCCGACAGGCGGCGTTGCAATCGTTTGCTTTCAATTGCTACCGTCACGATGCCCGATTCGACACCGCAGAGAGGCGATACCTGGTGATTGAGGTTCCCACGACGGCCCGACAGCTCCCTGCTCCCGGTCAAATGGGCGTCGACTACGAAATGCGCGTCGACTTCGCGCGGTTGCGCGACTACCGGCTCAAGCGCGCCCACGCCGCACTCGATTCCAGCGAGTGCGGCGCGTTTCTGCTCTTCGACTTCTACAACATCCGCTACACGACGCAGTCCTGGGTCGGCGGTGCGCTCGGCGACAAGATGATTCGCTACGCGCTGCTCACCCGCGGTGGCGAACCCCACCTATGGGACTTCGGGTCGGCGGTCAAACACCATCAACTGAACTCACCCTGGCTGGCGCGGGACCACAACCACCCAGGCTTCTTGGGGTTCCGCGGCGCCGTGTCTCCCCGCGCGGGACTCCTGGTCGACGCGGTGACCCAGATCAAGAGCATGCTCACCGACCTCGGCTTGGAGAATTCGCCCGTCGGCGTTGACATCGTCGAGCCTCCGTTCCTGTTCGAGATGCACCGCCAGGGCCTCGAGGTCGTCGACGCGCAGCAGCACATGCTGGACGCTCGCGAGATCAAGAGCATCGACGAGATCATCCTGCTCAACCAGGCCGCCGCGATGGTCGACGGTGTGTATCAGGACATCGTGGAGGCGCTGAAGCCAGGAGTCCGGGAGAACGAGATCGTCGCGCTGGCGGCCAAGAAGCTCTACGAGTACGGATCCGATCAGGTCGAAGCGGTCAACGCGATCTCCGGCGAGCGCTGCAATCCCCACCCGCACAACTTCACCGACCGCATCATCCGACCCGGTGATCAGGCCTTCTTCGACATCATCCATTCCTTCAACGGATACCGCACCTGCTACTACCGAACCTTCGCCGTCGGCAAGGCCACCGACGCGCAGCGCGTCGCCTACGCACGGGCACGCGAGTGGATGGACAACGCGATCGCCGCGATCCGGCCGGGGGTGGGTTCCGACGAGATCGCGTCGCTCTTCCCCACGGCCGAGTCACTGGGCTTCGACGACGAACTCGCCGCCTTCGGGCTGCAGTTCTGTCACGGCCTCGGACTGGGTCTGCATGAACGGCCCATCATTTCGCGCCTCAACAGCTATCGGGACCCGGTCGAGATCAAGACTGGCATGGTATTCGCCGTCGAGACGTACTGCCCCGCAACCGATGGGCATTCGGCGGCGCGCATCGAAGAAGAAGTGGTCATCACAGACGACGGCCCGGTGGTGATCACCAAGTACCCCGCCGAGGATCTCGTCGTGGCCAATCCCTACTGACCGACGCGCCCGGGAGTCACTTCAGAAGCGCGGCTCCTGCCGTCTCGCGAACGCCGAGCACCAGGGTGGCGGCCCCGACCAGTCCACAAATCGCCGCCCACGCGGCGACCGGAATGAGGCTGCCGAAGTGGTTCACGACCTCGGCCGCCATCGTGGGCCCGAAGCTGATGACGATCAAGCCGGCGTTGATGCCAAGGGCGGAACCGGTGTAACGGACGGCGCGGGGCATCAATTCGACCGTTATCAGATACGTCGTAGCGATGGTCACACCGTTGACGGTGTAGTACACGAGCAGGATGACGCCGAGAACGAGAAGGCTCTGCGAATTCTCCAACGACCAGAACAGGGGATATGCCAGCACCGCCAAGCCGCAGTATCCGGCCAGCATCACACGCTTGCGTCCGAAGCGATCGGAGAGCGAGCCGATGAGAGGAAATGCCAACAACGCCAGCGAGACTACGACGGCCATCATCCAGTAGTACGGCTGCGCATCGAACCCACGGACCTTGATGAAGAACGTCGGAAAGTAGGCAAGTACGAGTGTCGACGTTCCAAACGTCGCGAAGGTCAGCAAGGCCGCCTGGAGGACTTGCAGCGGATTCTCGGAGAGCACCTGTTTCAGCGGGCTTTTCGCCACCTTCTTGGCCGCCATCTCGAGGAACTCCGGCGAATCCTCGAGCCGCAAGCGAAAGAAGGTACACAGCAGCGTGATTGGCGCCACCACCAGAAATGGGATGCGCCATCCCCACGACTGCATCTGCTCATCGGTCAGGGCCATGGTGGTGAGCCCGACTACGATCGCGGCACCGGCATATCCACCCGTGGTTCCCATCGGAGTGAGGGACGTGAAGAAGCCCCGACGGTTTGGCGGTGCGGACTCCGCCGTGTACGACGCCGCACCTGCGACCTCACCACCGGCACAGAACCCTTGCAGCGCCCTCAAGACGAGCAGTCCGATCGGGGCCAGGATGCCGATGGTGGCGTAACCGGGCAAGAGTCCGATGGCCGTCGTGCAGACCCCCATGGAGACGACGGTGACCACTAGCGCCCTGCTCCGTCCGCGCCGATCTCCCATCCGCCCGAAGAACCACCCCCCGAGGGGGCGGACGACGTAGCCGACGGTGAACGCACCCATCGTCGCGAGCACTCCGATCGCGGGCTCGTCGCTGGGGAAGAAGTGGCCGGCGATGTAGACCGCCACGAAGCCATAGATGGCGAAGTCGAAGTACTCGACGAGCGAACCGAGCCCACCGGCAACCGCTGCCCGCATCGGGTTCGGTGGCGACGGGTGCGGGCTTCGACGGATGGCCTCTTCGCTTTGGCCCGGTCTGAGATTCATCAGTGTGGTCCTTTCGCCAACTCAGGTAGCCCGACTGCGTTGCCAGGAACGACGTATCGTCCCGGCCCCGCCGTGGCATCCACCGTCACCCGAATGCGTCTCGATGCAATCCTTTGCATCCACGTCCGAGGTAGTTTTGCGGACACCGCCGAGAGTGTCAAGCCTCACAACCCCCGAGGGAAGGTGGCCGACGTCTCGGCGACACGGCCACCCAGGCTTCCGTTACGGCCAACCCAAGCCTGTCCATCTCGATATCGGCTGCTCCAGCCCGTTTTCGGGCCGTCGGCGCCACCGGCATCGGCGGGCGTCGTCGGCGGCTGGTTGACACTCCCTCGCGAGAGCAATAGCTTGTGAGGGCAATCGTTTGCATTCAGCGGTTCGGCTCGCCGCTCTCGGCACGGCCCCGCGCCGCCGTCCGCGGGCCCGCAGCGAGGGCAGCCGGACCTTCTAGGACCCCAGTAGGTCGCAGTCGAGTGGCGGGAGATGACAATCGTGCGTGCAGCAGTGTTCTACGGTCGCGGCGACGTCCGTGTCGAAGACGTTCCTGACGTCGAGGCGGGGCCTGGGGAGCTGCTCTTGAGAGTGTCGGCGGTGGGCATCTGCGGAACCGACGCCCACGAATTCGACTCGGGCCCACACATGTTCCCGATCGATCACGTCCACCCCGTCTCGGGGCACGTCGGCCCGATGATTCCGGGCCACGAGTTGACCGGGGTCGTAGAGGACGTGGGCGCCGACGTCGAAGGCTTCGAGCCCGGCGCGCTAGTGGTATCCGGCGCGGGCATCTCGTGCGGCACGTGCTTTTGGTGCAAACGCGCGATGACGAACCTGTGCCTGCGGTACACGACGCTGGGCCTGAACCGGAACGGCGCGCTGGCCGAGTTCGTCGCGGTGCCCGCATCGACGTGCCTCGACGCGTCCCGCCTCGGCATCACGGCCGATACCGCCGCGTTGGCTCAGCCCATGGCGATCGCGGTGCATGCCATGCGACGTGGTCGACTGGCACCCGACGAATCAGCGGTCATCCTCGGTGCAGGGGGTATCGGCGCGTTCCTGACCTACGCGGCCGCTGACCGGTGCGGCAGCGTCGTGGTCTCCGACCTGGACGCCGGGCGGCTACAGGTCGCCGGCGCCCTCGGTGCCACTCACATCGTCCAGGTTGGCGGCGACGGCAGCGTCGAGGACGTACTGGCCACCAGCGGCATCATCCCGTCCGTCGTCTACGAAGTCTCCGGCAGCGCAGCGGGATTCAACCAGGCGCTGAGGATAGCTCCGCCTGGTGCCCGGCTGGTCATGGTCGGCTTGCAGCACGGGCCACTGGAAATCGACGTCCGAAGCGTCTCGCTCCGCGAGGTGGAGTTGATCGGAACCAACGCCCACGTCTGCGGCCTCGACCTGCCCGAGGCGTTGCGATTGTTGGCGTCCCGCAGGGACGGATGGACCGACGTCGCACCGGTGGCGCTATCGCTTGACGAATTGGTCGAAGAGGGCTTGCGGCCGCTGGCCGAGCGGCGCAGCACCCGCATCAAGACCCTGATCGACCCGTGGGCGACCGAAACGCGGAAGACGCTGGCATCATGAGCGATCCGAAGAGGGTCGCATTCATCGGTCTCGGCCGGATGGGCCTGCCGATGGCGACCAACATCGCCGAGGCCGGTTTTCCCGTCATCGTCCACAACCGCACCCGCAGTACCGCTGAGGATTTCGCCGCTATGACCCACGGGGTGACGATTGCCGACAGCCCACGCGCGGCTGCCGCCGACGCCGACGTCGTGGTCACGATGCTCGCCGACGAGCGGGCCTTGCGCGCCGTCTACGACGGTCCCGTGGGGTTGCTGGCCGGCTGGTCGCCGAACAAGGTGGCACTCGACATGGGTACCACCGGTCCTGCCGGTACCGCGTGGCTGGCCCAAGCCGTCAGGGACGTCGGGGGAACCGCCATCGACTCCCCCGTGTCGGGAGCAACGGGAGCCGCGAGAACAGCCACGCTCACGCTCCTGGTCGGGGGACCCACCGACGTCGTCGAGGATCTGCGGCCGCTGCTGGAATCGATGAGCGCCACGATCTATCACCTTGGGGATTCGGGTGCCGGTGCGGTCATGAAGCTCGCCGTGAACAACGTGATCTACGCTCTGGGACAGGCGGTTTCGGAGTCGCTGGTGCTCGCCGAGCGCTCCGGCATCGACCGCGCTGCGGCGTACGAGGTGTTCTGCAACAGTGCGATTGCGGCGCCAATGGTCAACTATCGCCGGGACAACTACGTCAACCCCGACACCTCGAGCACCCAGTTCGCCCTGACCCTGGCGGCCAAGGACCTCAAGCTCATCACCGCGCTTGCCGACGAGGTCGGTGCGCCGATGCCGCAGACCGCAGTCAATCTCGACACCACGGTGCGTGCGATCGACGACGGCCTCGGCGAGCGGGACATGGCCGCGGTGGCGGTGTACCTGCGCCGCCGGACACCGCCGAAGCCTCGGTGACCGCGTTCTATGCCTTGACCCGAGGAATCAACCGCTGCAGCTGGATGACGTGCTCTGGCGCGAGCTCCTCCAGGGCGGCGACGCCGAGGAGCTTCATCGTGCGCTCGATCTGGTCGCGCAGAATGCAGATCATACGGTCGACCCCCTCGCGTCCGCCCGCCATGAGCCCGTAGAGGTAGGCGCGGCCCACCAACGTGAACTTCGCACCGAGCGCGATGGAGGCGACGATGTCCGCGCCAGACATGATGCCGGTGTCGATCGCGATCTCGGTGTCCTTGCCGACCTCGCGCACCACGTCTGGCAGCAGGTGAAACGGGATGGGCGCTCGGTCGAGCTGGCGACCACCGTGATTCGAGAGCACGATGCCATCGACGCCGAGGTCGACGAGCTTCTTGGAGTCGGCGACGTTCTGCACACCCTTGATCACGATCTTGCCCGGGAATAGGTCGCGGATGGCCGCCAGGTCGTCAAACGAGATCGTCGGATCCATTGCGGCGTCCAGCAACTCGCCCACAGTGCCACCCGTCGAGCTCAACGAAGCGAACTCGAGCTTGGGCGTGGTCAGGAAGTCCCACCACCACCAGGGCCGCGGAAGCGCGTCGACGATCGTCCGTGGGGTCAGCTGTGGCGGGATCGACAACCCGTTGCGCTTGTCGCGGAGACGCGCGCCTGCGACAGGGGTGTCGACCGTGAAGAACAGCGTGTCGAAGCCTGCCTTTGCGGCGCGATTGACCAGACCGTAGGAGATCTCCCTGTCACGCATGACGTACAGCTGAAACCAGTTGCGGCCGTTCGGGTTGGACTCCTTCACCGCCTCGATCGACGTCGTGCCGAGAGTCGAGAGCGTGAACGGAATGCCTGCTGCGGCAGCGGCGGCTGCGCCCGCTGTCTCACCCTCGGTCTGCATGAGTCGGGTGAACCCAGTCGGCGCGATGGCGAACGGCAGGGCCGACGGACCGCCGAAGACGTCCGTCGACGTGTCGACCGTGTCGGGAAGGCCGCGCAGGATCGACGGACTGAACTCGACGTCGAGGAACGCCTGACGCGCGCGGTCGAGCGAGATCTCATCCTCCGCAGAACCATCCGTGTAGTCGAACGCTGCCGTCGGGGTGCGACGCTTCGCGATCGTGCGGAGGTCGTCGATCGTCAGTGCGGCATCCAGTCGGCGCCTCTTGCCGTCGAGTGCCGGCTTCTTGAACCTCATCAGTTCGCGCAGCTCGCTTGGACGTGGAACCTGCCGTGTCACCATGGTGCGCCCTTCCTAGTGGCCAACCCGTGATGCGGCGAGCATGAAGGGTTCTACGCGCGGCCCCGTCTTGGTCTCGATGGCGTAGAGGGAAGTGGTGGCGGTCAGAAAGAGCGTCCGCCAATCTGGCCCGCCCCAATGCATGTTGGCGACCTTCTCCGGCACACGTACCCTTCCGATGTGCCGACCGTCCTCGGCGAACACCCACACTCCCCCGGGGGCCGTCACCCAGACGTTCCCGTCCACGTCGCACTTCATGCCGTCCGGGACGCCAAGGTCATCGTCTCGGACCCCCAATTCGTTGTCCTGACAGATGTCGGAGGCGAAGATTCGCGCCTCCCCGAGCATCCCGTCCGATCGCACGTCGAAGACGCGGATGTTGGCCTGGTCGGTGTCGTTCACGTAGAGGAGGGTCTCGTCAGGAGAGAAGCACAGCCCGTTGGGCGCCGCGAACATCGTCCGCTCCACGACCAGTTGAAGAGCTCCCCCGCCGGGTGGCAGACGATAGACGCCCTGAAACCCCAACTCGGACTCACGCTCAACCCCGTAACCCGGCATTCGGCCATACAGCGGATCGGTGAAGTACACCGAGCCGTCGGAATGCACGACGATGTCGTTCGGGCTGTTCAGCTCGCGACCCTCGAAGTGCGTGGCGAGCTCGGACCGTGTCCCGTCCTTGTCGTATCGAGCAACGGCCGAGGTCGCGTGCTCGCATACCAGGAGGTTGAGCTTCCGGTCATAGGTCATGCCGTTTCCGTTGTGGGTCGGGCGCGCGACCTCGCCGATACCAGAGTCGTCCCATCGACGGCGAACGTCGCCGGGGATGTCGGAGAACAGGAGGTACTTTCCGACGGGGTGCCAGATGGGCCCCTCGACGAATCCGTAGCCGGTCCCCAACTTTCGCACCGGACCATCGACGTCGAGCAGCCGCTCGAAAGTCGGGTCGATCGCTTCGTGGCGCATCTCTTGGCCCTTCCGAATCATGGACCGGACGGTCGGCCCCAGAATCCTTGTAGCTGACTGGTTTTCGTGATATCGGAGGTGTTTCAGGCGTTCGGCTGATATCCCGTCAGGGCAAACCGACCCGGCCATTGATCCTCGATTTCGGACACCCGCCGGAAGATGCGCCAGCGACCGTCGGGATCCCGCCGCATCGTGTCGAGATACCGACCCATTCCCCAGACGAACGACGGCTCGTCCTCGCGCGGATCGAAGCGGAACATGTAACTCACGACATCTGCGGTGTCACCGTGCAATTCGATGAGGCTATTGAGGACGAGGTGTTTGTGGTAGAGCTCGGGCGCGTGCGAATGGCGGGTCGCGAAGTCTATGGTGCCGTCGACACCCTCCCATCGATTGACGGAGCCATCCAATCGCTTCGTCTCGCGTACGGTGTCGGCCGTGAAGCAGTCCGTCAAACGATCGAAGTCGCCGTAGTCGAGTGCGTGTCCGTACTGCCTCAGCGTGTCGAGAATCGCGTTGCGATCCTCGAGTGCCTGCACGCGCGCCTTGAGCTCCGCGAATTCGTCCTGGGACATTCACCACTCCAATCCGGTTAGGGCGTGGACTCATCCGTATCGAGTGGGTGGAGACCACACCGTGCAATCGTTTGCATTTTGCCACGGCGGGTACCCGCTGCGCAACCCCCTCGGTCCCCAGAAGCCGTGTTGCCCAAGAAATTCGCGATCGACCAGCATCCGACTCGATCTCGGGTCTAGGCTTCCGACATTCCCAAAGACCGCAGCTTCCAGGACCGCCGCGAGGCAGGCAGGGCTCTCGCGGAACTGCTCGGTGCGCACCGAGCCGCGGCGGGTACGACACCGGATCTGGTGGTGCTCGGGCTGGCGCGCGGCGGAGTGCCGGTCGGTGCCGAGATCGCCGCGATGCTACGAGCTCCGCTGGACGTGTTCGTGGTGCGCAAGCTCGGCGTGCCGCAGTGGCCGGAGCTGGCGATGGGCGCGATCGCCTGCGACGGCGCCGTGGTGATCAATGAGCACGTCGTGCACAGTTTGAACGTCTCCACCGCGCAACTACTGGCGGTGATGGACGCCGAGACCGTCGAACTGGCTCGCCGCGAGGCGCTGTACCGGGGCGACCGGCCGCGTCGCGAGCTCACCGCCAAGACCGTGATCCTCGTCGACGACGGCATCGCCACCGGTTCGACCATGCTTGCCGCGGTCCGGGCGGTGCGACGAAGCGGGCCGCGGCGGGTGATCGTCGCGGCTCCCGTCGGGCCGCGCGCGGTGTTGGAGGCGCTGGCGGACGAGGCCGACGACGTCGTGATCGCCGTCGTACCCGAGCGCTTCGAGGCGGTCGGACAGGCCTTCGTCGACTTTCACCAGGTCTCGGACGACGAGGTCCAGATCGCGCTGGCAGGGACGTGAACCGTTGGAGCCCAACGGAATTAGTCGCGCCTGGACTCTGTTCCGCCGTCGGACTTCTCGATGGACACCGCCTTGGTCTCCGTCTCGGAGGGTTCGTCCGGGTAGTACTCCGCTTCGGACTCCTCGGCGACGGGGATCACGGTCGTATCGTTGGCCGCAGCCTGCTCGGCATCGGACTCGTCCCGGTCAGCCGACTCCTCATCGCCGCGGGACCGTTCGCGCAGAGCATCGACGATGAGAAGCAGGACACCGATGACACTGGCACCAATGCACACCCACGCGATCATCTCGTTGCTGGTGACGACGGCCGTCACCAACGCGGCCAAGCCGATGACGGCAAGGACTAGCGCAACGATCAGCATCAATCAGCCGGTCAGTTGTTTCCCCGGTTGAACTGGTTGAAGCCGCCGCCGTCGTTGTTCGCGGTGGAATCAACCGGAGCCGCCGAGCCTCGCTGACCAAGTTCTTCGAGCTGGGACTCCAGGTACGTCTTCAGACGCGTCCGGTACTCGCGCTCGAACGTCCGCAGCTGCTCCAGACGTCCCTCCAGCACGGTGCGCTGCTGGTTGATGGTGCCCATGATCTCGGAATGCTTGCGCTCGGCGTCCGCCTGCAGTGCGTCGGCCTTCTCCTGCGCCTGCCGGAGCTGCGCGTCCGATCGCGTCTGAGCATCCGACAGCAAGGCGTCGGCGCGTGCCTTGGCCTCGGAGACCGTGGTCTCTGCGGTATGGCGTGCCTCGCTCACCATGGCATCGGCCTGAGCGCGCGCGTCGGCGAGCATCTTGTCGGACTCCGCCTTCGCAGTGCCGGTCAACCGGTCCGCCGTGTCCTGGGCCAAACCGAGGATCTTCGCCGCCTTGATGTGGCTGTCCTCGCTTACGGGCGCGGCGGCGACGGGCTGCGCAGGCGCCTCGTAGACCGGCTGCGGCGCGGCGACGGGCTCTGGCTCGGGCTCCGGCTGCTTGTACATCGGGATCGACTGCGTCGCCTGCGCTCCGCCCCCTGCGCGAGCGCTCGCCAGATCCTGATCGAGCTCCGCGACGCGCTGCCGGAGATCCGCGTTCTCCTCGATGAGACGAGTGAGCTCGTTCTCGACCAAGTCGAGGAAGGCGTCTACTTCGTCCTCGTTGTAACCGCGCTTTCCGATGGGCGGCTTGCTGAACGCGACGTTGTGTACGTCAGCTGGTGTAAGCGGCATTGTCTGCCCCCTTGGAGTCTGGACCGTCAACCGGTGTCAAAGTGTAAAGCCATGCTGGAAGTAACTGGCGTCCATCCTGTCACATTAGACCCGGCGGTTGCGGGTGAGGTCCAGAAATAAGAGCGAATTTCAAACTTCGCACCACCGAATTTCGGACCGGGCAAACCCGCTCTGGCTACGCCGTAGCCGCCGCGTTCCAGGCCAGTTCCATGCCGATGAAGGCCGCCAGCAGCAGCACCATGATCGACAGGTCCAGGCGTACCGCACCGATGGTGAGCTGGGGAATGAGCCTGCGCAGCAGCTTCACCGGCGGATCGGTCACCGTCATGATGACCTCGAGCAGCACCACCGTGACACCCCTTGGGCGCCAGTCCCTGCTGAACGACCGGATGAACTCGACGACGACCCGCGCGATGAGCAGAAGCCAGAAGGCGAACAGCACCAAGCCCAGGATTTGAAGGAACAGCGACAACTGCGCGACCTCACTGAAAGGCGGTTGTGACATTGGATACAGACGGCATGCGATCCGGGTGACCGGCTCGCCGTCAGCCTACCCGCACCAGCCGCAGGCGCCGGGCCCCGTCACTGGTAGGCGTCACTGGTGGGCGTCACTGGTAGGCGTAGAAGCCCGCCTCGGCGATGCGCTTGCGCTCATCGGCCGTGACGTCGACGTCGGCTGGCGACAACAGGAACACCTTCGTGGCGACCTTGTCGAACGAACCGCGCAGCGCGAACGCGAGGCCTGCCGCGAAGTCGACGAGACGCTTGGCGTCGGCGTCGTCCATCTCGGACAGATTCATAATCACCGGCGTGCTCGCGCGGAAGTGTTCACCGATCGTGCGCGCCTCGTTGTAGGTGCGCGGGTGCAGCGTGGTGATGCGCGACAGCTCGGCCACGACACCGACCGGGCCGGGCGTCGTACGCCGCCGCTCGGACAGGTCGGAGACCGGAGCCGAACGGCTCTCCCGCTTCGCGGGTCGCGCTGAGACCGGCATCGTCTCCTGGGTGTCGTACTCGCCCTCGTATGACCCGTACTCGTCGTCGTACCGACCGGTGTCCTCGAGCAGGCCGAGGTACTCGCCGATCCTGCGCATTCCGCCGCTCATGACCTGTGTCCTCCGGTACTCCGCACCCGTTGC
>NZ_JBEVLO010000001.1:0-11793 GCF_040509115.1 Mycobacterium sp. | reverse complement strand
GACAACCCGTCGTGACCTCGGTGCGTCCCGGCCAGCGGCCAGTCGCTTCCCGGGATGATCCACTCGTTATCTTTCGCAGTTACCGCGAGGAGGGCATGCTTGTCGCCGCTACCCAGCGCTTCGAAAAAATCCTTGACTGTCTGCACATTCTCTCCAATGTTCATCGATACGCTCCTTCGGTCTAAGACCGGATCTTAGGTGGGCGGCGAATCAGGCAGCCTCAAGTCCGAGTTGCTGCAGCATGACGGACGTCTCCCTGTAGCAGTGAAACGATGTGATCTTTCCGCTTGCGAGATGGAAGACGTCGCAACTTGGGACGTCTATCGACCGTCCCGTCGGAGCGAGCGAGCCCGAAGGCAAGGTGAGCTCGCCTCGGTGCATCCCGCGGATGGCAAGTTCGACGATCACAACGCTCTTCGCAACGTAAAGGCTGAATATCTCGCGGTGGACATCTGGAAAGGAGTGCCTAAAGCCAGCGATCGAGTCGCCGATCTCCTTGCCGTGGCAATCGACGCCAGAGGACATGTCGCGCATATATCCCTCGGGAGCAAAGAGGGAGACGACCTTGTTGATGTCCGTGCGATGCCCTTCCGACGCGGCATACAGCTCTCGGATGACTTCCTCGTTTGTGAGCATGTTCAAATCCCTGTAAGTCGATGGTCGTTGGACGTGACCGTTCGCGTGACGCACCCCGTCCGGGCTGCGTCACGGGGAACACCTTGGCGCCGTGGCGACTCGCGGCTTGGCCACCGCAGTCGCCCTTCGTGGCACAACGACGGATCGCGGCCGCCACTTTCCGCACCGATGCTCCCGATCTTGGCCATGCACGACTCCTCGATGTGGTGCGGAGACTTCCTCAACCGGCGCCAGTCCCTACAACGGCTCTACCGCGTGATGATGCGGTCTCCCGACCCGGACCATGCTAGATCTAGCACTTGTAAAAGGCAAGTAAGCGGCACTGATTAGTTGCATGGGGCCAGCAATGTTAAGATGACGTCATGAAGACATCAGGCTCCCTCCGGTCCCACTGCGGCGTGAACTATGGCATCGAAATTTTCGGTGATCGATGGTCGCTGCTAATCATTCGCGACATCGTTTTTGTCGGGAAGAAGACCTACGGCGAGTTTTTGAATTCGGAAGAACGGATTGCTACCAACATTCTTGCCACCCGCTTGGCGTTTCTCGTCAGGCAAGGCGTTCTTGCAAAGTCCCCGAGCCCTGAGGACGGTCGCAGGGACTTTTATACGTTGACTGAAAAGGGACTCGACCTGATTCCTATCGTGCTCAACATCGCGCGCTGGAGTGCGAGATACGACTCGGATTCTTACGTGCGGCGACACAAGAAATTCCTCGCGCGACTGGATCGAGACCCCGTGCAGTTCGGCGAAGAGCTCAAAGCGCTCGTTCGCGCCGGAGGATGCGTCTTTCCCCAGGCCGCCGCAGGAAAACCGGCACGAACAAAGAAGTGACCGCCGACAGCGTTGGCGGATCAGCATGGCCTGGGCATTGCGTTCGTGGCCGACACTCTGCTGTCGCAGGCGTTGCGTGATGGCCGTCTGGTGACTGTGCTTCCACACTAAACGATTCCTCCGCGGTCGATGCGTTTTCTCACGGTAGCCGGCGGGCGGCCGACGCCCAAGTTGCGCACGTTTTCGGCCAGGTTGAGGTCAGGCTCGATGACGACAACAGTTTTTCGCCGCGACCGCATAAGATTCCTTTCAAGACCGTCGCTCGGTCACTGGATGGCTGCACTGAAATGAAAAGTGAATGGAAAGCCCCCGAGGACCGCTCTGGCGCGCGGCTCAAGCGCGGGACCGTCAAGCTCGATCTGCACGGTTGTCCCGCTGGACCTGCCCTCGTTCACCGCGATTGCATTGACCCGAATGTCCGCCTCGGCCAGTGCAGTCCGCAAAGCGTCCAAGACTTCACGGTGCTTCAGGTCGAGCTTAAAGATCTTCCCCACCGCGGTCACTGGCATGGCCTCGATAATGCGGATGTACTTAGGTAGCGCGGCCCGCTCCGTGATCGCGTCACGTAGAAATTCAGCGATTTGCTGCTCCGACGCCGTCGCTCCGGGCTTCAACTGGACGTAAGCCACCGGCAGCTCGCCAGCACGGACATCCGGCCTTCCGATCGCCGCGGCGATTTGCACCGCAGGGTGGCGGTGCAGCGGCTCCTCGATCATCGCAGGGTCGATGTTGTGGCCGCCGCGGATGATCAGGTCCTTCCTGCGCCCAGTCAGCCAGAAATAGCCGTCCGCGTCCTGGCGACCGAGGTCACCGGAGTTGAGCCAGCGCTTGCCGTCGCCGGTGTCAATCCAAAGACCTTCATTTTGTTCGGCCAGCGCATAGCCGGCGAAGACATTGGGCCCTGATATGACGAGGACACCCACCTCGTCGACGTCGCAGTCACGCACATGCGCACCCCCGTCGTCGACGACCACGGCCTTCATGTGTTGCCCAGGCACCCGCAGGCCGACCGAGCCCTCGCGTCGTTCGCCCAGCGGCGGATTCGCGCTACTTACGCACGTCGCCTCCGTCAGACCGTAGCCTTCCAGGATCTTAATGCCGGTCCGCTCCTGAAACGTCCGAAGGACCTCGACAGGCAGCGGCGCCGCGCCACAGAGGCCGTACTCGAGCGAACTGAGATCGCGCGTCCCAACTGGGACCTCGAGAAGCGCCGCGTACAACGTTGGCACGCCGCTAAAGAAGTTGATTCGGTGGTATTCGACGATGTCCCAGAAGCGATTCATCATCCCGTCGCTGCGATAGCCTTGCGGCGTGCCCAGGACCACGTGCGCGCCTCGCGAGAAGGGGACCAGGCCGGTGGCGATCACCGCGTTCACGTGAAAAAGCGGCAGTCCGCAGAAAAATGTCTTGCTCGAACCGACACCGTCACCGAGGAACTGTGCGGCGCTCCATGCATTGGCAACCTCGTTGCCATGGCGGCGCTTGGCTATCTTGGGAATTCCGGTGGTGCCACCGGTGCAAAAGTACGAGGAAAAATCGTCGGGGTGAAAGCGCCGGCCACTGGTGAGGAAACGGTCAGATTCCTCGCGTGTGCCTGAGCGGAAGTCGTGCACAGCGATCCGGGCGGGCACCGCAGCGCGGACACCACCGCGCCCGAGCTGCCTGGTCACTTCCCCCCGTTGCATCAGACGCGCAATCAAGCCCGCTGCGCCGCGCACCCGATCGGCCAGGTTCACGAGAACCAGGTGTTTCAACGAGGGCACCCTGTTCACGACGCCGTGGACCTTCTTCCACACGTCCACGCCGGGAAATGGCGCGAGCGTCACCAACACTTCGGCGCCCGCGGCATTTAAAAGGTCGACGATCGCGGAGGCCTCGAGCAAGGGATTGATGGAGCACACGATACCCGCCGCCTCCCCGCCCCAAATGACAAAATGCGTTTCGGGAAGGTTAGGTAAGACATAGGCGATAACGGAGTCCTCGCGCACCCCCAGCCGCGTGAAGAAATTTGCGGTGCGCGTAATGTCCGACAACAGTTCGCGGTAGGTCCAGCGCTCCGCGCGATGATGCTCCGAGGCGCGCATGAAAAAGCTCAGGGCCGGCGCGTCGGGATCGATGGCGGCGCCCAGCTGCAGCATCTCGTAGGTGCTGCTTGGCAGGGCAGTCGGTGCCCGGGCTTCGACCGCGATGACGTCGGCATGGCTCGCGATGCCCTTCATGCGACTTCTCCCGGGCATTCGCAAAACACCCACGGAAACCTTGATGACCTTGCTTTAGCCAACGACCATCTCCCGCTCCTCTTCCTCGCCCGGCTCCGGAATGACACGGCCGCCTTCCATCACCCACTTGGCCTCGATCGAGATCAACTTCACCACCACCTCGGTCGGCGCCAAGGAGGCTACGGCGGCGATCGACGCCTGCAGGTCTCCTCGCAAACGATCGATCAACTCCGGCGTTCGATTGCCCCCCGTGCGAACGTTGCCGATGACGCTCAGGACTTCGCCTCGGCGCAGGCGGTACGCCTTCAGAAACAAGACATTAACGAAATGCAACGGGGCGCCCGTCAAGCCGCAATGAACTGCCCCGATAACGTCCGCAATACGCGCCTGCGTGTCGTCACCAAGGTCTCGACTGCAGGCACAGTTATAAAACGGCATGGCCGGTTCCTTGCATCAGGTACGAATCGAGAAATAACCATTCAGATATCTAGACGTGTACATCTGTACGAGTCGCGAGACGACGAACCGAAGGCGCGCCGTCGGCCGGACCCGATCAAGGTCGAGAGCCCGGTACGCCGCCACGTAGTCGCTGTCGGACATCGTTAACGCCAGATCAGCGGTGCTGACCCCCGCGCAAGCGGCCCAGGCCGACGACAGGGCTGCCAGCGCCCGGTGGCGTTCGGCCATCGTGATCCCCGCCGGGGCTTCAACCATCAACCAGCTGACGTGGTGAAGATTGCCTTTGGTATAGCCCTGCCCGCGAGGCACGATGCGCCAGATGCACGTCAGCTTGGCCTGTTCGCCGAACAGCCCGATATAGGTCCGCTGTAGCACGTCTTGTAGCTCCCGGAGCTGACCCTTGGAAAACTGGCCAGATCGGACATGACAAAGAGCTAGATTCACCGCGCGACCTCGTCCAGGTAACTTTTCTCACTATCGGTAGACTATGGCTGCCCTGTGTCGCCCGCAGCAAGGGACTTTTTTAATCTCTTAGATGAGAAATTCTCAATGTCTCGGCTACCTTCTCTCAACGCAATGCGTGCCTTTGACCTGACCGTCCGCTATGGCAACCTGACGGCGGCGGCCAAAGAACTCCACGTCACTCCGTCTGCCATCAGCCATCAGCTGAAGCGGCTGGAGGATCAGCTGGGCGTCGTTCTGCTCGAACGCCACGGAAACCAAGTGCGGGCGACCGAGGGCGGCAAGCTATTTCACCAGGATATCGCTGACGCATTCGACCGCCTGACTGCTGCGGCACGGCGGTTCAACCCGCCCCGAGATCCGAATGTGGTGTCGTTCACCACGACGCCTGCCTTTGCGGTCAAGTGGCTGGTCAGGCGGCTTGCCGATTTTCATCGCCGGCACCCGAGCATCGAGCTGCGCATGATCACGACGTATCGGCTGATCGATGTCGGACTGGGCGACTGCGATGTCGCCATCCGGTTTGGCGCCGGGCATTGGTCGGCGCCCTACTGCACCAGGCTCATGGGCGACACCGCGCAGCCGGTTTGTAGCCCCAGCCTGCTGCCGCCGAGGCGCCGCCGACTTACCCACAGCCAAATCCTGGCCCTGCCGCTCATACATCAGGCCATTCAACGTAATGACTGGCTGACCTGGGGCCAGTTACACCAGGTGCCGGGGCTGACAGAGCCGATGGGCTTACGGTTCAACGAGCCCTTGGCGGCCCTCCAAGGGGCCATCGACGGCATGGGGGTAGTGCTGGGCGGCGGTAGCTTGATTCAGGACGACGTTGCCGCGAGGCGGCTGGTGAAACTCGCCGGCCCGGTGGCCATGTCCGACGCCCACTTTATCGTTTCCCGCTATCCGATCCATGGCCGGTCCGCCGTTGCCGTGTTCTGCCAATGGCTTATGGAAACTGCCCGCCTATATGAAAGCACGCAGCCCCCCGTCGAACTGGCGATGCCGCCGCTTACCTTTCGCAACGACGACTGACGACAGCGTGGCAGAGCAACGACGCGAGCCCGCCTCAACCGTCACGCAGATGGACGCCGGTCCGATACGCGACGGGGCGGCACCGGTGCCCGCTCTCTCGCGGCGCAGACATCGTCGATGATGGCGCAGCATGTACGGGACGTCCGTCGCGCGTCGACGGCTCAGAGCCGGGCCGCTCGGGGTCGATGCCGCCGCTGACCGATGCAGCGAGGAGCGCCTCGGTCATTGCGCGGCCGACGTACCGATCAAAGCTTTCTGAAGCGATACGCGAAGCGGTCGGTTTCGTTTTTGATCGCGGGGTCGAACGCCTTGGCGGCGTGTGGATCGTTGCGATTGGCAAGCAGGGTGGTTTCTGCGTCCAGCACGAAGCCGACCCCTTCTACCTCCGCTTGAACGAACGTCGCCTCGATCCGATGCAGCGACGGGGCGTCGCCCGCGCCTCTGCCGGCAGCGGCGGCGTGGTCGACAATGACGTAGTGACCACCGGGCTTCAGTCGCGCATGGACGGCTTGGTTGAACTGAGTCGCGGTCGCGCCCCTGGCCTGCATCAGCGGCGTATGCAGATCGTGGTAGAACAGGTGCAGCCACAGGACGTCCGCCGGTGCCAGCGACGCCGGCAGCGCCACGAGGTCCGCCGTGACCGTTTCGACGTTCCCTCGGCCCGGCTCATTCGCAAGCGAGCGCATTCGGCCAACCGGATCATTGTTGAAGTGTGCAACTTCGGCGGGCACGAAGCTGTAAACACGCCCTTCGGCTCCCACGACGTCCGAATACAGGTTGGTCCAATCGCCGTCGCCCGGGTACACGTCGATGACGGTAGAGCCGGCGCCGACGCGAGCGAAGTCAGTCAGCGCCGCTAACTTGGATTGGTCGTACATGGGAGGTTTCCTGTGAAGTTAGGTCGGGACAACACGCCGGACGCATCCCGGCGGTGGATCGCCGGCGACGTGCCGATCCGCGCTTATGTACCACTGACGCCATCTCGGTGCGGTGGACGGCTCGACACCCTAGCGGCTCGCCATCGGCGAGCCGTTCTGACAGTGACCGTCGGCACCTCGTGCTCTCTCGACACTAAACCCTCGCGCGTCAGGAAAGCCCAGGAGCGGGGACGGAGTGTGTCGCGCGTGTGCAGCTTTTGAGGGCGAGGCCGCCGCTGGCCGGGGTGTCGGTGCCTACCGTCGGCGGTCGGCAGGCGGCGCGGCCATCATCGGGCGTTGATTCTTGCCTTTGCAAACCATCGCTCGGCAGCGGTCACTCAGCCGATGTCGACCCGCATCGCGAGGTCCCACGTGCCCGCGCCGTGTCTGGCCAGATTGATCATCATCAGGCCAAGGGCCTCCAGCGACTGGGCCATGTGCAGCCCGCCCACGTCCAGCGGCCGCAGCCCGATACTGTCGAGGAACGCCGAAACACGTGCTTTTGCCTTCGGATCGTCGGCCGCGATGAACGCGTCAAGGCGTCCACCCTTGGCAAGGACGTGACCGAAGATGGCATTGAAGGCCTTGACCACGGAAACGCCCGCCGGGACGCCCTTCGCAGTCTCCTGGGCGCCCGAGCTGCCGGGAGGACTAACCAGCGTCGACAGGTCCGGTGCAACGGGATTGGTGACGTCAATCACCACCTTGCCCTCGAGGGCGCTCCCAAAATCGGCCACGACGGCGGCAACACTGGCGTATGGCACAGCGAGAATGACCAGGTCGCCCGCCAACACGGTTCCATACACGCCGGCGGTGGCTTTCCCGGCGAGCGTGTCGACCACTGCCTGCGCCTTGGAGCTTTCGCGGCTGACGACTTCGACGGCGTGCCCGGCCTGCGCGGCACGGCTGGCGATTGCCCTGGCCATACCGCCGGCCCCGATGATGCTGATAACGGTCATGTACTGTCTCCTGAAGAAGGTGGCGCCGCCGGCGCACTGTCCGGCGGCTTGATTGCAATGCGGCGAAGCGGATGCGACGTCACTCAGTGGGCAGGAAAGTAGTGCCCGTTGTCCAAGTCGGCGAAAAGGCGGGGCTGGACCGGTGCCCAGCCGAGGACCCGGCGCGTGATGGCGCTGGACGCGGGGGTATCCAAAGTCACCAGGTTGGCCAGGAACCCAAAAAACCCGGGCAACATGAGCGGGTCCGCCGGAATGGACACTGCCGGCAGGTTCAGGCGGCTGCCCAGGGCCTCGGCGAGTTCGCGAAAGGAGAAACCTTCATCCGCGACGGCGTGCCAGTTTCGGCCGGCGGGGCCGGTTTCCAGTGCCAGACGGAACGCCGAGGCAACATCGCGGGCGTGCACCGCGGTCCAGCGGTTCGTGCCGTCTCCCGGATAGCCGACGACGCCCTTGGCTTTGGCCAGGCCGATCAGCAGCGGCAAAAAACCGGCTGTATCGGTCGTGCTATGCATGATCTCGGGGATCCGCACGATCGACGAGCGTACGCCCCGATGGGCCAGATCGATCACCGTGGTCTCCACGATGTTACGAACCCGCAGCGTCCCGGCGTACGCATCGCCGCCCGGAAGGGACGGATCCTCCTCCGTCGCCGGCCGGCCCAGACCGTCCCAACCCGGGCCACCGATGCTTGCCGACACGACCAGCGGCTTGCCGGTCCCTGCCAGTGCCTCGCCGTAGGCCAACATGATCTCGCGCTCGGCGGCGGCCACGGCGGCGATCCCGCCCGAGGGAAGCAGGTCCTGTCGGTGCGCGACATGGATGACGCCATCGGCCTCCACTGCGGCAGCCTTGAGCCCGTCGAGATCCTCCAGGCTGCCGCGACGAACCTTGGCGCCAAGCTTAATGACGACTTCCTCGGTCTTGTCCGAGCGCGCAAGCGCCGTGACGTCATGCCCCGCGGCGATCAGGTCGGCGATGATGTAGGGACCGGAATGGCCGGTGCCGCCCGTAACAAAAACGTGCATATGGGTACTCACTTTAAGGATGGAAGATGAGCGGTCGGGGCGCCTGCGGCCTTAGCCGGCCACGGTGACGCCGATCGCGAATTGGGTATGCTTAATGGCGTGTGTCATCAACCCGAGCGTGAGCATGCAGACGTGCTCCAGCGTCTGCGCCACGCGCAGAGGCCCCACGTCCCACGCGCGCAGGCCTAGGCTGCCGATGAAGGATGCGACCCGGGTCTTCGCCGCCACGTCGTCTCCGGCCACGAACACATCCAGCGTGGTTCCAGCGAGCGCACCGGCCGCCAGGACGTGGGAAAATTGCGTGTTGAACGCCTTAACGACCGTCGTGGCAGACCGGGCAGCCCGGGCGATCTCCGCCGCACCGAACGTGTCCCCGGCGGTCAAGAAACCGGAGAAGTCGGCTTTGATCGGGTTGGTGATGTCGACCAGTACCCTGCCCGAGAGTGCGTCGCCGTACTCCGCCAGCACGTCCTGCGCGGACGCATAGGGCACTGCCAGAATGACGAGGTCGCCAGCTGGGGCGGCGCCGAATACGCCAGTCGAGGCGCGTGCGCCGAGCTGCTCAGCCAGCCGGCGAGCTTTCGCGGTGTCGCGACTGGCCAGTTCCACGGCGTGCCCCGCCCCGATGGCCAGACGGGCGATAGCCGCCGCCATCTCACCTGCTCCAATAATGCTGATCGTGCTCATTCGCGGCCTCTACATGGTTGACGGCCTGACGGTTCGTCGAAGCCGCTCGGCTGGTGTACGATGTGGATCATTGGTCCAATTATGTGGATCAGTGATCCATATGTCAATGGACCGCCCATGCGCGCCGATGCACAAAAGAACTACAACCACATCCTCGCAGTCGCTCGTGGCGTCATCGCCGAGCAGGCCGATGCGTCGATGCGCGACATCGCCCGGCGCGCTAACGTCGGCTTGGCCACGCTGCTGCGTCACTTCCCAACGCGTGAGGCCTTGTTCGAAGCGTTGATGTGCACGGATCTGGACGCACTGACCCGCACGGCGACGGATCTGGAAACGGCGCCGTCGGCGGGCACCGCGCTGGTGTCCTGGGTCCGTGAATGGGTGGCCTTCGCCCAGAGCCACAAGGGCGTGGTCGCACTGATGGCAGCTGCGCATACGGACCCCGCCTCGGCGCTTTACGCCGCGTGCGCCGCGGTGCACGCGGCGAGCGCTCGTCTGCTGCAGCATGCGCAAGCGGACGGGTCGGCCCGCGCGGACATGGACGGTGACGACCTGTTTGCGCTCATGACGGCGCTAGGTTGGGCGGTTGACCAACCCTCGTTCGCTGCGCGAGCGGATCGGCTGGTTCACCTGGTCACCGGCGCGTTCCTGACCTGTCCGTCGAACCCCGCAACCACGCGCACGACCTGAACTTGAGCGCACTTCTGACTATCCAGCTGATGCTGACTGAATATCTGAACTGCGCCCCGAAGCAAGCTCACTTTTGAAAGTCGCCAACCTATCGCTGCCCACTTATCCAAAGCCCGCACTTTCAAATGCGCAGTTTTCCAAAGTGACAGCGTAGCAACCCTCGCGAGAAGACGGGCCCGATCGTCGGCATTTGCGGCAATGCGACGGGGAACAAGCGTTTCCCCGGAAGCCTGGTGGACAGATTTTACGGCCACGTTGCACGGCGCCCTTCCCCACGCGTCGATTATCCAGATCATCCCCGCGCATGCGCGCTCAATGTTACGCGGAGCATGGCCCGGCTATTACTTCTCAGGTATTCGCCACACGGCGGCGGTACTGGCGGGCCTGGACCTGTTCGTCACCGCAGACTGCGGCGTCATGCATCTGGGGTCGGCAACAGGCGTGACGACGATAGGACTCTTTAAGGCAACTGTCCTTGAGGCCTATGCTCCCTATGGTGGCCAAAATATTGGGCTCGATACCGCTGACGCCTCGGGAAGTGATACGGCGCTCCGCGTCATCGAGCGATTCAAGCTGACACGCGGCGGCGTTCTGCAACCGAAGCATGCTCCGAGGCCAACACGAACACAGGAATTAACCGCCGTGGCGCTCATAACGGAGGCTGATGAATGAAGGTCGATGAATGCACATCACATCCGCTGTTCGGCATGTCACTTGGAATGCGTCGCGCCCCCTTTTATGTCGCGAGACGACAATTCGTCCAGTAAATTCAACCACTCGAGCCGTAGACCCTGGCGGCCGGGAAGCTAGCCAAGCAACCGTGCCTGGGCCAATACCACGTCAACAACCATCCTGCCGCTCCCGCAGAATTCTCACCAGCGACCCGAGGGCCGACGATACGCGTCTGCGCGAGGGATAGTAAAAGTGGAACCCCGGGAAAGGTGGTGTCCAGTCTTCGAGCATTCGCACCAGCGATCCGGCTTCCATGTATGGCTGCGCCTCGTGTTCCAGAACGTACGCAACGCCTAGCCCATCGAGCGCGGCCTGGAGCATGACCTCGGGCTCGTTCGTGAGCAGAGGCCCGGTGACCGGCACCCGGAGGGCGCTGTGACGCTTTTCGAATTCCCAGGCATAGATGGCGTTCGCGGCGACCATCCGATAATTGATGCAACGATGATCCGCCAGGTCTTTCGGCACGGCCGGCGGCGCGCGATCCCGGAGATAGGCCGGGCTCGCCACGACGGCCATGCGCAGGTCCGGACCCACCCGAAACGCCACCATGTCGTCGGCCAGCTTCTCGCCGAGGCGAATGCCGGCGTCGAAGCGGTCGGCGACGATGTCCCTGAACGCGTATTCGATCAGCACCTCCACGGAGGCGCCTGGATGCCGTGCGGCGAACTCGCCCAGTACCGGCCGGATCACGGCTTCGTACGCCTGGCGGGTCGCGGTAATGCGAACCGTCCCGGTGACGTGGTCATGTTGCTGCGCCAGTCCATCGAGTGTCTCCTCGATCGAGGCCAATGCGGGCCCGAGCGTTCCGAGCAAACGATCGCCCGCTTCGGTCGTCGACACACTGCGGCTCGTCCTGTGCAAAAGCGCGATGCCGAGGTTTTTTTCCAGCCTCTTGATCGTATAGCTGAGCATCGACGTGGATATTCCCAGCTGCGCGGCGGCGCGCGTGAAGCTGCGCAGTTCGGCCACCGCGGCAAAGGCCGCGAGGTCGGGCAAGGACCGGGGGCCATTCGTTCGACCTGCTTTCATGGTCCATCCAAATTGCGAGCGATGATCGAATGATCGGAGCGGCGTAGCCTTCCGGTCAAGCCGCACGCCATGCGGCACCACCAAGAGGAATCGACCATGCTCAACGACAACGC